>DROW01000235.1 GCA_011388675.1 Chloroflexota bacterium | reverse complement strand
GCTGGGGGGCGGGGAGGCGGCCGGGCCGGCTCCCTGATACATTTGAGCGCCGATGGCCTGGAGGGCCTCGTTCAGTTCGGCGGTGCGCTGGCGGATGCGGGCCACGTCCTCTCCGGAGAGGCTCTCGCGGAGAGCGCGCACCTTCTCCTCCAGGTTCTTCCGGGCCTCGGCGGGAACCTGGTCGCCCAACTCGCGGAGGAACTTCTCCGCCGCGTAGGCCGCGTTGTCGGCGAGGTTCCGGGCCTCGGCCAGTTCCTTCTTCTTTCGGTCCTGGTCCCGGTACATCTCCGCCTCTTGCACCATCCGCTCGATCTCCTCGGGGGTCAGCCCGCTGGAGGGGACGATGCGCATCGACTGCTCCCGGCCGGTGGCCTTGTCGCGGGCGGAGACGTTGAGGATGCCGTTGGCGTCGATGTCGAAGGTGACCTCGATCTGGGGGACGCCGCGCGGGGCGGGCGGGATGCCGTCGAGGATGAACCGGCCCAGGCTGATATTGTCGGCCGCCATCGGCCGCTCCCCCTGGACCACGTGGATCTCCACCTGGGTCTGGTTATCGGTGGCGGTGGAGAAGATCTGGGTCTTGCGGGTGGGAATGGTGGTGTTGCGCTCGATGAGCGGCGTGGCGACGCCGCCCAGCGTCTCCACGCTCAGGGTCAGCGGCGTCACGTCCAGCAGGACCACGTCCTTCACCTCGCCGGCCAGCACGCCGGCCTGGATCGCCGCGCCGACCCCCACCACCTCGTCCGGGTTGACTCCCTTGTGCGGTTCCCGCCCGAAGAACTCGGCCACGATCTGCTGGATGGCCGGCATCCGGGTCTGCCCGCCGACCAGGATCACCTGGTCGATGTCGGAGGGCTTCAACCCGGCGTCCTCCAGCGCCTGCTTGCAGGGCTCAATGGTGCGGAGGATCAGGTCCTCGGTCAGTTGCTCCAGTTTGGCCCGCGTGAGCCGCATCTGAAGGTGCAGGGGACCGGAGGGACCGGCGGTGATGAAGGGCAGGTTGATCTCCGTCTCCAGCATCGAGGAAAGTTCGATCTTTGCCTTCTCCGCCGCCTCCTTCAGCCGCTGCAGCGCCTGGCGGTCCTTGCGCAGATCGACCCCATACTCCTTCTCGAACTCGTCCGCCAGGTAGTCGATGATGCGCCGGTCGAAATCGTCGCCGCCGAGGAAGGTATCCCCGCTGGTAGACTTCACCTCGAAGACGCCGTCGCCCACGTCGAGGATGGAGATGTCGAACGTGCCGCCGCCCAGGTCGTAGACGGCGATGATCTCGTCCCGATTTTCCCCCAACCCGTAGGCGAGGGAGGAGGCGGTCGGCTCGTTGATGATGCGCAGGACCTCCAGGCCGGCGATCCGCCCGGCGTCCTTGGTGGCCTGTCGTTGGCTGTCGTTGAAATAGGCCGGCACGGTGATCACCGCCTGGGTTACCTCCTCGCCCAGGTAGGCCTCGGCGTCCGCCTTGATCTTCTGGAGGATCATCGCCGAGATCTCCGGCGGGGAGTACTCCTTGCCGCCCATCCAGACCCGCACGTCGCCGTTGGGGGCGGCGGTGACCTTGTAGGGGACGATCTGGAGGGCTCGCTGGACCTCCGGGTCGTCGAACTTGCGCCCCATAAACCGCTTGATGGAGAAGATCGTGTTCTCCGGATTGACGATTGCCTGTCGTTTGGCGACCTGGCCCACCAACCGCTCCCCGGTCTTGGGGTTGACGGCGACGACCGAGGGGAACAGCCGCCCCCCCTCGGCGCTGGGGATGACGACCGGCTCGCCCCCCATCATCACCGCACAGACGGAGTTGGTGGTGCCCAGGTCAATTCCAATGATCTTACCCATACTTTCCCTGCCCTTCACCTCTGATCTGCTGCTCGATACCGCTCACACCATTCCCCCCCATCGGCCCAATCCGCTTAATCCGCTTAATCTGCTTGTTGGTCTGCTGCCGCCTTCCCCTCATCCTGAGGCTCCTCCACAGACGCACGGGCCACTCGGACCAGGGCGGGGCGAATCACCCGGTCGCCCAGCATATACCCTCGCTGCACCTCGCCGATGATCTGCCCGTCCTCGTACCCCTCGACCTCCTCATAGGTCACCGCCTCGTGGTACAGCGGATCGAAGGTCCTCCCCTCCGTCTCGATAGGTCGGACCCCTTCGGCCTCCAGGATCATCTCCAGCCGCCGCTTGATCAGGAAGATGCCCTCGATCCAGGTCAAGTGCTCCAGCCCCGGAGGCAGAGTTTTCTCCGCCCGCTCCAGATCGTCCAGCACCGGCAGGATCTTGGCGATGAGGGTGGCGTTGCTCATCTGAACCCACTGTCGTCGTTCCGCCTCCTGCCGCTTCCGGTAGTTGGCGAACTCCGCCTGGGTTCGCTGCCATCCCTCCAGGTACTCAGCCGCCTTGGCCTGAGCTTCCTCCAGTTCTTTCCTCAACCGCTCCAGTTCGTCTTCCTTCGCCTCGGCCTCCGACAGTTCGACGGACTCCGTTTCGGCCTCGGGGGGCTGTTCTGCCGTCGGCTCCTCCGAAGGGGTGGGGACCGCCTCCGCCGTGGCCGCGGCGGTTGTCCTCTCCTCCTCCTTCTGCTTTCCCTTCTTCCGCTTCTTCTTACTCATTCCAGCAACCTCCTCGTCGGTGGAGTAGGAGGAAGTTCGGCGCTGGCCGCGAAGACCTCGCGGACCAGTTCGGATAGGATACCGGCGACGAAACGGACGGCGGAGATAGCCCGGCCGTACCCCATTCGGGTGGGGCCCAGGACCCCCAGCGCGCCGGTGGCCAGGCCGGCGACGCCGTACCGGCTGAGGACCAAACTGCAGGCGTGGAGTTCGTCGAAGCGGCCCTCGCCGCCGATCATCACCCGTACGCTGCCGATAGTGGTGGGCCCCAGGGCATCGGCCAGGACCGCCTCCAGGAAACTGCGCTCCTCGATGACACGCAGCACCTTGCGCGCCTTGCCTCCCTCGGTGAACTCCGGCTCCTGGAGCAGTTCACTCAGCCCGTCGTGGTAGACCTCGTCGGCGGTGGTCGACCCGGCGCGGCGCATAATCTCCACCACCAGCCGAGCGATGTCGGCCTCGAAGGTGGGAAGGGCGGGGATGCGCGGTTCGATCTCGTCGGCGGAGAGGCCCGTGCACAACTGGTTGAGCCGGTCCGCCGCCTCGCTGAGGAACTGCTGGGGCAGCGGCTCCGGTAGGGTCAGCATCTGCTGTTTGACCAGGCCGCCCTGCAGGACAAGGATCAGCAGGACCAACCGCCCCTGGGTGGAGATGAGCTGCAGGTGCCGGTAGCGGGCCTGGGCGGCGCGCGGGGCGGTGACCAGGGCGGCGGATCGCGTGGTGCGTGCCAGCACCGAGGCGGCGAGCGGCATCCATTCCTCAACGTCCTGCCGCACCTGCTGGAACTGGTGGGCGATGGTGCGCCGTTCCGCCAGCGGCAGTTCCGATTCCCGCAGCAGCCGCTCGACGAAGTAGCGGTAGCCCTGGTCGGTCGGCATCCGGCCCGCGGAAGTGTGGGGATGCGTGAGATACCCCATCGCCTCCAGGGCGGCCAGTTCATTGCGCACCGTGGCCGGGCTGATGTCCAGCCCGTACCGCTCGACCAGGGTGCGGGAGCCGACGGGCGCAGCCGTCTGCACGTACTCACGGACTACCAGGCCCAGGATCATCTGCTGCCGGGGGGTCGGCTCCTCCGGTTGTCGCTTTTCCTCTCCCTTCTTCCGCGTCCGCGGTCCCATCCTCCCCTCACGCCACCGTATAAAATTTAGCACTCTCAATACAAGAGTGCTAACGACCGGCTTTCTATATGCTACCACGGGGTGGGGAAACTGTCAAGCGGTGGGACGAGAATGGGGAACACCGCATTCTTACACAAAGAGATGTATCAACAACAATTCTTGCAGAAACGCGAAGGCCCTACGGGGGCAGCGGGCCGACTTTAGGGGGATGGCTCCAGGCCGGGCATCTCCACCCTCACCACCTCCCCGTGCACGTTGACCACCACGCGGAAGCCGGTCATCCAGAGCCAGAGCCGGAAATCCTCCAAATCGACCACCGCAGCGGAGGTCTCCAGGACCCGGTCGAAGTTCTCCAGGCTTCGCTCAACGGCGGCGCGGGTGAACGGATCGTCGGAACCGATCATCTGCATCACCCCTTCCACCACCAGGTCCTTCATCTCCAGCAGCCGCTCCTTGATGTGGGCCACGATCTGCCGATCCACCTCGACGGCCTCGATGTGGCGGAGGAAGTCGCCGTCGGGGATGGCGTAGAAGGGCTCACCGCCCACCTCTGTCGTCTGGACCGGCTCTCCTTCCTCGTTAAAGACGAGGCCAGAGAAAAGCGGCTCCCGTCGGCTCATCCCTCCTCACCTCGGAAGTCGTAAAGCCCCTCTTCGACGGGGAACCCGGCCCCGCAGTCGGTGCAAACGACACGGTCCCCCTGGTCTATCAGCACGGCGGAGCCGCAGTGGACACAGCGGAAGAAGGTGCCCGGGGGAGCGGTCGGCCGGTCGGCGGGGGCCCGGGCGCGGAGGAAGACGCTGGGCGTCAGCGGGAAGAGCGCGCCCAGGGGTTGGAGTGCCCCATCCAGCCTCACCAGCAATCGATTGGGCACCGCTCGCTTGAGGAACCCGATCCGGAAGAAGGAAACGGCCCGCACCCGCTCGACGCGGAGGTCGAGTCGCCGGAGGTAGGAGAGCACCCACCGGGGATGGAAGTCGAAGTTGAGGGGAACGAACTCGACCGGCTCGGGGGCGAAAGGGGACCAATCCTGGCGACGCAGGAGATAGCGGAGGATGGCCTTCAGGTTCCGCTTGCTGGCGAACTCCAGGACGAAGGCTCCTTGCGGGGCCAGGATGCGGGAGACGTTGCGGAGGACGGCGGGCGCGTCGGCGGCGTGATGGAGGGTGCGGACCATCACCACCGTGTCGAAGAGGCCGGGGACGAAGGGGAGGCGGTAGAAATCGCCCAGGACGTAGATGTAGCGGGGTCGCCCTCCCGGCCCGACGTCCCCCAGCCGCTCTCGCGCTTGGCGGAGTTGGGAGCGGGCGTAGTCGAGGAGGACGACCTCGTCATACCCTGTGTACAGGTCGGCCAGGCGGCCGAAGCCCGCGCCGATCTCCACCAGTCGGCGGCCGGTTGGGGGGAGCAGCGCGCGCATCGCCAACCGCTCGGCGCCGTCCTCATACGCCCGGTCCCGGCCCCAGAACTCGGTCCGGTAGCGGGAGCCCTCGTAGTCGCAGATCGGCACTCGGTGGGTCAGGACTCACCTCCCTCCCATCCGCTCACGGGAAGGGGCAAAAGCCACCGGGCACCTCCTCGGTGGCTGCCCGAAGGGGGCTGAAGACACTCCGCAGCCGTTCCACCACCGGGTTCAGCCCAGCCTCGCCCAATTGGATCTCGACGGGGATGGTCATCTGGACGGGGATCGTCTGGCTGACCGGGACGGTCATCTGGATGGGGATGGTCTTCTGCACCGGGACGACCATATCCAGCCGGACCGGCAGCTGCATTCCGGGGGGAAGGGAGAGGGAGACCGTGCCGTTGATCACCCCGCCGCCGCCGGGGAGGTTGAAGCGGGCCGGGACGTCGGTCAGGGGCACCGGCGCGGTCAGCACCACCACCGTCTGCTGGCTGATGGGGAGGTCGAAGTTCAGATCCAATGGCTGGTTGAGCGGCAGGTCGAACCGGATCCCCATCGGCTGGTTGACCTCCACCTGAGCGTGGATGGTGGCCTCCCCCAGGCTCGCGAAGGCCGCGTCCAGTTCGGACAGCATCGGCTTCAGGGCCCGATCGTTCAGGCAGGCCAGGGAGGGAACGGAGAGGAGAAGGACGAGGAGAAGGATCACGTTGAAAACAAACGAAAAAACGGTTGCCACGTCCAGAAACGTACGCCACTTGCCCTTCCTCGGTCGTTGCTCCATCGCGGACCTCCTTCTCTTCGATCGATGACCAACCCTTGAGCGCGGGGGGAGGAAACCGGCTTACTCCCGGGAGATCTCTCCCTCCGCCCCCTCTGTTTCACGTGAAACATCGGCCGCAGGGATGGCGCGGCCCGCCCTCCGGTCCAGCCAGACAAAGCCTACGGCCAGCAGAGCGAGCAGAAAAACGACCCCTTCCACGGCCGGGACCGACCAGCCGCTGCGGATCAAGCCCACCGCCAGCCCGTCCACCAGGGCGTGGGCCAGGACGGCGAAGGCGAGCCACTGCACGCCGCGCGTCAGGGCCCGCACGACCATCAGGGTGAGCCCGATCTGGATAGCGAGGGCGAAGGCCCGCTCTAGCCCGCCCAGGAGAAAGAGGTACCAGGGGGCGGACCAATAGGCCTCGATCTGAGCCCGCACCTGCTCCAGCATCTCACCCGAAATCCCCATCCCCTCCAGGTCCATCCCCCGCAGGGCCACCATCTGCACGAAACCGACCAGGGCTCCTATGCCGAGGAGGAAGGACTCGACCCCACCGTGCCCGGTACCGAAGGCGACCCCCTCCCGCCACGACCGGGCCTCCCGCCGCCAGAAACGAAGCACCACGTACCGCGCCCCCTCCTCGCAGGTCCCTGCGCTGAGCCCGGCGACCAGAGCCATCAGCGGCACCGGCCACAGGGCCACGCCCCGCTCTCCCCCCAGCAGGCCCAGGGCCCAGTTCAGGGGGAGATGGACCACCTGAGAGAGGGCGAAGGAGAGCACCCCCGCCCCAATCAACCCCCAGGTCGCGCCCAGCCGCCGTCGGGCCCACAGCCACGCCCCCACCGGCAGCCCGATCATAATGAGGATCTGGACGATACGGACCGCGTAGTCCACGATTCTCCGGCCTCCTTTCGGTTCCTCCTCCCCTAACGGAGAGAACCCAGAGTGGCTTCCCTCAATGAGCCGCTGCAGCCTGCCGCCACAGGGTGTAGACGAGGTAATAGGCGAAAGCCACCAGAGGCAGATCCACCGACGACAGCACCTTTATCCGAACTCCCCGCCGGAAAGGCCCCTTCGGACGGATCTCCAGCAGGGGCACGTCGCCTCCGTCGCTCAGGCGCCAGGCCAGGCCCCACGAACGGATCGGCTGCAGTTTGTAGGGACGGCCTTCGTAGAGGATCTCCATCCCCCGCCGGAGGAGACCGAAGGGGCGCGCTGTGCCCCGCACCCGGTTCCCCTCCCGAAGTTCGTACACGCCCCCCCACCAGCGGCGTCGGCGGAAGGCCCACTCCCGCCCCTCCGGGGTGCGAAACAGGGCTGCGGAGCGGAAGGCGGGAAAGGAGAACTCGCCACGTGTACCGCCCGCCGTCTCCAGGCGATGGCGCACGGTGAAGAAGCCGACGACGGCGATCTCCGGCTCGTCAGAGGGCGTCAGCCGCTCGCTCACAGGCCCGCTCTCCCGACGCAGGCTAGGGCAGTCCCTCTTCCAGCACCTTCGGGTCCAGTTTCCGGAACAACGGCCGGGGCCGTTGGAGCCGCTGCCCGGCGGGAAGTTCGCTGGGAGCCCAGCGGCCCGTCGCCCCGGAGGGGTCGTAACACAGAGCGTCGTGGCTTCGGCTCTCCTCGTCGAAGGTGGCGACGTACTGGCGGCCGAAGAGCGGCGCTTCGTAGCCCAGGTAGCGGTGGAGCGCTTCCGAGGAGAAGGGGAGGAAGGGGGCGAAGAGGATCTTCAAGGAGTCGATGGCCCGCAGGGCAACGTACACGGTGGTCGCCGCTGCCTGGCGATCCTCCTTGATCTGGAACCACGGCCCCTTTTCCTCCAGGTACTTGTTCACCTCCCGGGCCAGGCTCATCACCTCGCCGAGAGCGGCGCGGAACTTGCAGGAGCCCAGCAGCCGGCCGATCGGCCCGAACGCTACGTCGATGCGCGCCAGCAACCCCACATCGGTCCGCTCCATCAACCCCGGGACCGGCACCTGTCCATCGAAATGTTTGTAGGCGAAGGTCAACACCCGATGGCACAGATTGCCCCACGTCGCCACCAGTTCGTCGTTGTTGCGGCGGACGAAATCGCCCCAACTGAAGTCCGTGTCCCGCGTCTCCGGCATCACCGCCGTGACGTAGTAGCGCAGGGGGTCGGGGTCGAACCGGTCCAGGTAATCCGGCAGCCAGATCGCCAGCCCGCGGCTCTTGGAGAACTGCTGCCCCTCGATGTTCATAAACTCGTTGGCCGGGACGTCGTAGGGGAGGTTCAGCCGTTTGTTCGGGTCGTCCTCGTAGAGCCGCTCCACCCCCATCAGTTCGGCCGGCCAGATGACGGTGTGGAAGGGGATGTTATCCTTGCCGATGAAGTAGTAGGTCTTGGCCGCGGGGTCATACCACCACTCCTTCCACGCCTCCGGCCGACCGGCGTTGTGGGCCCACTCGATGCTGGCGGAGAGGTAGCCGATGACCGCTTCGAACCAGACGTAGAGCCGCTTGCCCTCGTATCCTTCCAGCGGGACCGGGATGCCCCACTCGATGTCCCGGGTGATGGGCCGACCCTGCAGCCCCTCCGCCACGTAATTGCGGGAGAAGTTGAGGACGTTGGGCCGCCAGTGCTCCTTGTCCTCGTTCAGGTAGGCAGCGATCCGATCCTGAAGCGCGGGCAGGTCGAGGAAAAAGTGCTCCGTCTCCCGCACCACCGGGGTGGAGCCGTCGATCTTGCTGCGGGGGTTGATCAACTCCAGCGCATCCAGCAGCGCGCCGCAGTTGTCGCACTGATCCCCCCGCGCCTCCTCGTATCCGCAGTGGGGGCAGGTCCCCTCCACATACCGGTCGGGCAGGAAGCGGCCTTCCGTCTCCGAGTAGAGTTGCCGCTGGGTCTGACGGTAGAGGTAGCCCCGCTCCAGCAGTTTCAGGAAGATGTCCTGAGCGACCCGATGGTGGTTCTCCGTGTCGGTGTGGGTGAAGAGGTCGTAACTGATCCCGATCCGCTGCTGGGTCTCCAGAAAGCGGGCGTGATACCGCTCGAAGATCTCGCGGGGGGAGACCCCCTCCCGGTCGGCGCGGATGGTGATGGGGGTGCCGTGGGAGTCGGAGCCGGAGACCATCAGGACGTCGTTGCCTGCCAGCCGGTGGTAGCGGGCGAAGATGTCTGCAGGCAGGTAGGCCCCGGCCAGATGGCCGACGTGAAGGTCCCCGTTGGCGTAGGGCCAGGCGACGCAGACGAGAATCTTCTCTCCCATAAGCGCTCCTCCTTCCGAACGTGGGTATTGTACCACAGAGTAAGGCAAAGAAAAAACCGCCAGCGAGGCTGGCGGTCGTTGCCGTGGGTCCATCGACGGACCGGCGCGGTCAGGAAGCCTCCTCCCCCGACCGCCACGGCGGCCGAGGCATCATCATCTCGGAATAACCTGCGGATAGTAGATACATTTCTCGTCCGATCGGGCAGGGCCTACATACTTTCAGCGATTCTCTCACCACAGAGACACAGAGAAAAGCCTTAATCTTGAGCGAACTCTGTGTTCTCTGTGCCTCTGTAGTGTTCCTTACCCGGCTAACTCAGAAAATCCCGCAGCTGGCGGCTGCGGCGGGGGTGGCGCAACCGTCGCAGTGCCTTCCCCTCGATCTGACGGATTCGCTCCCGGGTGAGGCCGAACTTCTGCCCCACTTCCTCCAGGGTGTAGGTACGGCCGTTGACCAGGCCGAAGCGGAGGCGGAGGATCCGGGCCTCGCGGGGGCTGAGGGTGGAGAGGATCTCTTCGATCTTCTCCGCCAGCAGTTTGTGGTACGTGCTCTGGGGTGGGGTGGGGGTGGTCTCGTCTTCGATAAAGTAGCCGAGTTCGCTATCCTCCTCATCCCCCACCGGCCGCTCCAGGCTCAGCGGCTGCCAGGAGACCCGCATCATCCACTGGACCTTCCGCGGCTCCAGGTCCATCTCTTCGGCGATCTCCTCCGGCGTGGGCGCGCGACCGTGCTCCTGCTCCAGTTGCCGGGCGGTGCGGTAGAGGCGGCGGATGCGGTCGGACATATGGACCGGGACGCGGATGGTGCGGCCCTGGTCGGCGATGGCGCGGGTGATCGTCTGGCGGATCCACCAGGTGGCGTAGGTGGAGAACCGGTAGCCCCGCCGGTAGTCGAACTTCTCCACCGCCTTCATCAGGCCCAGGTTCCCCTCCTGGATCAGGTCGAGGAAGGGGACCCCCCGGCCGATGTACTTCTTGGCGATGCTGACCACCAATCGGGTGTTGGCCTTGATCAGGTGCTCGCGCGCTGCCCGCCCCTGCTCGACCAGCGCTTCCAGGCGGCTGCGCTCCGCCGGATCGGTGCCGTCCTCGCTTAACAGCCGCTCCGCCTCCCGCCCCAGTTCCACCATCTGGGCCAGACGGACCTCCTCTTCGGTGGTCAGCAGGGGGACCTGAGCCATCTCCTTCAAGTATAGGCCTACCGTATCGTCGGCGGAGATGTCGCTCAGATCGTACTCTGGTGCTTCCTTCGGCCCGCCGGTGTCTCCAACCACTTCCTCTTCCGGCTTCTCGCCCTCGTCGTAGACTTCGATCCCTGCCTCGTGAAGGAAGACGAAGACCTCTTCCAGCTGCTCCATCGACCCCTCGGCCTCCGGGAAGGCCTCCAACACGTCGTCGATCGTCACGTACCCCTGGTTTTCTGCCCGCTGCAGCAGTTCTCCGACCGCGTCCATAGGCTACTCTCGCTCTCCTGTGAGCAATGATGCTAGAACGGCCATACGAGGATCGACCGGGTCGATATGACATCCACAGGTCCCCTCGTTCAGGTTCTGCCCGCACACGGGGCAAAGACCGTGGCAGTCGGGGCGGCAGAGGGGTTTGATGGGCACCTCCACCCAGACCTGTTCACGCAGGAGGGGAGCGATGTCGAACCTCCCTTCTGGAGTCAGAGTGTAGGTGATCCCGGGGCGGCGACGTCCGGGAAGGCCGATCGTCTCCTCCAGGTCGAAGGTCGTGTCGAACAGGAAAGGCTCCAGGCAGCGGACACACACGAGTTCGATCTGGGTCTCAACCCGACCTTCGACAAGAACCCCGCCCTGAACCCGGATGAAGGTAAGGGAGCCGCGGAGGAAGGAGACGGAGATATCCTCCAGTCGTTGGGGACCCTCATCCAACTCAAACGCCAACTGCTCGCCGGGCCGCACGCCGAGCAGAGGAGAAAGATCAAACTCCACCATATTGCAACGTGCCCCTAATGCAATGAAGCCCGGCCTTGACAGCCCGGCTGCGGCTTCTAACTCGCCTACTCTTTTCATAAATCATAGGACGACTACATTATAACAAAAAAGTTCGTCGTCGTCAAGGTTTTCCGGCCCCGGCATTCCAGGGCCATCGCATTTTTTGTGCAGGGGGCACTGCTTTATATTGCTCGTTTTCTATTTCCAGCAATCCAGATAGGCAAAAGGGGGAGAGCGAGGAAGGTACAGATTACTTGTAATCCTCCCGTGGCGGGTGCCAGGCGTCCAGCACAAAGGTGCGCCGGTCGAGGATGCGGGCACCGTGCGGCGTATTCGGTGGAATGCAGACCCCCTCCCCCGCCCGCAGCCGCCGCGTTTCTTCCCCCAGCGTGAACTCCATCTCCCCTTCGACTACGTAGGTGATCTGCTCGTGGGGATGGTCGTGAGTGGGAACGACGGTGTTCGGCTCGAACTCGAAGAAGGTCACCATCACATTGTCCAGCCACACGGCCCGCCGGATCACCCCCGGCAACATCTCGACGCTCGGCAGATCGGCGACGTGGAAGAAGGTCATAGGAACCTCCCAACAACTGTATAGCCTCACCGCAGAGACGCGGAGGGCGCAGAGCCCCATACCGCTTCTCCGCGCCCCCCGCGCCTTCGCGGCCTCCGTCAGACGACGATGTTCACCAGCCGCCCCGGCACGTAAACGATCTTGCGGATCTCCTTGCCGTCGATGTGCCGCTGGACGTTCGGCTCGGCCAGGGCAGCCTCCTTGGCGGCCTCCTCCGTGATGTCGGCCGGGACCTCGATCCGGGCCCGCACCTTCCCGTTGACCTGCACCACCAGGGTGACCACCTCCTCGACGGTCAGGGCCGGGTCGTACTCAGGCCACGGCTGCTGGTGGATGGAGTACGGGCGGCCGGTGCGGACCCACAGTTCCTCGGCGATGTGCGGGCAGCAGGGGGCCAGCAGCAGCAGCAGCGTCTCGATCCCCTCCTCCCACGCCTCGGTGCCGTACACGGCCGTCTCCTTCGCCTTCTGGAGCGTGTTGGTGAACTCCATCAGCGCGGCGATGACGGTGTTGAATGCAAGCTCCTCCAGGTCGTCGGTGACACGCTTGATCGTCTTGTGCGTCGCCCGGCGCAGGTCGGCGATCTCTTTCTCGGTCGGTCCTCCCTGGTCCCGGCCCCGAGGCTCCTCTAGCACCAGGTTCCACACCCGGTTCAGCCACCGATGCACCCCCTCGATCCCGTGGGGGTCCCACGGCCCGCCCAACTCCCATCGCCAGCCGAACATCAAGTAGCCGCGGACCGTGTCCGCCCCGTACCGCTCCACCAGGTCGTCCGGCGCGACGACGTTGCCCCGGCTCTTGGACATTTTCTCGCCGTCCTCGCCGAGGATGATCCCCTGGTTGCGCAGTTTCAGCATCGGCTCGTCGAAGTCGACCAGGCCCATATCCCGCATCGCTTTAGTGAAGAAGCGGGTGTAGATCAGGTGCATCGTGGCGTGCTCGATCCCGCCCGTGTAGACGTCCACCGGCAGCCAGTACTTCCCCTCCTCCGGGTCGAACGGGGAATCGTCGGGGCCGACCGGCTCGCCCTCCTTGTAGTAGGGGCTCAGATAGGCGTACTGATACCACGACGAGCAGACGAAGGTGTCCATCGTGTCCGTCTCGCGGGTGGCGGGGCCGCCGCACTTGGGGCAGGTGGTGTGTAGGAACTCTTCGTGATACTTCAGGGGGCTCTCGCCGGTGGGCAGGAACTCGGCGTCCTCCGGCAGCAACACCGGCAGGTCCTCGTAGGGGACGGGGACGATACCGCACTTGTCGCAGTAGATGATGGGAATGGGCGCACCCCAGTACCGCTGGCGGCTGACCAGCCAGTCCCGCAGCCGGTAATTGACGGCGAACTCGCCGATCCCCTTCTCCTCCAGCCACTTCGTCACCTTCTTCACCGCCTCGTCGCCCGGGGTGCCGGTGAAGGGACCGGAGTGGATCATCGCGCCGTACTCGGCGTGGAAGAGGACGTCGCGGTAAAAGGGGACGTCCCACAGCATCCCCATCACCGTCCGCTTCTCGGCCATCTCCGGCCTCCGTTCCCGACAGCGGGCCAGGATCGCCTGCTCCGACTCGGTCCCGTCGAGGGTGAGCACGCCGTCGTCAAAGATGAAGTGCCAGCCAGTGCCCACCACCTCGATCCAGGAGCCGGGCCGGACGTGTTCCTTCGCCAGCGCGACGTACCGGTCGATCTGGTCTTTCTGGAGCGTGACGGCCAAGCCGTCGTCCTGCTCCTCGAAGGGGATGCTGGCCTCGGTCAGCGCCTGAGCGAACCCCTCGGCGACCGCTCCCTTCGGGACGAAGGACTTGGCGATCCCGTCGGGCCGCTCGATGACCGGGATGATCGGCAGGCCGAACTTCAGGGCGAACTCGAAGTCCCGCTCGTCGTGGGCCGGGACGGCCATAATCGCGCCGGTCCCGTAAGTCATCATCACGTAATCGGCGATCCAGATGGGGATCCGCTCGTCGTTGACCGGGTTGATCGCGTAAGCGCCGATGAAGACGCCGGTCTTCTCCTTCTCGGTGGAGAGTCGTTCGATCTCGCTCTGGCGGGCGGCCTGGTACTGGTAGGCCTCCACCTCCTCCCGATGCTCCGGCGTGGTCAGTTTGTCCACCAGCGGGTGCTCGGGGGCCAGGACCATAAAGGTGGCTCCCCACAGGGTATCCGGCCGGGTGGTGAAGACCACGATGGGGTCGCCCTGCTCGGAGCGGAAGGTGACGTTGGCTCCCTCGCTGCGGCCGATCCAGTTGGTCTGCATCGTCACCACCCGCTCCGGCCAGTCGATCTGGGAGAAGTCCAGCAGTTCTTCGGCGTAGGCGGTCGTCTTGAAGAACCACTGCTCCAGTTCCTTCTTAATGACCGGCGTGCCGCACCGCTCGCAGTGGCGGTCCTCCCCCCAGACCTGCTCCCGGGCCAGGGTGGTGTTGCACTTAGGGCAGAAATCGACCGGGGCCTTCTTCCGATAGGCCAGCCCCATATCGTACAGTTTCAGGAAGAACCACTGGGTCCAGCGGTAGTACCCCGGCAGGCAAGAGATGGCCTCCCGCTCCCAATCGAACATCGCGCCCATACTTTTCAACTGCTTGCGCATCCGTTCGATGTTGGACATCGTCCACTTGAAGGGGTGGATGCCCCGCTGGATGGCGGCGTTCTCGGCGGGGAGGCCGAAGGCGTCGAAGCCCATCGGGAAGAGGACGTTGTACCCCCGCATCCGCATATAGCGGGCGCGGACGTCGCTGGGGGCCATCGCGTACCAGTGACCGATGTGCAGGTCGCCGCTGGGGTAAGGGAGCATGGTCAGGGCGTAGTGTTTCGGCTTGCTGTAGTCGATGACGGCCCGGTACAGTTGGTCCTCCTCCCACTTCTTCTGCCACTTCGGTTCGATCTCCTGCGGGTTATATGGTTCGGTCATCTTCCCCTCCTTCCACGTTCTATGTTCGATGTTCGATGTTCTACGTTCGGCGTTCGACGTCTCAAGCACACATCCAGAACAGCCGGTTGTCTCTAACGACGGTCTTGACCTTCCCCGCCCCCTCCAGCGCGGAGAGGGCGGCAAGGATGGTGGTGCGGGTGAGGTAGTAGGCGGTGGGGGTGGTCAATTGGAGGCTGAAGCGGTCGGCGACGTGCTGGACCAGGTCGGCCGTCCCCTGGGGCGATGCCGTTGCGGCATAGACTTCCTCCCGGATGGCCTCCAGCCGCTCCCGGTTGGCCCGACAGATGGCGGCGATCCCCTCCCCGGCCTCATAGGCGGGCCCGTGACCAGGGGCGAAGTGGGCATAGGGCAGGTCGGGTAGCCGTTTCAGCGTCTCCAGCGCATCGTCCATATCGGCGCAGAAGATCACCTTGTGCTTCTGGAGCGTCTCTGCCGGGAAGACGGCGTCGGCGCAGAAGAGCACGTCCCCCACGGCGACCCCCATCTGGTTGGGCGCGTGGCCCGGCAGCGGAACGACCTCCACCTGGAAGGGCCCGATCGCCTGCGGACCGGGCTCCACCACGTGGTCCACCCGGCAGGGCTTGGCCAGGGTGAACTTATGTCGCAGGGCCTGGATCGGGGCTGCCCCGCCGTAGAGGAAGACCGGCTCCATAATCGGATGCTCCATCATTGCCGCTTCCAGGCCGGGGGCAAAGGTCGACACCTCCAGGCGACGTTGCAGGAAGTAGGCCCCGCCAAAGTGGTCGGCGTGGGCGTGGGTGAGGAAGATCGCCTCGATCCGCACGTCCATCCCTTCGGCAACCCGCAGTGCCCGCCGGGCGGCGTCCTTGTCCAGTCCTGTGTCGATCAGGAGCCCCTTCCCGTCCCGGACGACCAGGCCTATGTTGACCCCACCCTGCAGGTGGAAAATGCCGGAGGTCAATTCGACCACACGCATCCCTGCACACCCCCAATCCACAATCCGCGATTCCCTAATCCTTCTGTGCCCTCAGCCGCTCGACTGCTTCCCACAGCCGCAGGGCCTCCCCTCCGGTGGGGCGCTCCACCACGACCCCGTGGGGGGCCGACTTGCCGTCCTCGACGCAGACGAAGGTGACGAACCCATCCAACAGTGCTCGATCCCCGTAGCGGGGGATGAAGGCCTCCACGTAGATCGTGATGCTGGTACGCCCCACGTGGGCCGGGCGCGATCGCAATTCCACCGTGTCCCCGCTCACTGCTCCGCGGGTGAAAGTGAGCCCGTGGACCTTCAGGCAGACCAGTCGGGAGGGATCGATCCCCAGGGCCCGTTGGGCACCGATGAAGGCGGCCTCCACCACCCATTCGGCCATCCGCCCGGCGAACAGCGTGCCGTGGTGGTTCAGATCGCTCGATCGGACCAGGTGAGACGTAATCGCACCAGGCAATTCCTCAATCTTTCTCACATATCTCCTCTCGCAATCCTCCGCTCACCCTGTCCGCCCCGTCCGCTTTATCCGCTTTATCCGCTTTATCCGCTTTATCCGCTTTATCCGCTTTATCCGCTTTATCCGCTTCATCTGCTTCATCTGCTGATAAACGACGCCCCTTCGCCTCAGGGACGAAGGGGCGCTCCGCGGTACCACCCTGATTGGACGACGTTGGCCGGTACAGAGCCAACGCCTCCCACTCTGGGCCCGATAACGGGGGCCATCCGTCGTCGATTACTTGCCTTGCGAGGCTTTCACCGACGCGGCTCCCAGGCGAGTTCGGCCTTTGGACCCTGGTCCAGGCGTTCTCCCGCACGCCGTTTGCCGGGCTTTCACCGTCCCCGGCTCGCTGGAGAGATGGCCTACTACTCCTGTTCGTCGCCTTTAACAGAACCTGACTGTGGCCTTATTGTAACCCAGAATAAAGAAGTGTCAAGACGCGGAAGCGTCCTATGGCGCATTTTGGTTGACAACTCCCCGTTTTGTGCTATCATCTCCGAACACAATTTCATAGCCCTGGCGGCCCTCTTATCCAGAGAGGCGGAGGGACCGGCCCTGTGAAGCCTCGGCAACCGGACTGGAGGCTGGTGGCTAGTTGCTGGTTCGCTGATTCTGGCAACTAGCAACGAGCAGCCAGTCACGAGTCACGGTGCCAATTCCGGCAGAACGTGGGTTCTGGAAGATAAGAGGTGGCGCGCCCGTCGTGCCCCTTCTGTCGTCCAGGAGGGGGATTTTTTTGTCATCGGGGCAGCCGTCCTCTCCGCGGCCGCTCGGGGGAAAGGAGACAAAAGTGGCGAAACGGAATATCGTTGTAACGGAGGCCCTAGGACCGTACATCGAGGACCTGCCCGTCGAGATCGTCGAGCGAAAAGGGGTCGGCCATCCCGACAGCCTCTGCGACGGGATCGCAGAGCGGATCTCAGTGGAGTACAGCCGCTGGTGCCAGGAGAACCTCGGGACCCTCCTCCACCATAACTTCGACAAGGTCCAACTGGTGGCCGGAGAGGTGGAGGTAGGCTATGGAGGCGGCCATATGATCCGGCCCATCCGCATCCAGATCGCCGGCCGGGGCACGCCCACCTACAAGGGGCGGAAGATCCCCCTGGACGCCATCGCCATCGAGGCAGCCCGCAAGCACATCCGGGAGACAATGCGGTATCTGGACCCGGATCGACATATGGTGATCGACTCCTTCGTCGGGCGCGGCGCGGAGGAACTGGCCTACGTGGTCGATCAGGTGACAGCGAACGACACCAGTTTCGGCGTCAGCCACTGGCCCCGATCAGGGCTGGAGCGGGCGGTGTACGAAACCTCCCAGTACATCAACCACGAACTGATCGACCAGTTCCCGATCGGCGAGGACGTGAAGGTGATGGGCGCTCGGCAGGGTGACAAGATGGTCCTCACAATCGCCCTCCCCTTCATCGCCGAGCGTATCCACGACGCCGCCGAGTACCTTGAGGCCCGACAGGCAGCCCAAGAGGCGATCCAGACGTTCGCCGCAGAGTTGGACACCCGCGAGGTGGTGGTCTATGTCAACACCGCCGACGATGTAGACGCCGGAGCGGTCTATCTGACCCTTACCGGCACCTCGGCGGAGATGGGGGACGACGGGGCGGTTGGTCGGGGGAACCGAGTGAACGGCCTGATCACCCCCTTCCGCGCCACCAGCCTGGAGGCGGCCTGCGGCAAGAACCCCATCTCCCACGTGGGGAAGGTCTACAACGTCCTGGCGATGCTGGCGGCGAAGGAGATCGTCGAGCGCGTGCCCACGGTGAAGGAAGCCACCGTCTACCTGCTCTCCCAGATCGGCGCGCCGCTGGACCAGCCGCTGGTAGCGACCGCCTACGTCCGGCCCGTTTCCGGCTCCCTCACCCCTAGTATCCAGGCCGACGTGCGGGCGATCCTGGACGAACAACTGGCCCAGGTCCACCAGGTACGGGAACGGATC
This sequence comes from Chloroflexota bacterium, assembly GCA_011388675.1. Lineage (GTDB taxonomy): Bacteria > Chloroflexota > Anaerolineae > B4-G1 > DUEL01 > DUEL01. The sequence goes on along the minus strand of DROW01000235.1, from coordinate 6,655 downwards.
CTGCAGCGGGAGTTTCCTCTCTTCTGAGAGTCGATCACGTTCTCCCGACCTCTCTCCAACAGGGGTCGGATGACTTCACCGCGGGGACGCAGAGGGCGCAGAGTTCGCCATCTTTTCTCCTCCTCTCTGTCTCCTCTGCGTCTCTGCGGTCAGATCTGAACCTCACCGCCAGGGAATCCACTTGCTTGCGACAGCCATCGGTGGTATAATTTATTTGAGAATGATTCTCAATTGCAGGTTGCGAGGATGGAACGACGATTGACGGCCGCCCTCCACGCCGCAGGCCGCCGGTTGACCCGGCAGCGGCGGCTGGTGATGGAGGTGCTAGAGGAAGCAGAGGAACACCTGGACGCGGAGACCATCCACGACCGGGCCAGAGCGCGCGATCCCCGGATCAGCCTGGCCACCGTGTATCGGACCCTGGCCCTGCTGAAAGAGATCGGGCTGGTCGAGGAACACCGTCTGGGGGAGGGCCACGCCCACTTCGAAGCGGTCCAGGAGGTTCCTCACTACCACTTCACCTGCCTGGGATGCGGACGGGTCATCGAGTTCGACGCCCCCCAGATCGCCCAGGTGGTCCGTGCGCTCAGCGAGCGGGAACATCTGCGGATCACCGACGTCCACCTCTTCCTCACTGGCTATTGTGCACAATGTCAGCAAGACCACTCCAAGGAGGAACAACGGCTATGAGAAATTACGGAGTCCCTTTTCCCGGCGGAAGCGTGGGGGCAATGCCCCTGGACGCGCTCCGTTCGGGCGAGCACGGCGTGGTGGTGCAGTTAGCCGGCGGTCGCAGACTCCTGGGTCGGATGACCGCCCTCGGCTTCACCCCGGGGGCGGAGATAACGGTGGTGCAGAACTTCGGTCGGGGCCCTCTCATCGTCCGGATCCGCGACACCCGCGTCGCGCTGGGGCGGGGGGAGGCCCGCCACATCCTCGTACGGAGGCAGTCGGAGTGAGTTCCTGCCACCCGGTCCAGGCAACCGTCGCGGAACCGACGGCCGAGCAGGACACCCTCCTGGTGGCCCTGGCTGGGCAGCCCAACGTAGGCAAGTCAACCCTCTTCAACCTCCTGACCGGCCTGAGCCAGCACGTCGGCAACTGGCCGGGCAAGACGGTCGAGCGGAAGGAGGGCACTTTCACCTTCCGCGGCACGACCTACCGGCTGGTGGATCTGCCCGGCACCTACAGCCTCACCGCCAACTCCGCAGAAGAGGTCATCGCGCGGGAGTTCATCATCCGCGAGCGGCCCGACGTGGTGATCGCCCTGGTGGACGCCGCCACGCTGGAGCGGAGCCTCTACCTGGTCGCAGAACTGATCTCCCTCCCCGCCCCCCTGGTCGTCGCGTTGAATATGATGGACGTGGCGGAGCAGGAGGGAGTACGGATCGAGCCGGAGGTGCTCCAGGCGGCGATGGGGGTGCCCGTGGTGCCGATGGTCGCCACGCGGGGCGAGGGGGTACAGGCTCTGCTGGAGACGGTGGACCGCCTGGCCCGTGGGGAGATCCCCTACAACCCCAAACCACCACGGATCCGCGCCGACCACCGGGAGGTGCTGGAGAAGATCGAGGCTCTGATCGCCGACTTCGTGCCCGCGCCCTACCCCAGGGAATGGGTGGCGTTGAAGTTGCTGGAAGGGGACCGGGAGATCACCCAGATGATGAAAGAGCGAATGGGCCCGAAGAGATGGGAACCGGTCCACGAGGTGCTGCGCGCACACGACGACGCGCTGGTGGCCGTCGCCAGCGGCCGATACGAGTGGATCGGTCGGATGGTCCGTGCCGCCGTAACCCGTCCCCGCACCGGGCAGATCGGCCTGACGGAGCGTCTGGACCGCTGGGCGACCCATCCCCTCTGGGGGTTGATCATCCTGGCGGGAATGCTGGGGTTGGTCTTCTGGCTCACTTACGCGATCGGCACGCCCCTACAGGACCTGCTGGACACCTATGTAGTGGCCGTGCTGGCGGACGCGGCCCGCACGGCGTTGGCCGGTGGGCCGCCGTGGCTCGCCGGCCTGATCGCCGACGGCGTGATCGGCGGCGCAGGCTCGATGCTCACCTTCCTTCCCATCCTAGTCATCTTCTTCGCCGTGATGGGAGCCCTGGAGGACATCGGCTACCTGGCCCGGGCAGCCTACGTTATGGATGGCTTTATGCATATGATGGGGCTGCACGGCAAGTCGTTCCTCCCCCTGTTCCTGGGCTTCGGGTGCAACGTTCCGGCGGTGTTGGGGACCCGTGTGATCGAATCCCGCCGCGCCCGACTGCTGACTCTGCTCCTGGCCCCCCTGGTCCCCTGCACGGCCCGAATGGCGGTGATCGCCTTCCTGGCCTCGGCCTTCTTCGGCCCCGCCGCCACCCTGGTATCCTGGGGGCTGGTTCTCCTTTCCCTGGCGGTGCTCGCCCTCTCCGGCGCGATCCTCAACCGCGTCCTCTTCCACGGGCAACGGGCGGCCTTTATTATGGAACTCCCCCTCTACCATCTTCCCAACTGGCGGACCATCGGCCTGACGGTCTGGCAACGGAGCCTCGCCTTCGTCCGCAAGGCGGGCACGCTGATCCTCGCCGTCTCGGTGGTGGTCTGGGCGCTCTCCACCTTCCCCGGAGGCGACATCGAGAAGAGCCTCTTGGCTCAGGTCGGCCGATGGCTTGAGCCGGTGGGGCGGTGGATGGGGCTGGATTGGCGGCTGATGGTAGCGCTTCTGACCAGTTTCATCGCCAAGGAGAACTCCATCGCCACGCTGGGAGTGCTCTTCGGGGCGGGGGCGAACGGGGGATTGGCCGACATTCTCGTCTCCGCCTTCTCCCCGGCGACCGCCCTGGCCTTCCTCGTGGTCCAGATGCTCTTCATCCCCTGCGTCGCCACCGTCGGCGCCATCCGACAGGAAACGGGCTCCTGGCGCTGGACGCTGTTCGACGTCGGTTTCCTGCTGGTGATTTCGCTCCTTGGGGGGGCTCTGACGTACCACCTGGCGAGTCTGTTCTGGTGATGCACGGCCTGCGGTTTTACGAATGCGAATGGGCAAGTGATCTATGTTAGAACGACTGCTGGACCTGCTTCAAACGGGCGGCTCTCACCGTATCTCCGACCTGGCGGAGGCCCTGGAGACTACTCCAGAGATGGTCGAGACGATGCTGGAGGGACTGGAGCGAATGGGGTACCTGAAGCGGCTGGGGAAGGATTGCACCGGACGATGCACCGCCTGCCCCCTGGCGGGGATGTGCGCCGCGGGCGGAGAAGGGCGCGTGTGGGCAATGACGGAGCATGAGGCGTGAGGCGTGAGGCGTGAGACGTGAGACGTGAGACGTGAGACGTGAGGCGTGAGACGTGAGACGTAATAGGTGAGGTGCCGATGGGAGGAAGGCTCTCTAAAGGGTACGTGCAGGTTTACACCGGCGATGGGAAGGGAAAGACGACGGCGGCCCTGGGGCTGGCGCTGCGCGCCTCCGGCCACGGGATGCACACGTATATCGGCCAGTTTATGAAGGGGCAGCACTACGGGGAACTGGACGCGCTGCGGGACCACCCGTACATCACCATCGAGCAGTACGGGGACGTCCGGTGTATCCGCCGGGAGGAGGTCACCCCCGAGCACGTCGATCAGGCCCACCGCGGGCTGGAGCGGGCGCGGGAGGCGATGCGCTCCGGGCAGTACGACATCGTGGTGCTGGACGAAGTCAACGTCTCCATCTGGTTTGGCCTGCTGACGGTGGAGGAGGTGCTGGCCTTCATCGACCAAAAGCCGCCGGACGTGGAACTGATCCTCACCGGCCGCCGTGCCCCCCAGGAGATCATCGACCGGGCCGACCTGGTGACGGAGATGCGAGAGATCAAGCACTACTACCAGCAGGGCGTGATGGCCCGGAAGGGGATCGAGCGATGAGCGAGCAGGAACGGATCACCGTCCACGTCAAACTGTTCGCCACGCTGCGCCGCTACTTCCCGGAACTGGGGATCGGGGAAACGATGGAGGTTCGGTTGCCGAAGGGAGCGACGGTGGGCGATCTGGTGCATCACCTGCGCATCCCCGCCGACCACGTGAAGGTCGTCTTCGTCAACGGGATCGTGCGCGACGAGGCCCACCCTTTGGCCGACGGGGACGAGGTCGGCATCTTCCCACCGGTAGGAGGCGGATGAGCGATGGGTCCTCTTCTTCGTCGGGCGGGAGCGCGCGGTGGCTGACCTCGTGGCGGAGTTCCTGACCGCCTGGTGACCGGTTTTCACCACAGAGACACAGAGGACACGGAGAGATAAACTTGCAAGAGACTCCGTGTCCTCCGTGTCTCCGCGGTTTGGATGGGGCGGGCGGGATTCGAACCCGCACGTCCTTGCGGACAGAGGATTTTAAGTCCCCGGCGTCTACCCGTTCCGCCACCGCCCCAGGCCGGTTCGAATTATAATATCTAACCGCGAAGGACGCAAAGGGCGCGACCAGCCTCCCGCGGGTTGGGGAACCTGCGGGAGGCTCCTCTTGCTCCCCTTGCGTCCTATGCGGCGAACACGTCGAGGAGGTGGGACGATGCGACGGAGAAAAACGCGGCGGATCGATTGGCGGCGATGGACGAGGATCGTCCGGGACTACCTGCTGATCACCGTCGGCGCGCTGATCGTGGCCGCCGGAACTGATATGTTCCTGGTGCCCAACCGGGTCGTCTCCGCCGGGGTTACGGGCCTGGCGATGATCGCCCATTATCTCCTCGGGACGCCGGTAGGGCTGGTAACCCTGTTGCTGAACCTGCCGCTTTTCGCGGCGGGCCTGCGCTGGGCCGGTGGCTGGTCCTTCGGCCTGCGCACCGCCTACGCGGTGGTGGTGATGACCGTCGGGATCGACCTGATGGCCGGACGAGTTCCCGAGGTAACCAGCGACGCCTTCATCTACACCCTCTTCGGTGGGCTACTGGACGGGATCGGGATCGGCCTGGTGTTACGAGGGCACGGCACGACGGGAGGGACCGACATCATCGCCCGGCTGCTCCATCGCTGGCGACGCCTTCCCTACGGACAGGTCCTTCTGGTCTCCAACACCCTGGTGCTGCTGGCTGCCATCCCCGTGGTCGGGTTGGTGCCCGTCCTGTACGCGCTGGTGGTCAACTACGTCTCCAGCCGGGTAATCGACGTGGTGCAGCAAGGCCCCTCATACGCGCGGGCCGTGACCATCGTCTCGGCCCACCCCGACCGAATCCGTGCGGCTCTGTTGAAGGAATTGGATCGTGGAGTGACGGTGCTGGAGGGCCGCGGGGGGTACACGGGCTCCCCCTACGAGATCCTCTTCTGCGTGGTGGCCCGCTCTCAACTGGACCGGCTGAAACAGATCATCGCTCAGACCGATCCCGCAGCCTTCGTGGTTATCACCGAGGCGCACGAGGTGCTGGGGGAGGGGTTCCGACCGATGACCGGGGAGGCATAAAAAAGAGGGCCGTTTACACGGCCCTTTCACCGCCGCGCCAGCCTCTCCCCAGCGCGGTCTGGTGTGGTCGGGGCGGACGGATTCGAACCGTCGACCTCTACAACCCCATTGTAGCGCGCTAACCGGACTGCGCCACGCCCCGGCAGGTTCATTATACCAAACCCCATGATTTTGGCAAGCCCGAATCCGGGGCGGTGTCCGAAGCAGATCACGCTACCCGGAAGGTGATCGGCACGTTCAGCCCCCTTATTAGGAGAGGAACGAAAGCGGCATCCCCCACAACCTGATGCCCCCTCGCCCCACCGCGAAAGGCGCGGAGGCCTGTCCTCGCTCCTCCGCGCCCCCGCGGCGTACATCCCGTTCGATCCCCCCCGGCCCACGCCCTTCACCAGGGCAGAGCGCGGACGTTGGGTGGGGAGAGGCGACGCACTATGAAACGCGCTGGACCGTCTTTATGGGTAGGTTCGTATGACCAGCGGAAGGTACGCGTCGACCCGATACTCGTCCGCTCCCAGGTCCGGCGCGCCGATGCGGCGGTCCCCGTCGATGTCGGTCGCCACCCCGGCGTCCACCCCCTTGCCGATGGCGGCCGAGCCGGGCCCGATGTGGTAATCCCCGCCGTCGGGATCGACGAAAGCCGGGTCGCCCCAGAAGTTGAGCGTGCCGGTGAAGAGGGTGCCGGGACCGGACCAGTCGAGGGTGTTGGCCCACGTGCTGGTGCCCCAGAGGGTGGCCTGGAGGGTCGCCGTCGCCCCGCTTCCCACCTGGATGCCCACGTCGTGGCTCACCACGATGGTGTTGGTCAGCCAGGCCCGAGCGGACCAGACGACGTAGACGCCCTCTCCGCCACCCCCTCCATTGCGGGCCAGGGTATTGTGGAGCAGGTGGGCTGATGCATCACCCAGGAAGATGCCGGCACCGTCCCTGGCGGTACGGTTCTCCCACACCATGTTGTTGACCACGGTGACGGGATCGCTGCCCGTGAGAGCCAAACCGCCCCCATCACCGTTCGCCTCGTTCCCAAATACCTGATTCCCCTCGATCCAAGCCCCGTCCGCGCCGTATAGATAGACGCCTGCGCCGTATTCGCCAGACGTGTTGCTGAAGATCCGATTCCCCTCCAGCGTGGGGGAGAGGCTGTTGGCCCACGCCACCCCTCCTCCGGAGCCGTCGGAGCGGTTCAGGAAGATCTCGTTCTCCAGCAATTGGGAACCGTGGACGTTCCCGTTGAGATCGATTCCGCCGCCG
>DROW01000234.1 GCA_011388675.1 Chloroflexota bacterium | reverse complement strand
GCCTGCACCTCCCGGGAGATGGCGATGAAGTGATCCACCCGCTGCGCGGCCCGGTAGTCCCACCGCCGCAGGAGGGCGACCAGCGGGCGAAGGGCGGCCTTCAGCGGGGCGGGGATCGCCTCCCGCGCGGCGTAGGCATCGAAATTCCATACGTACCGGGTCGGCGTGAGGCAGTAACAGATGTGGACCGCGCCGTCGGTCCGCACCCCGTGGCAGAAGCCGGACTTGTTGCTCAGGACCACCTGGTAGCCGGAGAGGTCGATCTGGCTGAAGGCCAGCGGGTAAAGGGGGAGGTAAGGCTGATGATGGCGGTAGATCCCCGGCAGTCGGTCCATCCAGGTAGTGCGGACGTCCCACGCGCGGTACTCAGGGGGCATCCCTTCGCGCCAGTAGATCGAGGTGTAGATCGGAGCGCCGGGGAACATCTCCACCAGCGCCTCCAGCACGTCCTCCGCCCCCCCCATCTGGTTGAGCCAGTCGTGGACGATTGCCAGGTTCACCGAATCCGTTCCCATCGGGTTGCCCACCGGAGCAATTATAGCCTACCCCCTACTGCTTGACAATCCCCCACCCGATGGTACACTTCCCCTGCGTTTGCGCCCTGCGACCTGCGACCTGCGCCTTGCGACCTGTATCTTGCGACCTGCAACCTAGAGGTTGTGAAATCGCGAATCGGAGAGGAGTATGACACGCTACGAACCGGTCATCGGCCTGGAGGTCCACGCCCAGATCCACACCGCCTCGAAGATGTTCTGTCGTTGCCCTGTAGTCGAGGATACCGGGGACCTGGAGCCGAACACCTACGTCTGTCCGGTCTGTACGGCGATGCCGGGGACGCTGCCGGTCATCAACCGTCGGGCGGTGGAACTGACGATCATGACCGGCCTGGCCCTCAACTGCGAGATTCTCCCCGTCAGCCGTTTCGCCCGCAAGTCCTATTTCTACCCCGACCTGCCCAAGGGGTACCAGATCTCCCAGCACGCGCTGCCGCTGGCGAGGGACGGCTATCTAGAGATCGAGACGGAGAACGGGACTCGACGGGTGCGGATCGACAACGTCCACCTGGAGGAGGACACGGGCAAACTGTTCCACGTGGGGAACGTGAGCCTGGTGGACTTCAACCGGGCGGGCGTCCCGCTGATCGAGATCGTCACCAAGCCGGATATGCGCTCCGCCGAGGAGGTCCGCGCCTTCGCCGTCAAACTGCGGGAGATCCTGATCTACCTTGGGGTCAACTCAGGGGATATGGAGAAGGGCGTGATGCGGTTCGAGGCCAGCGTCAGCGTCCGCCCCGTCGGCTCCGACGAACTGATGCCCCGCCACGAGATCAAGAACCTCAACTCCTTCCGCGCCCTCGCCCGTGCCGTGGCCTACGAGATCGAACAGCAGATCAGGGTCCTGGAGGGCGGCGGGCAGGTGACGCAGGAGACGATGGGGTGGGACGACGCGCGGGGGGTGACTTACACGCAGCGGACGAAGGAGTACGCTCACGACTACCGGTACTTCCCCGAGCCGGACCTGCCGCCGCTGGAGGTGGGCCGGGAGTGGGTGGAATCGCTGCGCCGCCAGTTACCCGAACTGCCGGACGCCCGCCGCGCGCGCTTCCGGGCCGAGTATGGCCTGGGGGACTTCGAGACCGAACTGCTGGTGGCCGACCGAGCGGTAGCCGACTACTTCGAGGCAGCGGTCAGCCTGGGGAAGACCTCCCCAAAGACCCTGGCTAACTGGATCACCGGCGACCTCTTCCGGCTGATGAAGGAGACGAAGCGGAGGATCGATGAGATCCCGGTCTCCCCCGAGGGGTTGGTCGACCTGATCCAGCGGGTTGAGGAGGGGGCCGTCAACCTGAACACCGGGCGGGAGATCCTGGAGGAGATGGTCGCTACCGGTAAGGAGGCGCGGCAGATCATCGAGGAGAAAGGGCTCGCCCAGATCTCGGACGAGGCCGCGCTGCGGGGGATCATCGAGCAGGTGCTGGACCAGCATCCGGCGCAGGTGGAGCAGTACGTTGGGGGGAAGACCCAGGTGGCGGGCTGGCTGATGGGCCAGGTGATGAAGGCGACCAAGGGACGGGCCAACCCCCAGTTGGTGCGTCGCCTGCTGAACGAGGCGCTAGAGGCGCGGCGCAAGGGCCGTTGACGCCTGTCATATGGAGGGTGTGCTGTTCGTCACTCCCTGGGTCGTGTCGGGTGTGCTACAATTGGTGTAGCAAACGCGAGGTGGAAGGAAACGTGCGCCCGCATCATATGGAACACCACGGAGACACAGAGGACCCAGAGCGAAAGAGGTAAGGCTCTGCATCCTCTGTGTCTTTGTGGTGTCAAGATGCGTGTAGAACCATATCAATCTTTTTGAGGAGGAAACCGTATGGCTGAAGAACTGAACCCCTTTGCCATCGCGCAGAAGCAACTGGATCAGGCTGCGGAGATCATGGGCCTGGATCCGGCGACCCACGAACTGCTGCGCTGGCCGTTGCGCGAACTCCACGTCACCCTGCCGGTGCGGATGGACGACGGCACGGTGAAGATCTTCCATGGCTTCCGCGTCCAGTACAACGACGCCCGCGGGCCGACGAAGGGCGGCATCCGCTACCATCCTGAGGAGACCATCGACACCGTCCGCGCCCTGGCCGCGTGGATGACCTGGAAGACGGCGGTGATGGACCTGCCCCTGGGCGGCGGCAAGGGCGGTATCATCTGCAACCCCAAAGAGATGTCCCAGGGCGAACTGGAGCGGCTCAGCCGGGCCTACATCCGCCAGGTGGGCCGTATCCTGGGGGAGGAGATGGACGTTCCCGCTCCGGACGTCTACACCAATCCCCAGATCATGGCCTGGATGATGGATGAGTACTCCTTCATGCGCGGGTACAACGTCCCCGGTGTGATCACCGGCAAGCCCATCCCCTTGGGCGGCTCCCAGGGGCGGACCGACGCCACCGCCCGTGGCGGGATGTACTGCATCCGCGAGGCCGGCAAGGTCCTGGGGATCGACCTGAAGGGCGCGACCACCGCTATCCAGGGGTACGGCAACGCCGGGCAGTATGCCCACCTCCTGGGTGAGGAACTGCTGGGCCTGAAGGTCGTCGCCGTGTCCGACTCCAAAGGCGGTATCTACAACCCCGACGGGCTCGACCCCAAGGCGGTCATCGAGCACAAGCAGAAGACCGGCTCGGTGATCAACTTCCCCGGCGCGAAGAACATCACCAACGCCGAACTGCTGGAGTTGGACGTGACCGTGTTGATCCCGGCCGCGCTGGAGAACCAGATCACCTCCGCCAACGCCGACCGGATCAAGGCCAAGATCGTGGCCGAGTTGGCCAACGGCCCCACCACCCCGGAGGCGGACGAGGTCCTCTTCAAGAACGGCGTCTACGTCATCCCCGACTTCCTCTGCAACGCCGGTGGCGTCACCGTCTCCTACTTCGAGCAGGTGCAGAACGCCTACGACTACTACTGGGACGTGGAGACGGTCCACGAGCGGCTGGATAAGAAGATGACCGCCGCCTTCCACGCGGTGCACGAGACGGCGCAGGAGTACAAGGTCAACAACCGGATGGGCGCCTACATCGTCGCCGTGAGCCGGGTGGCGGAGGCTTGCAAGCTCCGCGGTTGGGTCTAGCCTCCACCGTTGCGCCTTAGGCCCCCGCCGAGAGGCGGGGGCTTTCCCTTAAACAACTATCCGGTTCGCCCTTGAGGGCGTCGTCCCTCAGCGGCGACGGTGGGGCCGCGTGAGCCCGACCAGCGCCAGTCCGGTCAGCATCAGGCCCGCCACCCCCAGGGAGCGTACAGGAGGGGCGGGGAAAACCGACCGGGGGGCGGTGGGGAGCCCCTCCGGTGTCGGAGGGGGTGGGGATGGGGTGGGGAGGGGAGAGGGAGATGCGGTGGGTGAGGGGGGTGGGGCCTGGGGAGGGACCGGCGTCGGGCTGGAGAGCGGCGGCGGCGCGGTGGGGGAGGGGAGCGAGGCGATCACGGCTCCGTTGCTCGTCGTCTCCACCACCATCAGCGGCGCGCCGCCGACCAGGCAGGCCCTCGACGCGTCGCAGCCAGGCAGGTCCAGAACGTAATACCCCCGTTCTGGGTAGGCGATCCGTGCCTCCCCCCACAGGTTCACCAGCAGGGCCTGGGTGGCCCTGGCGGGGACGAGCGCCGTCTGGGGATCGGTGGTGCGGGACCAGGCCACCGTCGTCGTCTGATAGCCTCGGTCCACTGCGACCAGGCTGATCTCGTCCCGGCGCGCCCACTCCCCCCGGTGGAAGCCAGCCAGGTAGGTGGCAGCGACCCGGTAGGCGGTGAAGGCGGGGCGGCGGCCGCCGTCCATCCGCACCAATCCGAACGGTGCCGGATCGCCCGCCAGGTCCCGTTCCGTGTCAGCCGTCCTGTAGACCCCAATGCGCTCCGCGCCCGCGGCGATCCCCAGGGCCATCGCCTGGACGATGAAAGCTGCTTGCTCCTCCAGTGTGACGTGCAGCGGAGCGTCCGGCACCGGCCAGGCCGGATCGTCGGAGGGAGCGACGCCGACCTCGATCCAGATGGGCTTCTCCAGCCCAAACTCCCCTATCAGGCTGCGGTAGAGGACCGTCAGGTCGTATGTGCTCTCCGGTTGGGAATAGATGTGGAGCGTAGCGATGTCGAAGTAGTAACCATTGGGTGCGGCCGCGGGATCGGCGCTCAGGGTCCGGAGGAGTCGGCGAAGGAACGGCTCTCGGCCGTAGTTGGCGTCCCACCAGTGAGTGAGGCCGGGCAGGTGGACCACCGCGTGGGGGTTGACCTCCTTGATCGCGGCGTAGGAGACCCGCACCAACTGGGCGAAGTCTTCCACCGACCCTCCCCAGGTCTGATGGGGGCCTTCCCACACATCCGGCTCGCTCCAGATGACCCAGTGGTCGATCCGCCCGGTGTACCGGCTGACCAGGTCGCGGAGGAACACGGCCCACAGGTTACGGGGATCGGCGGGGTCGAGGTAGAGCCCCTGGGGCGCGCCGAGCCCGCGCTGGGGATCGACGGCCCACCCGGGAGTGCCGATCACCAACCCCACGACCTCGCGCCCCAGGGAGCGCTCCAGCGCCAGTTGCTCGTCGGTGAGGGGCTCGTTCCACTGATCGGGCCCGTCGGGTTGGATCTCCTGCCAGCGGAAGGTGATGCGGGTCCATCCGGCCCCCAGTTCGGCTGCCGCCCAGGGGGCTTGGTGTGCCTCTGCGATACCGAAACGGGGGTCCGGCGCGATGGTTTGAGCGGACAGCCGGGAGGGGAAAGCGGCTATCGTGGTGCAGAGTAGAAGCGTTAGCAGCAGGATCGGACGTCTCTTCATCGCGCAGGGATATTCTAGCCCAAAAGGGTGGAGAGGCAAGGTGCATATTTCGGAGCAGGTGATGGGGCGCGGAGAACCTTAAAATTTCCTGCAGGGGGTGGACAGGGGGCGAAAAGTGGTGTATAATGGGGAAAAGTGGGGCAAAGTGGGGCATAGGTTGGATTTCCACCCCGATTTTGCTGTCCAGGTGGGGGATAGATAGTACAAATGTTCTTGGGCCAGTACGTCCACACCATCGACGAGAAGGGAAGGCTCACCATCCCGGCGAAGTTTCGAGGGGGCCTCAGCACGGGGCTGGTGATCACCCGCTGGCTGGACCGCTGCCTGGTGATCTATCCGATGGAAACCTGGCGGTCGGTACGGGAGCGGATCAGCAGCCTTCCGATGACGGACCAGAACGCGCGGGACTTCCGGCGGCTGGTCTATTCCGGTGCGATGGACACCGTCCCGGACGGCCAGGGGCGGATCAACATCCCCCAGCCTCTGCGGGAATATGCCGGCCTGGACGGGAAGGCGGTGATCGTCGGCTGCGACACCTACATCGAGGTCTGGAGCCCGGAGGCTTGGGAAGAGGTTCAGGCCCGGGTCGAGCAGAGCGAAGAAAATGCCGAGCGATGGGCGAGCCTGGGCATTTAGGGGGGGAGGCGGGCCATAAGAGGCCTCTCCCTGAGCAGGACGGGGGGCGGGATGCGGATGCGGTCCACATCCCCGTTCTTTTACAAGCGACATTGTCCTTTCTCCAGGTCCGATCCGGCGGAACGTACATCGACGCCACCGTGGGAGGAGGGGGACACGCAGAGGCGATCCTCGCCGCCTCTGCGCCGGACGGGCGGCTGTTGGGGCTGGATCTGGACCCCCACGCACTGGAGGTCGCCGGGCGACGCCTCGCTCGGTTCGGTGGGCGGGTAACCCTTCGGCGAGGCTCCTTCGCCCGGTTGACCGCCCTCGCGGCCGACTTCGCGCCCGCCGACGGGGTCCTCTTCGATCTCGGTCTCTCCTCCCTTCAGTTGGCGGACTCTTCCCGCGGGTTCTCTTTCTCCCGCGAAGGGCCGTTGGATATGCGGCTCGACCCCGACGCGGGAGGGCCGACGGCAGCCGATCTTGTGAATGACCTCTCCGTAGAGGAGTTGGCGCAGATATTATACCGGTACGGAGAGGAACGGCAAGCGAGGCGGATCGCGGAGGCCATCGCCGCTGCCCGCCCGCTGGAGACCACGGCGCAGTTAGCCGCGGTGGTCGAGCGGGCTGTCGGAGGGAGACGGGGGAGAATTCATCCGGCGACCCGCACTTTCCAGGCCCTGCGGATCGCCGTCAATGACGAGTTGAGCGTCTTGCAGGTCGCCCTGCCGCAGGCGGTGGACCTTCTGAGGCCGGGAGGACGGCTGGTGGTCATCAGTTTCCACTCGCTGGAGGACCGGATCGTCAAACGGTTCTTCCGCCAGGAATCCAGGGATTGCATCTGCCCGCCGGAGGTGCCGGTGTGTATATGCGACCATCGAGCCCGGTTGCGGGTGCTGACCCGAAAGCCAGTTCGGCCCGAGCCGGATGAGGTGTCGCGGAATCCCCGTGCCCGCTCCGCTCGCCTGCGGGCCGCGGAACGGTTGACCGAGGGGGAGTGAAGAATGAAAGTGGGAGAGAAAGTCACCCGTGCGTTCCGTGCGTTGTCCGGGCTGAAGGTGGCCTGGTCCTCTTTGGGCAACGTCTTGATGGTGGTGCTGATCCTGGTGGTGATCGGCCTCGCCGTCGTGCGCCTGTACGTGAGCAGCCGCATCGTGATAGAGGCCCGACGGTTGCAGGGTATGCGAGACGAGGTGAACGATCTGCGGGAGTCGAACCACGCCATCGAGATGGAGATCGCCCGCCACACGTATGGCCCGGACCTGCTCCGGCAGGCTGGCGAGTTGGGGCTGAAGCCAGCGGAACAGATCGTGGTGGTGGAGCCGTAGGAGGGCGAATGGACGAGCGTGTGCGCCGTCGGCTGGGACTGGTCATCTTCCTCATCGTCCTCTTCACGCTGGGGCTGACCCACCGACTGTTCAAGGTTCAGGTGGTGGAGGGGGCGACCTACGCAGCGGAGGGGATGCAGCAGCGCCATCCGCACCTCGGAGTCCGCTTCGCGGAGGCCCCTCGGGGGCATATCCGGGAGCGTGGTGGCCTCCTGCTGGCCCTCGATCGGGTGCGTTACACCGTTATGGCCAGCCCGGTTTTCGTCCCCCCCGAGGAGATCGACACCTTGGCTGAACAACTCTCCCCCATCGTGAACCGGCCGGCGGCCGAGATCGCCGCGCTCCTTCGGCAGGGCGAGACGGGGAAAGTCCTGATCCCGGACGCCACGCCGGAGCAGGTAGAGGCGATCCGGGCACTGGGCTCCCAGGCGGTCTGGGTTGAGGAGTCGTGGAGGCGCGTCTACCCCCAGCGCGACCTGACGGCCCATCTCGTCGGCTTTCTGGCCTTCGCCGACAGGGGCGATGAGAGGGCAGGGTTCTACGGTCTGGAGGAGTTCTACGACGACGCCCTCCGTCCCAGTCAACTTCACTCCGCCGACATCGAGGCCGACGGTTCCGGGGTTCGGCCGCTGCCGTTGGAGGAAGGGGAGTTCCTGATCTCGATGCCGGGGGAGGACCTGGAGACGACCATCGACCTGGCGGTTCAGGTGGCGGCGATGGAGGAACTGGAGCGGGGGGTCCAGGAGTTCGGGGCCGAGAGCGGGCTGATCATCGTGATGAACCCTCGGACGGGGGCGATCCTGGCTCTGACGGTCTATCCCTCGTACAACCCGCACGAGTACTTCAGATATGCAGGCGACCCCCGCCTGGAAGATCGGCTGGAGAACCCGGCGGTCAACTATCACTACGAGCCGGGGTCCGTCTTCAAGATCGTCACGATGGGGGCCGCCCTGGATAGCGGAAGTGTGACCCCCGATACGACGTATGTGGATCCGGGGGTGATCGAGTGCGGAGGGAGCCCGAACCGGAACTGGGATGGGCGCAGTTACGGAATCCAGGATATGCGGGGGGTGCTGATCCACTCCCTCAACACCGGGGTGGTGTGGTTGACCTGCCAGGTGATCGGTCCCGATGTTTTCTACCGGTATGTGCGGGCTTTCGGTTTCGGGCGGCGGACCGGGGTGGATCTGGCCGGGGAGGTCACGGGCATCGTCCACTACCCGGGCGACCTGGATTGGGAGGACGCTTTCTTGGGGAAGAACGCCTACGGTCAGGGGATCGCGGTGACCCCCATCCAGATGGTCAGCGCGGTGGCCGCGGTGGCCAACGAGGGGAAACTGATGCAACCCTACGTGGTGGAACGGCGGGTTCGGCCGGACGGCGCGGTGCTGGAGCACCAGCCGGTGGTGCGTGGGCGGCCGATCACCCCGCAAACGGCCCGGACGCTGACGGAGATGCTCGTTCAGGTGGTCGAGCAGGGGGTGCCGCAGGCGCAGGTGCCCGGTTACCGCGTCGCGGGCAAGACCGGCACGGCCGAGATCCCCATCCTGGAGAACTGTTACGAGAACTGCTACGGTGAGGACACCATCGCGTCGTTCGTCGGATTCGGGCCGGTGCCCGATCCGCAACTCGTCATCTTGGTGCGGCTGGACCGCCCCCAGGTCTCCCGCTGGGGTTCGGAGACGGCGGCGGTGGTCTTCAGCCGCCTGGCGGCCCGGCTGTTCCCGATGATGGGGATTCCGCCGGGGGAATGAGGAGATCGGGTAGGGATGTTGACGCTGGCAGATGTGGTGCAGGGGCTGACCGGGCACAGGCCGCCGGAGTGGGAACGGCGGCCGACGCGCGTGGTGCTCGATTCCCGGCTGGTGAAGCCGGATCGGGTGTTCATCGCCCTGCGGGGTGAGCACGCCGACGGCCACGACTTCGTGGCCGAGGCGTTCGAGCGGGGGGCGGCGATGGCCGTGGTGCAGCGGCCGGTGGAGGCCCCCGAGATGCCCGTGGTGGACCTCACCGGTCCGGAGCCTGCGCTCCCCGAGGCCTGGACGACGCCGGTGCTGGTCAAGGTCCCGGACACGATCCGGGCCCTCCAGCAACTGGCGGCGTTCTGGCGCCGACGTCATTCCCCCCGCGTCATCGGCATCACCGGCAGCGTGGGCAAGACCACGACGAAGGAACTGGTCGCCGATGTGCTCTCGCAGCGGTACGTTACCCTGCGCAGCGAGCGGTCGTTCAACAACGAGATCGGCCTGCCGCTCACCCTTCTTCGATTGACGCCCGAGCACGAACGGGTGGTGCTGGAGATGGGGATGTACGACGTGGGGGAGATCGCCGAACTGGCCCGGATCGCCCTGCCCCACGTGGGGGTGGTCACCATCATCCACCCCGTCCACCTGGAGCGGGCCGGAACGATCGAGCGGATCGTCCGGGCCAAGACCGAATTGGTCGAAGCGCTCCCCCCCGCGCCTGAGGGGGTGGCGATCCTGAACTACGACGATCCGCGCGTCCTGGGGATGCGGGAGTCGACCCGGGCCCGCGTCTTCACCTACGGCCTCTCCCCCGAGGCGGACCTCTGGGCCGACGAGATCGAGGGGCTGGGACTGGAAGGGGTCCGCTTTCGGCTCCACTACGGCGAGGAGACCCTGCACGTCAAGATCCCTTTGCTGGGCCGGCACTCCGTTCACACCGCCTTGCGGGCAGCGGCGGTGGGGATCGTCGAGGGGCTGACCTGGCAGGAGATCCTGGAGGGGTTGCGTCATCCAACCTCTCAGTTGCGGCTGGTCGCCGTCCCTGGCCCCAAGGGGTCCACCATCCTTGACGACACCTACAACGCCAGCCCGGCCTCCACCCTCGCTGCCCTGAACCTGCTGGACGAACTGGAGGGGCGGAAGATCGCCGTCCTGGGGGATATGCTGGAACTGGGCGACTACGAGCGGGAGGGGCACGAGAAGGTGGGGATGCGGGCGATCGAGGTCGCCGACGTGCTGATCACCGTCGGTCCCCGAGGGCGGATCATCGGCGAGACCGCCCTGCGCTGGGGAATGGCGCCGGAGCAGGTCCACATCCTGGAGGACAACGAGGCGGCGATCCGGGTGCTGAAGGGCCTGGTGCGGCCGGGGGACGTCATTCTGGTCAAGGGCTCGCGGGCGATGCAGATGGAAGAGATCGTCAACGCGCTGGGAGAAGGGGACTAAAGGGGAGAGGGAGAAGGGATGGATTTCGCGCTTCTTCTGGCGAGCATCTCGTTCCTGCTGGCGGTGGGGTGGGGCCCCCTGCTGATCCGCATCCTGCGGAGGTATGGCATCGGCAAGCGGATCCGGATCGACGGCCCGCGGGGGCACCAGACCAAACTGGGCACGCCGACGATGGGCGGGCTGATGATCGTCGTGCCCGTCCTCCTGATCACGCTGGCGCTGAACATTTACAACCTGCTGGGGCGGACGGTCATCGGGCGCTCGATCCTGGTGCCGCTGGGGGTGATGCTGGTCTACGCCGTCATCGGCGCGGTGGACGACATCGCGGGCGTGCGCGGGATGCGGCGGGGTGAGGGGTTCCGCGCGCGGCAGAAGATCGTCTGGGAGTTGGCCGTTACCCTCGTGATCGCCCTGGTGCTCCACTACGGACTGGGGCTGCGGAGCGTCGCCCTGCCCGGCGTGCCGGAGAAGATCGACATCGGCCTTTTCTACATCCCCATCGCGATGTTCATCATCATTGGCTCCTCCAACGCCGTCAACCTGACCGACGGGTTGGACGGCCTGGCCGGGATCATCGTCGCCAGCGCGTTCGTCGCTTACGGCGTCATCGCCCTCCTCCAGGGGCAGGTCTACCTCGTCCGCTTCTGCTTCACCGTCGTCGGAGCGTGCTTCGCCTTTCTGTGGTACAATGCCCACCCTGCCCAGATGTTTATGGGAGATACCGGCAGCCTGGCCCTGGGGGCCACGCTGGGGACCGTCGCCCTGATGACCGGTCAGTGGCTCCTCCTGCCCATCGTCGCTCTGGTTCCGGTGGCGGAGGCGCTTTCCGTGATCATCCAGGTGACCTACTTCAAGTACACCAAGCGAAAGTACGGGCAGGGGCGGCGGGTTTTCAAGATGACCCCCCTTCATCATCACTTCGAACTGCTGGGGTGGTCGGAGACGCAGGTGGTACAGCGATTCTGGCTGGTGGAGATGATGGCGGCGATGGCCGGGGTCGCGTTGGCGTTGATCTGAGTTGAGGAGGACTGGAATGGAAGTAGGTATGTTGTGGTTCGACAACGATCCCCGGCGGGATCTGGAGGAAAAGGTGTTGCGGGCCGCGGCCCATTATGAGCGGAAGTACGGCCATCGGCCCAACGTCTGCTTCGTCCACCCCAGTATGCTGCCCGGAGGCGGTGGGGAGGGGACGTTCAGGGCGGACGGGGTGGAGGTGCGGCCCGGTCGCGCCATCCTGCCCGACCACTTCTGGATCGGGACGGCGGACGATTGAGCGAGACCATCGTTGGGGAAAGGCTGACATTGGCAGAGCCGTTCGATCTGAAAGGGAAGCGCGTCGTCATCCTGGGGCTGGCCCGGCAAGGGACGGCGCTGGCGCGGTTCCTCGTCCGGGAGGGGGCGGAGGTGGTCGTCTCCGACCTGAAGGATGAGGCAGCGCTGGCGGAGCCGATGGCGGCCCTGGAGGGGTTGCCCATTCGGTACGTGCTGGGCGACCACCCGCTGCGCCTGCTGGACGGGACGGATCTCCTCTGCTTGAGCGGGGGGGTTCCAACCGACGCGCCCATCGTGGTCGAAGCGCAGCGGCGGGGGATCCCGCTCAGCAACGACGCCCAACTCTTTCTGGAGCGGTGCCCGGCCCCGGTGATCGGGATCACCGGCTCGGCGGGCAAGACGACGACGACGGCGCTGGTGGGGGAGATGTGCAAGGCGGCGGGGTTCACTACCTGGGTCGGTGGAAACATCGGCAATCCCCTCATCGCCGACCTCGACCGCATCCGGCCGACCGACAAGGTGGTGATGGAACTCTCCAGTTTCCAGTTGGAGATTATGACGCTCAGCCCTCACATCGCGGCGGTGCTCAACATCACGCCGAACCATCTGGACCGGCACAAGACGATGGAGAACTACATCGCTGCCAAGCGGAACATCGTCGCCCATCAGGGACCGGAGGACTACGCGGTGCTCGGTTTCGACGACGCGCGGGCGCGGGCGCTGGCGCTGGAGACGCGGGCCCACGTCCTCTTCTTCAGCGGCGGCGCGGAGGTGGACGAGGGGGCGTACAAGACCAACGGGGAGTTGGTCCTGCGGCTCGGCGGCGCGGACGCGCTGATCTGCCACGCCGACGAGGTCCGGTTGCGCGGCGCGCACAACCTCCTCAACATCCTGGCCGCCTCCGCCCTCGCCGGGCTGGCCGGCGTGCCGGTGGAGGCGATGGGAAAGGTGGCCCGGACCTTCAGCGGGGTGGAGCACCGTCTGGAGGAAGTGCGGGAATGGCGGGGGGTCCGCTGGTACGACGACTCCATCGCCACGGCCCCCGAGCGAGTGGTGGCGGCGCTCCGTTCGTTCGACGAGCCGATCGTCCTCCTGGCCGGGGGAAGGGATAAGAACCTCCCCTGGGACGAGTTCGCCCGTGAGGTGGTCCGCCGGGTGCGGTATCTGATCACCTTCGGCGAGGCGGGGGGGATGATCGCGAGAGTGGTTGAGGAAGCGATGCGCCGCGAAGGCGAGGGGGAATTGGAAGGAATCGCGCAGGTAGAGCGGCTGGAGGAGGCGGTGGAGACAGCGGCCGGGGTCGCGCGGCCCGGTGACGTGGTCCTCCTCTCGCCGGGGGGCACCAGTTTCGACGCCTTCCGCGACTTCGCCGAGCGGGGCGACCGGTTCAAGGAACTGGTGCGGGCGTTGGAGTGAGAGGGAGAATGGGAGAGAGGTCGCGGAGAAGAAGGCCGGGGCGAAGGCCGGACTACATCCTCATCGGCGCTGTGGCCGCTCTGATGGTGCTGGGCCTGATTATGGTCTACAGCACCACGATCGATCTCTGCTATCGTGAGAGCGGCGATCCCTTCTGTTACCTCAAGCGGCAGGCGATGTGGGCCGCGCTCGGTGTGGCGGTGGCGGCTGTGCTGGCGCGGATGGACTACCGGCGGCTCCGGCAGTTCGCCGTGCCCATCCTGGCGGTCACCCTGGTGCTGCTCGTGCTGGTCCTGGTGGCTGGCTACGGGGAGCGGGGGGAGCGCCGCTCTTTGCTGGGCCCCTCGGTCCGGCCAGCGGAGTTAGCCAAGTTGACGGCGGCGATCTACATCGCCGTCTGGGCCTCGTCGAAGGGGGAGCAGATCCGGGACGTGGCCTACGGGTTGGTTCCTTTCGCCGTGCTGATCGGCCTTTTGGCCGGGTTGGTGATGCTCCAGGCCGACCGAAGCGCGGCGGCGGTGATCATCCTGGTCAGTATCGGCACCTTCTTCGTCGCCGGGGCGGATCTGCTGCAGTTGCTCCTGGGAGGGGCGGTCGGCGGGGCCGTCTTCCTGCTCGTCGTGATGTCTCAGGATTATTCCCGGCAGCGAATCGTGGACTTCTGGGCTCTGGTCAGGGGAGGGCAGCCTACAAACAGCCACGTCGTGCAGGCGCTGTACGGGATGGGGGCCGGTGGCGTGTGGGGGCTGGGGTTAGGGATGAGCCATCAGAAGTTCGGCTACCTGCCGGTCCCCCACACGGATAGCATCTTCGCCGTGATCGGCGAGGAGTTGGGGCTGGTGGGCTGCCTCCTGGTCCTCGGGCTCTTCGCCATCGTGGCCTGGCGGGGGTTCCGGATCGCGCTGGAGGCCCGCGACACGTTCGGAACGGTCCTGGCCTCCGGACTGACCCTGTTGTTGGTCTTCCACGTCCTGATCAACGTCGGCGGGATCATCGGGATGATCCCGTTCACCGGGATCACGCTTCCGTTTCTCAGCGTCGGCGGTTCCTCGCTGACGGTTTCGCTGGCCGCGGTCGGGATTTTGGTGAGCATCTCCCGGGGAGGAGGAAACTACGGGCGGAGAGGCGTTGCGGTTCTGGATAGCGGGGGGAGGGACGGGGGGACACGTCTATCCCGGGCTGGCCGTTCTGCGCGCGCTTGAGGCGATGGGGCCGGTGGAGGCGACCTACGTGGGGGGGAAGGACAGCGTGGAGGAGCGGCTCGTCCGACGGGCTGGGGTCCGCTTCGTCGGTATCCCGGCCGGGGGGGTCCACGGGCTGGCCCCCTGGCGGGCGGCGTGGAACCTGACCAAGTTGGCCCGTGGCTTTGGCGCCGCGTTGCGGCTGGGCCGTCGGGAGCGCCCTCGGGCCCTCTTCGTTACCGGTGGCTACGCCAGCGTGCCCGTGGCCCTGGCCGTCTGGGCATTGCGGGTGCCGATCCTGGTCTACTTGCCGGACATCGAGCCGGGCCTGGCGGTTCGCTTCATCGCCCGGCTGGCAACCCGTGTGGCGGTGACGACGGAGGATTCTAAAGCGTACTTCCCCGCCCGGAAGGTGGTGGTAACCGGCTACCCGGTCCGCCCGGAGTTCGCCGGACTGACGCGGGAGGCGGCGCGGGAGAGGCTGGGATTGTCGTTAGAGGAGCCGGTCCTGCTGGTCTTCGGCGGCAGCCACGGCGCGCGGAGCATCAACCGGGCGGTGACGACCGTTCTGGAGGATCTGCTGGAGATGGCCCAGGTGATCCACGTCAGCGGCCGGCTGGATTGGCCGTGGGTTTCCGAGCGGGCGGAGCGTCTCCCGCCGGGCCTGCGGCTCCGTTACCATCCGTATTCGTACCTGCACGAGGAGATGGGAGATGCGCTGGCGGCAGCCGACCTGGTGGTCTGTCGGGCAGGGGCATCGACGCTGGGAGAGCTCCCGTACTTCGGCCTGCCCGCGGTGCTGGTCCCGTACCCCCACGCCTGGCGGTATCAACGGGTGAACGCCAGGTGGCTGGCGGAGCGGGGAGCGGCGGTCGTGCTGGAGGACGAGCGGCTGGGCGAAGCGCTGCTGCCCACCGTGCGTCGGCTGCTTGCCGATCCCGAACGGCTGGACCGGATGAGGGAGCGGTCGCGGGCGGTGGCCCGCCCCGATGCGACGGCGCGATTGGCCGGGCTGCTGTACGCGCTGGCGGATAGGGGAGGGGAGGAGGGATAGGGATGATCCCAATGCACACCGTCTTCTTGATGATGCTTATGGTCTTCGCCTTCATCGGCAGCCTGCGGGGCTGGGCGAAGGAACTCATCGTCGCCTTCAGCGTCATCCTGGCCCTTTTCATCGAGCAGGTGTTGACCACGATGGTGCCGCCGATCCGCGACCTCTGGAACGCGTTGCAGCCGATGAGCCAGTTCTGGATCCGGCTGAGTGTGTTCTCGATCATCGTCCTCTTCGGCTACGCCAGCCCCACCCTCTCCCAGCACCTCAGCGCGAAGGCGGCCCGGGAGCGACTCCAGGACCTCCTGTTGGGGTTCTTCCTGGGGCTTCTCAACGGCCTCCTGATCGTCGGCACCCTCTGGTTCTACGTGGACGAGGCGCACTACGGGGTGCCGCCGGACCAGGTGCAGTTTCAGCCGAAGTTGGACGAGCAGGGCCAGCCGGTGCTGGATGAGCAGGGCCAGCCGGTCTTGGAGGTCGTCTATGCGCCGGACGCGGAGGGGGTCGGGGGCATCCGGCCACCGGAGAAGGACTCCACCGCGTGGAAGATGTTGCCGTACCTTCCTCCGCGTGTGATCAAGGGGCCGCCTTTGTATCTGTCGATCGCGCTTTCGTTCGCCTTCATCATCATCGTGTTCATATGACGCCTATGGATTTTCGGAATCGTCGGGTTCATTTCGTGGGCATCGGCGGCGCTGGCCTTTCGGCGATCGCCCGGGTGCTGATGGAGCAAGGGGCCGTGGTCTCCGGTTCCGACCTGGTCCTCTCTCCCGTGGCCGAAGCGCTGGCGCGGGACGGTGCGCAGGTGTTCGTCGGCCACCGGGCGGAGCAGGTGGAAGGGGCGGATCTGGTCGTCGTCTCCTCCGCCGTGCCGGAGGACAACGTCGAGGTCCAGGCCGCCCGGGCCGCCGGGATCCCGGTCGTCCATCGGGACCGGATCCTGGGCGACCTGATGGAGGGGAAGGTCGGCATCGCCGTCGCCGGCACCCACGGCAAGACGACGACGACGGCGATGATCGCCACCATCCTCTGGCACGGGGGACGCGACCCCTCCTTCATCGTCGGTGGGGTGGTGGCCGGGCTGGGGACCAACGCCCGGGCGGGGACCGGCCCTCATTTTGTCGTCGAGGCGGACGAGTACGACCGGACGTTCCTGGGGCTCCGCCCCCAGGTGGCGGTGGTGACTAACGTGGAGCCTGACCATCCCGACTGTTATCCGACCTTCGACGATCTACGGACGGCCTTTGGTCGCTTCGTCGCTCTCCTGCCCCCCGACGGGCTGCTGGTCGTCTGCGGCGACCAGCCCACGGCGCGGGAACTGGGGGAAGCGCGGGCGGCCCGGGGCGGTCTGGTGGCCTTCTACGGTCTACAGGAAGGAGTGGATTGGATCGGCCGCGACCTGCGGTCCAACCCGGGCGGCGGGATCGACTTCCAGGTTCTGAGGGACGGGCAGATGCTGGGCGAGGTCCGTCTGAAGGTGCCGGGGCCGCACAACGTGCTCAACGCGCTGGCCGCGCTCGCCGTGACGAGCCATCTGGGGATTCCGTTCCCCACGGCCCGCTCGGCGCTGGAGGATTTCCGCGGGGTGGCCCGCCGCTTTGAGGTGAAGGGGCAGATGGAAGGGGTGATCGTCGTCGACGACTACGCCCACCACCCGACGGAGATCCGTGCCACGCTGACGGCCGCCCGCCAGCGGTTCCCGGGTCGTCCCCTGTGGGCGGTCTGGCAGCCGCACACGTACAGCCGAACTAAAGCGTTGCTGGGGGAGTTCGCCCGGGCGTTCGATCAGGCGGATCACGTGCTGATCCTGCCCATCTACGCTGCCCGTGAGAAGGATACCCTGGGCGTGAGCAGCGCCGACGTGCTGGCTGCGATGCACCATCCGGACGCCCGCTTGGTCTCCTCGCTGGAGGAGGCGGTGGTCACCCTGGCGACCGAGGTCCGACCCGGAGAGGTGGTGCTCACGCTGGGGGCGGGCGACGGAAACCGGGTGGGTGAGTGGTTGTTGGTCGCTTTGCGAGGTGGGGAGGAGGTCGATGCGAGGTGAACGTCTGAGCGGCAAACTGCGCGGCGTGCGCCGGCGGAAGCGGGTGCGGAACGGCTTCGCCTGCCGGGTGATCGCGCAGAAGATGAGGTTGGTGCGCGAGACGCAGAAGGGGAGGCGGAGGCGGCGTGGGGCGTGATGCGTGATGCGTGAGGCGTGATGCGTGATGCGTGATGCGTGAGGCGTGATGCGTGAGGCGTGATCTCTGCGGGTGAGCGGTGAGAGGGTTGGAGGCGTTGAGGAAGGCGTTGGGAAGGCGGGCGCGGCGGGATGAGCCGCTGGCCCCGTATACCGCGATGCGCGTGGGAGGGCCTGCCGACCTGCTGGTGGTCTGCCGGACGGTGGAGGAGGTGGTGGAGGTGGTCGGGATGGCCCAGGCCTACGACGTCCCTTTCCTGCTGC
>DROW01000233.1 GCA_011388675.1 Chloroflexota bacterium | reverse complement strand
CCCCTCTTCCACGACGGCAACGGCGACGGTGTCTACACCACCGTCGAGGACCCGGCCACCGGCTGCAGGACCCCCGACCTGGACCTGGACGGCGTCCTGGAGCGGGACGAGGACTTCCCCCTGGGGGCCTACGAGGACGGCGTGAAGCACGTCTACTCTCGCCCTGCGACCCACGCTCTGGCCGAATGGGACGTCTTCGGCGGCTCCTGGCCTGCGGACATCGCCACGCCCGAGGAGGCGGACGCCTACTGGGACCTGCGGGAGGCGGTCCTCCTCTACGACGAGGCCCTCGCCCACATCCCCCACCTGGAGGGGATGGTGCTGGCGAGCGTCCAGGACCACGTCCAATCGGCGCCCGACAAGCCTCACATCCGCCAGGCGTTTGAGGGCTGGGACCGGGCCGGGGCCTGGGTGCAGATCAACCCCGATCCCGCCTACCTGGCGGAGGCGGACCCCCGTCTGGCGGGCCGGAGCGACCTGCCGGCCAATTCCCCCAACACCCCGCCCTCCGACTGGACCGACGTCGCTTCCTACGCCGTCCCCGAGGACATCCGTGATGCCACCTACCAACTGGCCGCCATCTGGCAGATGGCCGACAGGGCATACGAGGCCCTCTACTCCGCCCGCTGAGGTGCTGCGTGTCGAGAAGGGCTGCTGGAGGAGGCGAAGGTACGATGTCGCGGAGATCGCTCGTTGTGTTCGTCGTTCTCTCCCTCGCCGTGGCTGCGTGTCTTCCCACGGGGGGGACACCTCCGCCGCCGTCCCCTACGAGCGGCTACCTTCCACCCACGCCTGAGACAGCCCCGGCCCAGGCCGACGTCGTGGTGGACGCCACGGCGGTCCTGGGTACCGTCAACCCGCTCAACGGCGTCCAGGGGGGGCCTCTCCCCGTGGTTCGGGGCGATGCCGACCTCACCCCTCACTTCCAGGCCGCCGGGGTGGATCACGTGCGTTTGCCGCAAGACACCATTCCCAACAACCTCACGCTGGGCGGGATCTTCCCCGACCCCGCGGCCGATCCCGACAACCCCGCGGCGTACGACTTCAGCCGCATCGACCGCTTCGTCGGGGCCATCGTGGAGGCGGGGATCGATCCCCTGTGGGAGGCCACCTACGACATCGGGCGCACCGACACCCTCGACGGGGGCGACCGGGGATTGCAGAAGGGGACCTTCCCCCGCGACCCCGAGAAGTGGGCCAGCGTCATCCGGCACACCCTCATGCACTTCAACGACGGCTGGGCCGACGGCCACGAGTGGGGGGTCGTATACGTGGAATTCATCAACGAGCCCTTCGGTCTCGGGGGGTGCGGACGGGACGAGGAGGGCGTGAGGCGGTGCTGGGACCTCTATCAGACCTTCGCCGCCGCCCTTCACGAGTACGAGGCCGAGACGGGGCGGGACATCCGGATCGTCGGTCCGGCCGAGCCGTTGGGGATCGAGCGGCTGGAGGAAAGCCTGGACCGCCTGCGCCGCCTGCTCGACCGCATCCGACCGGAGGACCTGGATTTCCTCTCGGTCCACCCCTACGGAGGGGACACCCCCGAGGAGAAACTGGAACTTATGCAGGCCGCCCGCGACCTGTTGGACACGTACCATCCCGACGGCAAGGACTTCTCGGGGGTGGGGCTATGGGCCTCGGAGTGGCAGACCGGAGGGGTGGGGGAGGGGCCGGAGCGCAGCGCACGGGTCGGCGCGTTCAACACGGCGGTGAAGATCCTCTGGCAGGGCCTGGTGGACCGCTCCACGCTCTACCGGGCCGACCGCTGGCCTCAGGGGCTGGCCGGGGCCGCCGGGCCCGACGGGCAGGTGGACTGCGCCGACGTTACCCACTGTCTGGAGAGCGTGTACTTCACCGCCGAAGGCACGCCCAAGCCCGCTTACTTCCCCTGGCTGGCGCTGGCCGAGATGGCGCAGCAGGCCCCCCATCGGCTGGCCGTCTCCGAGGAGTTTTCCGACCTCTATGTGTTGGCGAGCCGGAGCGCCGATGCCGACCGGTTAGCCCTGCTCATCGCCCGGCCGCACATCCTCGGGGTCTCCCAGCGCGGACCGCTTTCCCTCACCCTCCTCGTGGACGGTGTGGGCCCTTCCGCGCCCTACGCGGTGGCCCTTTACCGCGTCAACGCCGAAACGACCTCCTGGGAGCCGGAGGGGGTCTCCCAGGTCGCGGCCGACGGTCAGGGGCGCCTTTACCTCGACCTCTCGCTGGACACGGATACGGTGCTTTACCTGCGGTTGGAGAGAGCACCTTAGTTGGATACTACGCTCAGGAGGGAAACGATGGCTGCACAGACTGAACGGACGACTCGTGAGAAGACCGCCCTGCGGGTGCCCTGCGAGGTGTATTCCCGCATCGTCGGCTACCTGCGGCCGGTGCAAAACTGGCACCAGGGTAAACAGCAGGAGTTCCGGGAGCGGAAGATGTTCCGCGTGCCGGTGGAGGGGGAGCCCAGCCGCCAGTGATCTTCAAAGGATGGGTCCGCACCTCCCTCATCGACTTCCCCGACCACATCGCCACGGTTCTCTTCACCGCCGGCTGCAACTTCCGCTGCCCGATGTGCCACAACGCCGATCTCGTCCTCCGGCCCGACGACCTCCCCGACGTGCCGGAGGATGAGGTCTGGGCGTTCCTGGATCGGCGGGCAGGGCTGGTGGACGGGGTCGCCATCACCGGCGGCGAACCGACCCTTCAGCCTGAACTGGCCTCTTTCCTCCGCCGCCTGCGGGAGCGCGGGCTGGCCGTCAAACTGGATACCAACGGCTACCGGCCCGAGGTCCTGGAGAGCCTGCTGCGAGAAGGGCTGGTGGACTACGTGGCGATGGACGTCAAGGGACCGCCGGAGAAGTACGCCCTGCTTGCCGGTCGGGACGGGCTGGACCTGGCACGGGTGGAGCGGAGCATCGATCTTCTTCGGACGGGCGACATCCCCTATGAGTTCCGCACCACCGTGGTGCCGGGGTGGCTGGACGAGGAAGACGTCGAGGTCATTGCGGAGTGGATCGCCGGAGGCCGTCGCTACGTCCTGCAGCAGTTTCGCCCGCTGAAGACGTTGGACCCGGCCCTGCGTTCCCTGTCCCCTTATCCGATGGAACGGCTGGAGGAGATGGCCCACCGCGCCCGGCGGTGGGTGGAGGAGGTGATCGTGCGGGCATAGAGGAGATGCACGTCCCGAAATCGGGGTCCCCTCCCGCCACCGCCCGTCGCACCCGTCCCGGCTCCTCGCCGGAGAAGATGTGGACCCTCAGTCCGGGGATCGCTTCGACCAGGCGGATCATCCGTGCCACCTTGTCCGCCATCCCGCCGGTGACGTCGGTGGTGTGGGCCCCTTGCAGGAACCGCTGCACCTCGGGAAAGGAGGCCGGGGTGATGCGGGGGATCACCCGCCCCTGGTCGTCTAGCACGCCGGGAGCCGAGCCCACGAGAAGGACGCGGGCCGGCCGGAGGAGAGGGGCCAGGTAGACAAAGAGGTCCTCCGTCGAGACGATGGTCCCGCCCCGTACCTCGTCCCAGGCCACGTCCCCGTAGACAAGGGGGACCAGCCCGTGGCGCAGCGCCTCTCGGATCGGCTCAGTCGCCAGATGGACGATCTCCCCGTCCCGACAGCGTACCGAGGCGTGGGGGGACAGGCTCACGACGGGCAGGCCTGCCTCCAGCAGAATGTCGGTTACCAGCGCGTTGAGTCGGGCAGCGGCGGCGGACACCTCGGCGAACCCCCGCCACTGGCCGGGGGTGCGAACGCCCTCCCGGGTGCCGTGGGGAGCGGCAGCCTGATGCCCGAAGGAGCCGGAACCGTGGCCCAGAAGCAGCCGCAGGCCAGGCCGGTCCTCCAGCGCCTGGCGGATTTCCTCCCCCAGCCGATGGATCAAGCCGGGGCGGTGGGTGTACGGACGCGCTTTGTCGGTGATCAGGGACCCGCCGAGTTTCAGAAAGAGGAGTTCGTCGGAAGCCACCGCAGCCCTCACTCGACGACGGCGTAGACGATCCGTTTCGCCCCGGCGGCTCGCAGGACTGCCTCTACCTCGTCGGCGGAGAACTCCTCCACCAGGGCGATGATGTTCCCCCCCCGTCCCGCTCCGGAGAGTTTCGCCCCCAGCGCGCCCCCATACCGGGCCGCCTCCACCAGTTCGTCCAGTTCCGGCGAGGAGACGCCGATCTTCCGCAGCAACTCGTGGTTCTGGTCCATCAGCCCGCCCAGGGTGTAGACGTCCCCCGCCTCGATCGCCTCCCGCGCCTCGTCGACCACCTCTCCAATGTGGTCGAACAGGAAATCGTACCGGGCGGGTTGCTTCTCCCACCGGGCTCGAACAGCGGCAACGACCTCCTTCGTGCGGCTGGGGACACCCGAGTCGGCGATCAACAAGTAGAGTGGCGCGCCCGGTGAAAACGTCTCCATCCGCCGATCTCGAACGAAGTAAACGGGCCGCTCGTAGGCCACGACCGTGTTGTCGATCCCGCTGGGGGTCCCGTGGTGCAGTTTTTCCACCTCGTAGACCAGACGGCTGACCTCGGCTGGGGGAAGTTCCTGTCCGAAGAAACTGGCCAGGGCACGGACGATGGCGGTGGAGACCGCTGCTCCGCTGCCCATCCCGCCCGCAATGGGGATGGTGGAGGTCACGGTGAGGCGGACGTCGGGCTCGGGATGCCCTAGATGGTCCAGCGTCAGCCGGGCGATGGCCGCCAGTGGGTCGTCGGAAGGGGCATCCCGCAGGCTCACCTCCCGCTCCAGGTCGGCCGCGACCAGGGTCAACCCCGCTCCTTCCGGTGCCGGTTCCACCACGGCGGTGGCCCGCACCTGCGGAACGGGCACGGCGATGGCCGGCCGCCCATATACGACGGCGTGTTCGCCGAAGAGGATGACCTTTCCCGGGGCGGATGCGCGGATTCTGCCTCCTTGCTCCTTCGCTCCCCTGCCTCCCTGTTTCCCTACTTTCTTCACCTGGCCCTCCACATCTACCGGAAGACGTACATAATCAGCACCACGGAGATCCCCCACAGCACCACGCCGACCTGCAGGGGCCGGTCCCGAAGGACGATCTCCTCCGGTTCGCCCCCCAGGCCTTTGACGTGGACCAGGTAGAGGTATCGGAAGAGGCTGTAGAGGACGAAGGGAATGGTCAACATCATCGCGTGGTTGGGCGGGAGGTTCTCCGCCAGGGCGGTGTAGAGGGAGTAAGCGACCAGCGTCGCGGCGGTGACGATGGTGATGATCTGATCCAGCAGGGGAAGGTTATACTCCTGGAGGATCGCCCGGTGCGCGTTGGCCCCTCCGCCCAGCGTTGCCAGTTCGTGCCGTCGTTTGCTGAAGCCGATGAAAAGGGCCAGCAGGGCCATACAGGTATACATCCACGGGGAGAATCGCTCTGCCTCGACCAAAGGGACGCCAGCGGCCACCCGCAGTACGAATCCAGCCGCGATGGTCAGCACGTCGATGATGACCAGCCGCTTCAGCACGAAGGAGTAGGCCACCTGAAGCAGCAGGTAGATGAGCACGATAAGGCCGAAGACGGGGTCCAGGAAGTACGCGGCGGGGAGGCTGATCAGGATGAAGGCCACGGCCGCAGCGAGGGCTACGGAGACCGGGAGCCGCCCGGCGGCGATGGGGCGGTGCCGCTTGCGGGGGTGCAGCCGGTCCTTCTCCCGGTCGACCACGTCGTTGATCAGGTAGACGACCCCGCTGACGGCGCACAGAAGGACGAAGCCGGCCAGCGTGCGCAGCAGATAGGTGGGACGGTTCAGTTTGACGTCGAACACGAGCGGGGCGAAGACGAAGATGTTCTTCACCCACTGCTTGGGGCGCATAGAGAGCACCAGATCTCGTAACATTCCTCTCCCCCACGTGGATCGTTCTGGTGGCGGTGCGGGCGTGGTTCGATGATACCAGAAAGGGGAATTTTCGGCAACCGCTCTGCCGGGAGGGCGCTCGAAGCGAACACGTTGCCCGGGAGGTGACCGGCACTTTCAGTCTCTTTACAGGCGCTCTTGCCTTCGTTTCGCAAGCGCCGGTTATCTCTCACGCCCCCCGCCTGATTGGCAGGGCCTTTCAAAGTTTGGGCCTCTGTGGCCCTCACCCCGCCCCCGGAATCCTTCACCCGTGTCGTTGCACGATCGGCAGGTACAGACGCCACGGGGAGACCCACAGCCAGGCTGGGCGTTCCCACCGCCTTTCCGCCCCGTTCTCGAGGAAAGCCACGCCGTAGAACGGCGTAGGGGAGAGCGCCGAGGGCAGTGACATCTCCCACGCGACGGTCACCGACGCGCCTGCACTCACCGTCCCGCTCCAACGGACGGCTTTGCCGGCCATCCTGGCCGTGCCGGAACCCCATCCTAGGGAATTGGAAATGGGAAACGCGGCCACCGGAAGGGAGATCAGCGCCGTTGCGGACAGCGCGTCGCCGGGGCCAGCGTTGGTGAGGGTCAGTACGGCTTCGGCCCTCGTGTTGGGCCGCGCGTGCAGCGGGGCAAACCGCAGCGCCGACGGGGAGAGATCCGCCCCTCCTACGCGCACCACGGCAAACCGGTGGAAGCGAACCCCCTGGCCTTCCAGCCCTAGGCGGACCGGGTTGACGATCACCGTGCCCGTCGGTACGCCCGCCGAGACCGTGGCCTGATACGCAACCGTTACTCCGTCCCCTGGCGGAAGGACGCCCTCCCAGGACACCCTCCGCGCCACCGGATCGTAGAGGGCCGGGCCGGTCAGCGTGCCGGAGACGAGGCTCAGGCTGAGGGGAATCGTGTTGGAAAGGGAGACGGTCACCGTGGACGGGCCGTCGTTTCGCAGTCGGAGGGTATAGGTGATCGTTCCCCCGGCGGCGACCGAGGCCCGGTCGGCCTGGAAGGAGGAACCCCCCAGCCAGGAGAGCCATCCTGCGATCCGTTCTGCCGTCGCCGCCCGGGCGGCCTCCGGCAAGGCTTCGAAGGGGAAGGAAAAGAAGACCGTCGCCCAGCCCTTCCCTCGCTGGGCCAGGCCGATGGCCCGGCGGTTCTGGTCCCGCAGGACGACCTGCACGCCGGGCATCGGCTCCACCCCATCCGACCAGTTGGGGAAGGGGTAGGCCAGGTCCCAGGGCCCCAACCCGTCGCCGATGGGGTCGTCGGGCACGCCGACCGCCCGCACCGGTGTGATGTGTTCCGTGTAACTCAGCACGCCCAGATAGTCCCGACTGAGCGAGCAGCCCCCGTGGTGGTACAGGAAGTCCTGGGAGGAAAGGAAAAGCCGTCCTCCCCCTTTCAGGTACTCCTCCAGCGCCGAGACCTGCTCGGACGTGAGAGGTTGATACCAGTCGTAGCCGGTCCACCAGAGGACGATGGGGTACCAGGCCAGTCGCTCTGCGGAAGGGGTCGCTTCTCTGCACGTCCCGATAGCGGGGCAGGTCTGCCAGAGATCGTAGGGGATGTCGGCTGCCTCCAGCGCGGCCTGGTATTTCTCCATCTGCTCGTACCACCGGTCGTCGTCCACCAGCAGGACGGGGGCCGGGGTCTTGGCCGTCAGGACGACCGTGTCGGTGACCGCGGCCGAAAGAGCGGAACGGGCCGTCAGCCTCATCACGTCCCGCGCATCCCATCCGACGGTTGGAGGGACGGCGACGGTGATCGCCACCGTGGCCGAAGCGCAGGGGGTCAACGTCAGGCTGGGCGGGCTTATCTGGACAGGCCACGTCGCTCCCTCCACCGCTAGTGCCACCGTATCGGTGACGCCCGCCTGGCCCAGGTGGCGCACCCGCACCGTGTACGTGAGCGTTGAACCCGGCGGGCCGATCGCCGTTGAGGTTGCAGGCTTCAGTTCCAGCCCCGCCGTCGGCGGAGGGGCCGTCAGCCACGCCAGCGCCCTCCCTAACACCTCGCGGCGATCTCGGCGGTCGTTGATGGCCTCGAAGCCAAAGGACAGGTAGACCACCCGGTAGTTCAGACACGTCCCTACTCGAATGCCGGCGCAGCCGTCCCCCCGGTAGGTCCATACAGGTGCTGCATTCTCCTCGTCGGAGACGCCGATCTCGTCGGGATAGGCCTGGTTGTCGGCCCCTCTGGTCCCGCTGATGACCACGGTCAATCCGGAGAACAGGTCGCCGGGGACCCCCTCGACGGTCCAGACCCCGCTGCTATCCCGGACCCAGTACGCTTTCAACAGGTCCTGGTAATAGGGGAACACGCCCCACATCCCGCCATCTAGGTATCCGATGTCCTGTCCCGTCAGCAGGAGGCGGCCCCCGCCGAGGAGGTATTCGCTCAGCGCCCCGTCGGCACCGATGTAGCCGGGAGCGTCCTCCGGCGCGCTCCAGATCACGACGTCGTAAGGGGCCAGGTCCTCCGCCCGGGGCAGGTCGTCCGGGAGGAGGCCGATCGGCCATTCGTCGTAGACGTAGGCCAGGTCGTCCAGCGCCTGTCGGAAATAGCCGATCTGGCTCCGGTAGTACCACTTCCCACTATCCACCAGCAGGATCGTCGGGGCGGGGGGGAGGGAAAGGTTCATCGTCGTGATCCCCCCCACGGTGATGATGGCGGTGGAGGTGACCAGTCGGTAGCCCAGACGGCGGGCCTGGACGACGTAGTCCCCCGCGGGCAACGGCACGGTGATCCGGCTCCCCACCGCCTCGACGGGCGTCCCCAGCACCCGGACCGTAGCGGTGACCGGCGCGCCAGCCGCCGCGTCGGTGACGGAGACGCGCAGTGTACCGGTGGGCAGCGGCGTCAGAGCGACGTCCACCACCGTCGTCGCGTCGGTCACCACGGACACTCCCCAGACCGTCTCCGTCGCGTACCCGAAGGCGGACACGGTCAGGTCGTACACGGAGGGGGGGAGGGCCAGCCGGAACCGACCGTCCTCTCCCGTTGAGGTCTCTCCTCCTCCCTCGTCCCCCCGATTCGCCGCGATCACACGTGCCCCGCTGATCGGCGCGCCGGTGCTGCTATGGACCGTCCCGCTGATGAACCCCGGACGGGCCAGCGCGACGACGGCAGCGAAGGCGTCTATCCGCCCCCAGCCAGTGTCGTTGTTGGGGACGGTCTCCCCCAGCGGGACGGCGGTGGAGGTGATGAGGGCCGTCGCTCGGGTGATGCCGAGCGTAGGGCTGACCGAGCGCAGGAGGGCCACCAGGCCGGCGACGTGGGGAGCCGCCATCGAGGTCCCGTCGGCGGTCCCATAGCGGCCCCCGGGGAGTGCGGAGCGGACGCGGACGCCAGGAGCGACGACGTGGGGGCGGATCTCCCCCCAGGGGGAGGGGCCCCGGCTGGAGAAGGTCGCGACCTGGTCCTCCTCATCGGTCGCGCCGACGGCGAAGGCCTCTGGCAGCGAGGCCGGCGAGCCGACGGTGCCTTCGGCCGGCCCGGCGTTCCCGCTGGAGAAGACGGCCAGGATCCCCGCCGCCCGTAGCGCCTGCAGGTCGGCGCGGAAGGTGGTCAGAGAGCCGTTGTCGTTCCCCCAGGAGCAATTGACCACGTCGGGGGCGAGGGCGGGATCGCCCGCCGGGGCGAGGAGCCACTGGAACCCGGCGTGGATCCAGGAGTCGTATCCGTAGCCGTCGCGGTTGAGAACTTTGACCCCGATCCATCGGGCCCCCGGGGCCACGCCGATCCCGCCGCGACCGACGGCGGTGCCCATCGTGTGGGTCCCGTGGCCGTGGTCGTCGAGGGGGTAGGAGGAGCCGTTGACCGCGTCGAACCAGTTGCCGACGTGGTTGTGCGGGCCGTGCGGGTTGTATCCACGATAGTTGACCTGCAGCGCCGGGTGGAGCCAGTCCACCCCGGTGTCCATCCCGGCTACCACCGCCCCCGTGCCGCTGAGGTGGAACGTGTGCCACACCTCGTCGGCCCGGACCCGGGCGACGTTCCATTCAGTTTCCTCCGTGGGTTGGGCGGGCTCCGTTTCCCGCGGGGCCGCCTCCGGAGCCGTCACCCAGCGTCGGTATCGGTCGAGACGGACGAGACGGACGGCGGGGTGGGCTGCCAGGAGGCGGACGACCGCGGGTTGGGCGCGGACGGAGAACCCGTTGAAGATCCAGAAGGGTCGATAGGAGACCACTCGGCCGGCCGCCCGCGCTCCTTCGAGGTAGGCCCGCAGTGGGGCCTGGCTCCGTTCCGCGACCTCCTGCAGGCGGGCGACCAGGCGGGCCCGCGCCGCGGCGACCGAGGGAGCGGAGCGGACCACCCGGCCGGGGTTTACCTGTTCCCGCAGTTCCACCACGACGGGGAGCGTCCGGTCGGGACGTGCCTGCGTCAGCGCCCGCGCCAGGGCGGGGTCCAGCCGTGGCGGCGGTGGCTCCAGGGGGCGGGAAAGGGCCCAGGCCGGGAGGAGGGCGGGGCCGGGGTGGGGGGAGGGAAGGGCTTTTCCCGAACCCGTTGCCCCTCCTCCGATTCCGACGAGGGGGAGGAGCAGGCTCAGTGCCATTAGTGAAAGGAGAAGAGATCGCCTCACGGGAGGGATTATAGTCGGAGGAGGGCAAAGCAGCAACTGCCCGGACAGAAAAAGCCCGGAAACTCCGGGCTTTGGTGCCGAAGGTGGGAGTCGAACCCACACGGCCGTGAGGCCACTGCGCCCTGAACGCAGCGCGTCTGCCTATTCCGCCACTTCGGCAAGCGAGGATATTGTAATCGGAAATCGCTGGTTTGTCAAGTTCAGCGGGCCGCCTGGCTGATGATCACCCGTTTCGTCGCCACGTACCATCGGTTGACCGTGGCAAATCGGTCGGAGGGGTACATCAGCGGCCCGATCTGCACTCCCTTGACCTTGTTGCTCACGCCGTAGGTGTAGATCGGGTAGTAGAGCAGGATGGCTGGCACCTCGTCGGCGAACACCTGCTGGAACTCCCGGTAGAGGTCGATCCGCTGCTGGCGGTCCACCACGATGCGGGCTGTTTCGATGATCTCGCTGATCCGCCGGTGGTCGAGCCCGGCGTAGTTCTGTCCGCGGGTGATCTCCGTCTGGTGCCAGAGCGGGTACGGGTCGGGGTCGCCCGGCAGGGCCAGGTCCACCAACGCTGCCTGGTACTCCCGCTTCTCCAGCGCGTCTCGTATCTCCGCGGGGGCAGTGACCACGACGGTCACCTGGATTCCCAATTCTCCCCACTGGCGAGCGACCTCGTTGGCGATTGCCTCGTGCAGCGGGTCGGTGGAGGCCAGCAGTTCGAACGAGAGGGGGTGGTCTTCCTTTGACCGCACCGCTCCCCCGGGGGGCATCTTCCACCCGGCCTCGTCCAGAAGGGCCCGTGCCTGATCCGGGTCGTACTCGTAGCGGCGAACGTCCGGGTCGTAGGCCCACGTCCCGGCGATGATGGGGCTGTGGGCCACGAGCCCCTGCCCGTCCAGCAGGTCCTGCACGATGGCCTCCCGGTCCAGGCCGTAGAGGAGGGCCTGGCGCACCTTCACTTCCTGGAAGAACGGAAGGTCGTCGGCCCGGGCGAGGTTCAGGAAGATGATGGAATACTGGGCCAATTGGGCCGAATAGAGGTTGAGGTCTGTCTCCTGCCGGGCTGCCGGCAGGTCTTCCAACTGGATCTCTCCCACTCCCTCCACGTCGCCGTTCTGATAGGCGCGGAATGCGGTGGAGTAGGAGGGGTAGAAGCGGAAACGGATGTGCTCTACCAGCGGGCCTGGTCGGAAGTATCGCGGGTTCCGTTCGAGGAGGACGGAGCGGATCTCCCCCTCCGCGGTCTGTACCTCTGCCACCCGGAAAGGGCCCGTGCCCACCGGCTTCAGGTTGAACTCCAGCGTCGGGAGGTCAGCGCTTGGGGTCCCCTCCAGCAAGTGGGCCGGCAGGAGTCCGATGGTGGTGTAATCGAGGAAAGGGGCGAACGGCTCGGGAAGCACCATCCGCACTGTGTGGTCGTCGATCTTCACCACCTTGACCGCCTGCCACAGGGCTCCGACGTCGGGGGGGCCTGGGTAGTCCGGGTCCTGGAGAAGATGGGTCGTGAACACGACGTCGTCGGCGGTGAAGGGGACACCGTCGTGCCAGTAGACGTTGTCGCGGAGGTGAAAGATGTAGGTCAGCCCGTCCAGGGAGATCTCCCAGGATTCGGCCAGGTCTGGCACCACCTCCCCCCGCTCGTTGAACCGTGTCAGTCCGTTGAAGACCAGAGCGCACAGGTCCCGGTCCACCTCGTTGTAGGCGCTCAGGAGGGGGTTGATGGAGTGCGGGGTGCCTGCGGTGCCTTCCACATAGGTCCCGCCGACCGTTGGGACCTGCGTCGTGGTGTAGGTCAGCGCCAGATAGGTCAAAAGGATGGCCGCGAGGGCCATCCCCACACCGATGAGCAGCGCCTGCCAGCGGACGGTTCTTCTCATCAGCCTGCCTTTATGCAAACGAAGAGGGCCCCGGTTCCCCGGAGCCCTGACCTTTTGGGCGCTTTACCCCAGGGACTCGGCGACCAGTGCGTTGACGAGGGCGATGATGAAGAAGACCACGGAAAGGGCGATCGAGACGATGAAGAGGGTCTTCTCCACGCCCCGCCGCTTGCGGCGGAACGAAGTCTGCGTTCCGCCGAAGACGCCGCTGAGACCGCTGCTCTGTGTCTGCACGACGATGACGACGATCAGCGCGACGCCGACGATAATCTGTGCGATATTGAGATAAGTTGCCATTCCTCCACTTCACCCCCAAACGGATGCCGATGGATTATATCACGGTCCAAGTTACCGGACAAGTTGTGTTCTCGCACCTTCGGACGTGAGTTCGGGCATCCACGGGAGGAACCCCGTTCGGGAGCGGAATCGGAGGAAAAACCGCGGAGGCGCAGAGGGACTTCGGGTTCCCTGGAT
>DROW01000232.1 GCA_011388675.1 Chloroflexota bacterium | reverse complement strand
TGCGGGTCTGGCTCGACGAGTGGGTCTACGGGGTGCGCGACCGGGCGGAGTACGTGGAGAAGATGGGCCCGGAGACCTGGGAGCGGCTCAAGCCGGGGAAGGCCCTCTCCGGGCAGGTGGACTACGGTCGGTATGTGTGAGAACCACAGAGACACGGAGGGCACAGAGTTTTCTCTCCTAATTTTGAGAGAAGCCTCCGTGTCCTCTGCGCCTCTGTGCTGAAATCAACTTGAGGTGGGGATGGTATGGAAGGATACACTCCTTCGGAGATGATGATCATCGCTGCGGCGCGGGCGCTGGCGGGCGTGAAGACGGTCTTCGTCGGCATCGGGCTGCCGAACGCCGCCTGCAACCTGGCTCGGCGGACCGTCGCGCCGGACCTGGCACTGATCTACGAGAGCGGCGTCTACGGCGCGCGTCCGGAGCGGCTCCCCTTCTCCATCGGCGACCCCGCCCTGGTCACCGGCGCGCTGTCCATCTTCCCGATGGCCGACGTCTTCGGCCTCTACCTCCAGGGCGGCTGGGTCGAGGTCGCTTTCCTGGGCGCGGCCCAGATCGACCGCTACGGTAACCTCAACACCACCGTCATCGGCGACTACCACCGCCCTAAGGTCCGGCTCCCCGGCTCCGGCGGCGCGTCCGACATCGCCACCCACGCCCGGCGGGTGTTCATCGTCACCCGGCTCCAGCGGCGCCGGTTCGTCGAGCGGCTTGACTTCATCACCAGCCCCGGTCACCTGGACGGGGGCAACCGGCGGCGGGAGTTGGGCATCCCCGGCGGCGGCCCCGCCCTGGTCGTCACCGACCGGGCCATCTTCACCTTCGACGACGAGACCCGCGAGATGACCCTTTCCTCCCTCCACCCGGGTGTCACGCTGGAGGAGGTGCAGGCGGAGATCGGGTGGGAGATCAAAGTGGCCTCCGACCTCAAGGTGACCGAGCCGCCTACGGAGGAAGAACTGCGCATCCTGCGGGAGGAACTGGACCCGCAGGGGATCTACCGATGATTCGCCGACTCGCCGTGGTTGGAGGAGCGTAGAAGATATGGACGTTCGAGACGTAGTGATCCTCTCCGCCGTCCGCACGCCCATCGGTCGGTTCGGTGGGGGGCTGAAGGACGTGCACGCTGCCCACCTGGGGGCCATCGCCGCCCGCGCCGCCGTGGAGCGGGCCGGGCTCGCGCCGGATCAGATCGACGAGGTGGTCTTCGGCTGCGCCCGCCAGGCGGGAAACGGCCCCAACGTGGCCCGGCAGGTGGCCTGGCACGCCGGTGTGCCGGTAGATCGCCCCGCCTACACCGTCAACAAGGCCTGCGCCAGCGGCCTCAAAGCGGTCACCCTGGGGGTGCAGTCCATCCTCACCGGCGAGAACCGGGTGGTCCTGGTCGGCGGCGTGGAGCAGATGTCCCAGATCCCCTACCTGGTGATGAAGGCCCGCTGGGGCTACCGGCTGGGGGACGACGTGCTGGTGGACGCGATGTACCGGGACGGGTACTTCTGCCCCCTGGCGGAGATGGTGATGGGGGAGACGGCGGAACTGCTGGCCGACCGGTACGGGATCACCCGCGAGGAGCAGGACCGGTTCGCCCTGGAGAGCCACCGGAAGGCGGTCGCCGCCTGGGAGAGCGGCGCCTTCGCTGAGGAGGTGGTGCCGGTGGAGACGAAAGGGCGCAAGGGGGAGGTCCAGGTGGTGGCGCGGGACGAGCGCCCCCGGCCGGACACCAGTCTGGAGAAACTGGCCCGGTTGCGGCCGGTCTTTCGGGAGGACGGGACCATCACCGCGGGCAACGCCTCCGGCATCGCCGACGGGGCGGCGGCGCTGGTGCTGACCACCGCCGAGCACGCCCGCGCGCTGGGGGTCGAGCCGATGGCCCGCTTCCTCGGCTTCGCCTCCGGCGCGGTCCACCCGCGGGAGATGGGGCTGGGGCCGGTGCCCGCCACCCGCCGCCTCCTCGACCGGTACGGCCTCTCCCTGAGCGACTTCGACCTGATCGAGTTGAACGAGGCGTTCGCCGCCCAGGTGCTGGCGGTGGAGCGGGAACTGGATTGGGACCCCGAACGGCGGAACGTCCACGGCGGGGCGGTGGCGCTGGGCCATCCCACCGGCTGCACCGGCGCGCGCATCCTCACCACCCTCCTCCACGCCCTCCGCACCCACGATAAGGAGGTGGGTTTGGCGACCCTCTGCGTCAGCGGCGGGCTGGGGATGTCCGTAGCCGTGGAGCGGGTGTGAGAAACCGCGGAGACGCAGAGTTTTGAGGTGGAACACCACAGAGGCACAGAGAGCACAGAGACCTCTCTGTATTGTGAGTTCTCTGTGTCCTCTGTGCCCTGTGGTGAGACTTGCTGGGGAAGTGTGAGATGTGTCACGTTTTCTACCGTCGCCCGGCCTTTCCGCACCCCCGCGCCGTCCGGGGTGAAGGGGTCTACCTGTGGGACGCCGAGGGCCGCCGGTACATCGACGGTTCCGGCGGGGCCATCGTCGTCAACGTGGGCCACGGCGTCGAGGAGATCGCCCGTGCGATGGGCGAGCAGGCCGCGCAGGTGGCCTACGTCCACGCCACCCTCTTCACCACCGAAGCATTGGAGACCTACAGCGAGGAACTGGCGCAGCGAGTGCCCCTCTCCGATCCCCGTTTCTACTACCTGACCAGCGGTTCGGAGGGGATCGAGGCGGCGATCAAGTTCGCCCGGCAGGTCCAGGTGGCCCGCGGGGAGTCCTCTCGCCACCTGGTCATCTCCCGCTGGGGTTCCTACCACGGGGCGACGCTGGGCGCGCTGGCGGTGACCGGCAAGCCGAAGATGCGCACGCTCTACGCGCCGCTGCTGCGCGACCAGCCCCACATCCCTCCGCCCTACTGCTACCGCTGCCCGTTCGGCGCGACCTACCCGGCCTGCGACCTGGCCTGCGCCCGCGCCCTGGAGACGGAGGTCCTCCGCCGCGGTCCCGAGCAGGTGGCGGCGTTCCTCGCCGAACCGGTCGGCGGGGCAACGCTGGGGGCGGTGGTCCCTCCGGAGGGGTACTGGCCCCTGGTCCGGGAGATCTGCGACCGGTACGGGCTTCTCCTCATCGCCGACGAGGTGATGACCGGGTTCGGGCGCACCGGGCGGTGGTTCGGGATGGAGCACTTCGGGGTGGAGCCGGACGTGATGGTGATGGGGAAGGGATCGACCGGGGGATACTTCCCGTTCTCCATCCTCGCCATCCGCGGGTCCGACGTGGAGGCGATCCAGCGGGCACACGGGGAGTTCGTCCACGGCGGGACCTTCTCCCACCACGCCGTCGGCGCGGCGACGGCCCTGGCGACGCTCCGCTACCTGGAGGACCACGACCTGATACGGGCGGCCGCGGAGAAGGGGGCCTACCTCGGGGAACGGTTGCGGGAAGCCCTGGCCGACCTGCCCTGGGTGGGCGACGTGCGCGGGCTGGGAATGATGTGGGCGGTCGAGTTCGTCGCCGATCGACGGACGAAGGAGCCCTTCCCCGCCGACCGACACTTCGCGCGGGCCGTGTGCGACCGGGCCTTCGATCACGGGGTGCTCTTCTACCCCGGCCACGGCGGCGTCGATGGGGTGCGAGGCGACCACCTGATGGTCGCCCCGCCGCTGGTCGTCACCGAGGCCCAGATCGACGAAATAGTCGCCGCCCTCCACACCGCGATCGCAGCGGTGACGAAGCAAAAAGGCTCCCCGGCCGAGTGAGCCTGCAGCATCTCGCCCCCCCCGCCGGGTAGGGTTCACCATTCCTCTTGAAAAGGGCCGGCTCTTTCCTCAAACGTGCTTCTCGGCCCCTTCGTAGCGACTTTCAACGCCGACCGGTTGGCTCCAGAGGGGCGGAAGTGCCGGTCACCTCTGGGGTTGATAAGCCCTGCCCGTCGGGTGCTTCGGTGGCGCGAAACCAAGTCTTCGGGTAGAATAGGGCAAAATAGGAGGCCGCCGCGACACGGCGCAGTTAACCACACGAAACGGAGGGAAACCATGCTGGTCAAAGAGCGAATGACGCGACGTCCGATCACCATAGGCGAGGACGCGTCGGTGAACGAGGCGCTGGAACTGATGCATCGGGAACGGATCCGTAGGCTTCCGGTGGTGGATAAGCAAGGGCGGTTGGTCGGCATCGTCTCCGAGTTGGACCTCCTGAAGGTCTCTCCCTCCCCAGCCACCTCCCTCAGCATCTACGAGATCCCGTACCTCCTGGCTCGGATCAAAATGCGGGACATTATGACGCGGGAGGTGATCACCGTCACCGAGGATACCCCGCTGGAAGAGGCCGCCCGCATTATGGCCGACAACAAGATCGGCGGGCTGCCGGTTATGCGGGAGGGCAAACTGGTGGGGATCATCACCGAGACCGACATCTTCAAGACTTTTCTGGAGATGCTGGGCGGGCGGGAGACCGGAGTCCGGCTCACCCTTATGGTCCCAGAGAAGAAAGGAATGCTGGCCAAGATCACGGGCAAGATCGCCGAGATCGGCGGCAACATCCTAGCACTGGGGACATTGATGGGGGAGGACCCCTCCACCCGCGAGGTCACCATCCGCGTCGCCGACGTGAACAAAGAGGACCTGACCACAGCGCTCCAAGCACTGGGGGAGGACATCCGGATCGTGGACGCCCGTCTCTGCACATTGACCGAGTGTGCGTAGCGGTGGCCTTTTGTAAAAACCATAAGGATACCACGTAACTCCCCATCCGCGCTGTGCTTCTACGGACGCTCATCCGCCCCGCCTGCTTACGGCGGGGCGGATGAGGTATGTCCGAACCCACGTACAGGGACCAGGTGTAATGGGCCAACAGATCGTTACCCCCCTCTGGGTCGCAAGCGAGGAGGAGGTCGGTGCTGATCGTGTCCAAGATGAGGGGTGGGAAGGAAGCGATGGTTTTCGGGCCGGTGTAGCCCAAACTTTGCAGGACGGACAACGGGG
>DROW01000231.1 GCA_011388675.1 Chloroflexota bacterium | reverse complement strand
CTCGCCCGCCACCGCCTTCGCCAGCAGCGTCTTCCCGGTGCCCGGCGCGCCCATCAGGAGCACCCCCTTGGGGATGCGGGCGCCCAACTGGATGAACTTCTGCGGCTCCTTGAGGAACTCCACCACCTCCCACAGCTCCTCCTTCGCCTCCTCCACCCCGGCCACGTCGTCGAAGGTGACGGCGGGCTGGTCGCCCGTGTACAGCCGGGCCCGGCTCTTGCCGAAGGAGAGGGCCTGGTTGTTGGCCCCCTGGAACTGGCGGAGGAAGAAGTAGCCACCGAGAAGGAAGATGACCAGCGTGAGGATCATCCCCCCGGTGCTCAGCAACGTCCCCCAATCCGGCGTCTGCACGACCTCGATCTCCACCTGGGCCAGTTTCTCGTCGGTGACGCCCAGCGCCTTCAGTTGCTCCGGCAGGGTGGAGACGGGCTCCTTGGAGGAGCGAACCTTCCTCCCGTCGGTGAAGGTGACCAGTAACTGATCGTTGGTGACGGTGATGGACTGGACCCTTCCCTCGTTCACCGCCTCGGCGATGTCGCTGAGCGGCACGGTGTCCACCCCGTTCGACTGCGTCAGCAGGCTGTAGCCGAGAAAGATCACCGCCGTGATCAGCAACAGTGTGATGAACGTGCTACCTCGAAACCTCGAATTCACGTCAATCCTCCCCAAACTGCCCTATTTCAACGACAATTATACCACAAATCCCGCAGATGGGATACCGAAGGCAATGGAGGGGTCGTGCTCGGATTCGGGCAGCCTCTCGCCCCCCCCAAGCAGGGGGAAAGGGCAGGGAGGCTCGACAGCCATTTCCACGAAAATGCGATGGCCCCAGATTTCGCACGGGCGACGGGGCTTCCTCAGGGGATAATCTCCACCTCGGCGACGAGGATGCTGTTCGCCTCCACGGAGGCCTCTCCCGGATCGACCACCGGCAGCCGGTTGGCAGGCTCCCCCACCGGATACATGCCGGTGCGCACCTGGTAGGTCCCGGCCGGGAGGCTGCCCGGCAGGTGGACCTGATGGGGGTCCCAGAGGAGGGTCCCGGCCGTCCACGTGTCCGTAGGCCGGGTGGACTGGAGCGGCTCGACGTCCTCCTGGGCGACCAGGTCGCCGGTCGGGCCGATGACGTGGACGAAGACCTTGTACCGGGTGGGGATGTCGACCAGCGCGTGCCAGCGGAGGGAGACGGGGAGGATCTCGCCGGGGCGGTAGCGGGCCTTCAGCAGTTCCGCCTGTTCCAGGACGATGATGTTCCCCAGGTTGGCGTGGATCTCGATGGGCACGTTGGTGCCCCCGCTGACGGTGAGGGTGACGGGGCTGCCCGCTTTGACCTCGACCCCTTCCTCCGGCTCCTGGGCGAGGACGGTGCTGATCGGCTCACTGCTCCAGACGGTGATCTCCACCGTCTGCAGGCCGACCTCGCGGAGTTGGCTGCGGGCCACGTCGAGCGGCAGGTCCACCACGTTGGGCACCGCTACCGTCTCCGGAGGGCCGGCGATGTAGAGGCGGACCTCCGTCCCGACGGGCACCCGCTCACCGGCGGGCGGCTCCTGTCGCACGATGGTCCCCTCCGGCACAGCG
The DNA here is from genome assembly GCA_011388675.1 of Chloroflexota bacterium. Taxonomy (GTDB): domain Bacteria; phylum Chloroflexota; class Anaerolineae; order B4-G1; family DUEL01; genus DUEL01. The sequence goes on along the minus strand of DROW01000231.1, from coordinate 1,454 downwards.
GCCCCCTCCTGCTCCTCCAGGGTGAACCGCAGGCCGATCGATTCCAGGTCGATCCGGGCCTCCTCCCACAGCCGCCCCTCCACGTCCGGCACGGTGACCATTACGACGGCCTCCGTCGGGGTGGGGATAGGCAGGCCGCCAGGGTGCTCCTGGGCCCGGTCCCACGCCCGGTACACCAGCGCCCATAGCGGGATCAGCCCGATGACGGCGATGACCGCCACCGCCCCCAGGATCCAGGTCAGCCAGTCGGTCTCGGCCTCCTCCTCGGCGGCTTCGGATTCCGCGGAGGATTCCCCGGCCGGCGACGGGCCTGCCGGGCCCTCCGGCGGCAGAGGGGGGACGCCCGCACCGCCGCCTACCGGACTGGGGTACAATCCCGTGGCCTGCATACCCGCGGCCTGGTACTGGCGCAGCACCATCGCCACCTGCTCCGCCGTCCGGTAGCGGGCGGAGGGCTCTTTGGCCAGAAGTTTGCGCACGATCCACTCCAGCCGTGGGGGAACCTGGGGGTTGAGGGTGGAAAGAGGCGGAGGTTCCTCCCGGATGTGCATCAGGGCTAGCGCGGTGGGCTTCTCCGCCTGGAACGGGGGCACCCCGGCCAGCATCTCGTACAGCACCACGCCGATGGAATAGACGTCGGAGGCGGGGGTGGGCCGTTCTCCGGCCGCCTGCTCCGGCGAGAAGTAGAGCGGGCTGCCCCAGACCACGTCCGAGTCGGTGAGGCCGGATTCGGAGAGGGCGCGGGCGATGCCGAAGTCGGTGACCTTCGCCACGCCCTCCTCGGTCACCAGGACGTTCTGGGGCTTGACGTCGCAGTGGATGATTCCCATCTTGTGGGCGTGTCCCACACCAGCGGCGATCTGAGCCGCGATGTTCACCGCCCGGTCCACGCTCAGCCGCCCCTCCCGCCGGATGATCGTCTTCAGGTCCTCCCCTTCGACGTACTCCATCACGATGTAGTGGAGGTCCCCATCCTGCCCCACGTCGTAGATGGTGACCACGTTGGGATGGTCCAGCCGGGCGGCAGCACGGGCCTCCTGCTGGAAGCGGGCCAGGAAGGCCGGGTCGTCGGCGTAGGCCTCGCGGAGAATCTTGACGGCGACGGGGCGGTGGAGGAGGGTGTCGATGGCCTTGTAGACGACGGCCATCCCGCCTGAGCCGATCATCTCCACCAGGCGGTATCGGTTGTTCAGCAGTTTCTTCTCCATACGGTCGCTTTCCCTGACGCGGGGAATCAGTACGGTATGCCGGTTCCCATTTTACAACGCAACCCGAAATACACAAGCCTGGCAACAAATCGGTGCATCCAGCCACCTGACAGTTTACCGGCCTCCCGCAGGTCGATGCAGGCTTGACCTGTAGGGAACCTGCGGGAGGCTCCTAAGAGAGGTGCGACGCACCTCGGAGGTGCGTCGCACCTCTCTTGCCCCTCGAAGTAGGTTTTCCTACGGCGG
>DROW01000230.1 GCA_011388675.1 Chloroflexota bacterium | reverse complement strand
GGACGTTGATGGATCGGATGTCCAGCCACCGCCAGAAGGAGGCCGGGAAGAGCCCCCGGGCGTGGAGGACCTCCAGCAGCCCCTCTAGGTTGCCCGTCAGCACGACCAGCAGGGGGCCGAGGAGCCCACCCCAGGCCGCCTTCCCCTCTCCCTCCCGCGCCAGCAGCGCGTAGACCAGCCCATAAGCCCCGGTGCAGGTGAGGGCGAAAAGGGAGGCGATGCCCAGGTTGAAGCCGATGGTGGAGGGAACCGCCGAGAGGCGGACCAGCATCCCCATCATCACGTAGCCGAAGTAGTAGTAGGAGATGGCGAAGCCGGAGAGCCAGGGATCGTGCGGCGGGAAGCGGGGGGAGCGGAGCACGGCGTTGAGGAAAGCGATCTCCATCCATTTCTCCCCCCCGGCGGTCTCGATGCGCGGCATGTGGGCGCGGACCGCGCACCAGGCGGCGAAGGCGACGATGAAGAGGAGTTCGACGGCGAGGACGTGGCGGCGGGGGGGAAGGGAGAGATCGGAGGACCGGAAGACGAGGTACAGGCCAACGGCCGCCAGGAGGACCAGGACGACGAGGATGGCCCCGGCGGTGTTGGGCAGCCAGCCGAAGGTAAGCAACAGCCAGAAGAGCCACCCGCCCACCAGCAGCCCCAGTGGGCGGGCGAAACTGTACCCCCGGCCGGGGAGGTGGCGGAAGAGCCACAGCGTCAGCGGCAGCGCCGCCAGGCCGAACAACTGGAGGGCGAGGTACCAGCGGAGGATCATCCTGCCCGCAGCACCTTTTCCGCCGCCTCAAGACGGGCCAGCGTCCGCTCCCGGCCCAGGATGCTCAGCGTGCCGAAGAGGGGCGGGGAGACCTTCTTGCCGGTGGTCGCCCAGCGGATGAGGCCGAAGACCTGCCGGTTCTTCAACCCCAACTCCGCCACCAGCGCCCGCAGCGCCTGCTCGACCCGCTCCTCGCCGAAGTCCGGCAGGTCGGCCAGCACCGCCCGCACCCGGGCCAGGACCTCGGCGCTCTGCTCCGCGTCCAGCCCCTTGGGAACCATCTCCTCCGCGGACGGCGGCTCGATCTCGACGAAGAAGAAGTCGGTCAGCGCGACCACGTCGTTCAGCCGCTTGATCCGCTCCTGGATCAGCGGGACAATGCGGCGGAGCATCGCCCGCGTCTCCTCCGGGCACGGGTCGGGGACCAACCCGGCCCGTTGCCAGACGGGGATCAGCCGCTCCAGCAGGTCGTCCTGGGAGAGTTTGCGGATGTAGACCCCGTTCATCCAGTCCAGTTTGTCGTAGGAGAAGATCGCCGGGGCCCGGTTGACGCGGGAGAGGTCGAACCGCTCGATCAGTTCCTCGCGGGTGAAGATTTCCTGCTCGTCCCCCTTGCCAGGCGCCCAGCCCAGCAGGGCCAGGAAGTTGAACAGCGCGTCCGGCAGATACCCCTGGTCGCGGAACTCGGTGATGGAGATCGCGCCGTGCCGCTTGGAGAGCTTCTTCCCGTCCGGGCCGTTGACCAGCGGGACGTGGCAGTAGGTCGGCGGCTCCCACCCCATCGCCTGGTAGATCAGGATTCGCTTCGGCGTGCTGGCGATCCAGTCGTCCCCTCGGATGACGTGGGTGATCTGCATGTAATGGTCGTCCACCACGACCGCCAGGTGGTAGGTGGGGAAGCCGTCGGATTTAAGGAGGATCTGGTCGTCGATGCTGGCGTTCTCGAAGGACAACTCCCCCCGGAGCATGTCGTGGAAGACGGTGCGGCCGGTCAGGGGGACCTTGAGCCGGATGACGTGGGGCTCGTCCGGGGAGATGGCGTCCGGCGGGAGGCCCCGGCAGTGACGGTCGTACATCGTCCGCTGCCCACGGGCCCGCTGCATCGCCCGCACGCGCTCCAGCCGCTCCGGCGAGCAGTTGCACCGGTAGGCCCACCCCCGCTCGATCAGTTCCTCGGCGACCTCCCGGTACAGGTGCAGCCGTTCCGACTGGAAGTACGGCCCGTACGGCCCGCCGACGGCGTACTTCTCGGCGTCCTTCACGCCAGCCCGCTGCAGTTCCTCCAACCCCGGCCCCTCGTCCCAATCCAGCCCCAGCCAGCGGAGGCCTTCCATAATCGTCTCGATGGAGCCGGGCTTGAACCGGGTGCGGTCGGTGTCTTCGATGCGAAGGACGAACTGCCCGCCCATCTTGCGGGCGAAAAGCCAGTTGAAGATCACCGTGCGGATGTTGCCGATGTGCGGGTCGCCCGTTGGACTGGGTGCAAAGCGAACGCGAACGGTCATCACCTCACCTCGTGTGTGTGGTTAACTACAGAGACGCAGAGGGCACAGAGTTTTCTCCTGTCTCTCTCCACTCGCGATCCCTCTGTGTTCTCTGCACCTCTGTGGTGTCAATCAAACTGGTTGCATTTTACACGGGGGAACCGAGGGCGTCAAGAGGGCGTCTTTAAGTAGGGTGTTTGAAGCGAATCACGTTACCTAGAAGGTGACTGGCGCTTTCAACCCCTCAGGGGCAATTGCTGACCTATAGAGGCTCCCTACAGGCATTCTTGCCTTCGTTTCGCAAGTGCCGGTCACCTTCCAGGTAGCGTGATTCACTTCGAATACCCCACCCGTCGATCCCTTGTTTATCCCTTCCGACCGTGATACAATGGAGGCGACGGTGGAAGCATTCTTCCGGAAAGGAGGCGGGATGACGATGAGGCGGATGCGGGCGATCGTGGCGTTAGGCCTGTCTCTGGTCACACTGCTCGTTTCCTGTCGGCCACCCTTTGGCCCTCGCGCTACCTCCACGCCGACCGCTGCTCCCCTTCCCCTCCCTCACCCCCTGCTGGTGGAGCGGTCGCCGGCCCGAGGTGAGGAGGCACCACTGGACCGGCCGCTCACGCTCTACTTCGACCAGCCGATGGACCCCGCCTCCGTCGAGGCGGCTTTCTCCATCGAGCCGGAGGTGAAAGGGGAGATCACCTGGATCGACCCGGCCACGCTGGTCTTCACGCCCAAAGAGGGGTGGGAGCGGGCCACCCGCTACCAGGTCCGACTGGATGCCTCGGCCAAATCCGCCGAAGGGCTGCCCCTGCGGGAGGAGGTGGAGTTCACCTTCGCCACCGTCGGCTACCTGGAGGTCACCCAGGTGATCCCCGAGCCGGGCACAGAGGACGTCGCGCCGGACGCGACGGTAACGGTGATGTTCAACCGGCCCGTCGTCCCGCTCCGACTGGTCAGCGCGCCATCACCGGAGATGCCCTCTCCCCTCCAGTTCGATCCGCCAGTGGAGGGGACCGGCGAGTGGGTGAACACCTCCATCTACATCTTCCGGCCCACCGAGGGCTTCCTCCCCGGCCGGACCTACCGGGTCACCGTCCCCGCCGGCCTCGCCGACACCACCGGCGGCGTCCTGAAGGAGGACTTCACCTGGTCCTTCGCGGTGCAGTCCCCCTATGTCCTCTGGACCGATCCCTCCGACGGCGCGGGGCAGGTAGGCCTCACCCGGCCCATCACGGTCACCTTCAGCCAGCCGATGGACCCCGCTTCCGCCGAGGCCGCCTTCTCCCTCCAGACCGACGCGGGTGAGCCGGTGGAGGGGACGTTCGCTTGGGATGAGGAGCACACCACGATGACCTTTACCCCGGCCGTCCCCCT
>DROW01000229.1 GCA_011388675.1 Chloroflexota bacterium | reverse complement strand
TCAGCGACCACCGTCCGCTTCCTCGCCACCAACGGGTCGGCGGCCGAGGCCCTTTCGTCAGTCCCCAGGCCCGATACCCGGCAAAGACCAGCACAGCGTACACCCACGCGCTCCACTGGACGCTCCGCACCGCAGCCCGTGGGTGTTCCGTCAAAGTTAAAACTCCCCATCTATGACAAAGCCAAAACTCCCCACCTGGGGTAAACTCATTTCTGACACCGAAGAGGGGAGGTGTCAGGAATGGGACGGCGGAGGAATTTGTGGGAGGACCCGGTGGTTCAGCATCGGCTGCAGGTGGGGGGATACGTTCGGATTCACGGGAACATTTCTCAAGCGGCGAGGCGTTTTGGTCACGACCGGAAGACGGTGCGGGATTATCTGCGCAGGTACGAGGAGTTCGAGCGGACGGGCGATCTGGCGGTTTTTCTCAACCGACCACGCGGGAATCCGCGGCGGACGCCTGCGTGGATCGAGGAGTTAGTGGTCGGCTACTATCAGGAGGAGGACACGCGGCGCACCTGTCCCAACATTGTGCGGGTGCTGGAGGAGGAACATCAGGTTCGTCTCACTCGGCAGACGGTATACAACATTCTCCGGCGGCGGGGGGTGTGGGAGAGGCCGCAGCGCCGATCGGCGCGGCGGATTCGACGGTTTGAAGCACCGGTTCCCAACCGGCTGTGGCAGGCGGACCTGATCGAACTGGAGGAGACCTGCCTGGGCAAGGTGTATGGCGTGGTCATCCTGGATGACTACTCCCGCTATCTGTTGGCACTGATGTTCTTCCTCACCAAGGATCAGGAGGGTGTGCTTTACACCTTCTACCTGGCCTTCTGCGAGCACGGGTTGCCGGAGCGGGTCCTGGTGGATAAAGGGAGCCAGTTCTACGCCACCTTGGAGGGGGCCGAAAGCCGGTTCCAGGACGTGATGAGCAAGTTGGGGGTGGAGGTGATCTATACCAGCCGCCCTCAGACGAAGGGGAAGGTGGAGAAGATTATCCAGTTCATCGAGCGGGACTTCCTCAACGTGGAACGGAACCGGGTCAAGAACCTGGAAGACCTCAACCACCGTGCCGAGCGATGGCGTCGCTGGTACAACCGGAGGAGGCACGAGAGCATCCGGAAGAGCCCAGCAGAACGGTATCAGCCTTCCCCCCATCGGGTGGAGGCAGAGGTGCTGTGGGACGCCTTCGCCAAAGAGGAGCGGAGAAAGATCTACCGGGATGGTACGATCCGCCTCTGGGGGCAACGGTATCCGGTGCCCGAAGCGTTCATCGGTCAGCACGCCTGGGTGCGGATCTTCTACGACCGATTCAAGATCTGTGTCGGTGCGGACAACACCGTCATCGCCACTTATCCTCGCCCCCCTTGAAACTGGGGAGGCTCGTTGACTGACAAAACTCTACGCATATAGGATGCGGTAGCGGTAGAAGTGGGCTGATCTGGCTTGGCGGGTCTGCGAGCGGGAGGCGATCGCGGGCAATGGGTCGGGGCCAGGTGGCAAGGAGAGCCGTTGGATGAGGGTGAC
>DROW01000228.1 GCA_011388675.1 Chloroflexota bacterium | reverse complement strand
GGCTCCCAGGTCTGGTTCCGCTTTTCTTTCAATCTGACCTTCGGACGCTTGACGAAATGGGGAGATTGTGGTATGATGCCTCCCGTTCGGGGCCGTGGTGTAGTTGGTCAACATACCGGCCTGTCAAGCCGGAGATCGCGGGTTCGAGCCCCGTCGGCCCCGCCAATGCCTGAATCCCCCTGGGGGTCCGCAAGGGCGCACCCTGGCGCTGACACGGATAGCCAATTGCCAAGGTTCCATCCAGGCGGGGAAAAGGCAGAAGGGCAACCTGGTGCTGGCAGGTTGCCCGCTTTTTTATCCCCTTCTCCCCCACCTTGTCGCCGACATCAATGTGCTCCTGTTGCCCTGGGGCGACCCGTTCGCCGCTCCCGCGCTTCCAGGCCGCTCCCATTGCCCGTCGTTGACAACCCTATTATAGCAACCTTCCCCCACGTGTCAAGCGCATATAGAAAGCCTTTCCGCCTGACTAACCAGACCGTTTCCTCCCCACCACCTCCACCATCCCCTCCCGCGCCTCCGGCAGCACCCGAAAATGCCCCACCTCCCCCTCCTCCAACACCTCCACCGTCCGAAACAGCGGCCGGAACGTCGCCTTCGGCACCAACTCCACCACCCGCTTCCCCCGCATATCGTAGTACACCGCCTCCAGCATCAGCCGACAAATGTCCCGCCGCTCCTCCAACGTCGCCTCGTCCCACAACTCTCTTAGCGACTCCAGGTACAACCCCGCATCGATCACCCCCACCTCCTCCGGCACCTCCAGCCGCGCCAACTCCGCCCGCACCGCGTCCCGCTCCCGGATGTAGTCCGGCTCCTCGATCACCCCATCCGCAAACGCCATCCCCAACCGCCGCAACTTCTCCTGTAACTGCCGCCGCCGCTCCAGCAGCCGCCGCCGCTCGTCCGCATCCGCCACCGACTCCCGAATCTCCTCCTGCCAGTCCTCCGGCAACCGCAGGTTCCGCAGGATCGCCCCCACCTCTTTCTCCACCAACTCCGCCTTCACCCACAACCCCGCGTCCGGACACTCCAGACCCCGCGTGTGGCTCATCTCCCGGTAGTACCGATACCCCCGCGTCGACTGCGCCCGCACCGTCTCCCCGCACCGCGCACACCGCAGCAGCCGGCTCACCATATACGTCCGAAACCGCGGCGTATGGCTCCGCGACGCCCGCCGGTGCGCCGCCCGCACCTGCTGACACCGCTCGAACAACTCCTCCGGGATGATCGGCTCGTGCCGCCCCGGCAGCAACTCCCCCTTGTACTTCACCTTCCCCGTGTAGAACGCGTTCTGCAGAAAGTCCCGCACGCTGTCCTTCGACCACCGCCGCCCCCGCCGCGTCGGCAGCCCCATCTCGTTCATCAACTCCGCGATCTGCCGATCGGTGTACCGCCCCGTCGCATACGCCTCGAACGCCCTCCGCACCACCTCCGCCTCCTCCGGCACCACCTGCGCCCTCCCGTCCGGCCCCCGCACGTACCCGAACGGCAACTGCCCGTTGTACAGCCCCTTCAACACCCGCTGCCGCTTCCCCTTCTTCGTCTCCGCCGACAGGTTGTCGATGTACCACTGGGCAAAGACCGCCAGCATATGGAAGTGCGCCTTCCCCGCCGGCGTCGTGAAGTCGAACGGCTCCGTCGCCGACGCCAGCAGGATGTCGTGATCGTGCAGCAGGTTGAAGTAGCGCAGGATGTCGGAAATAGAACGGGAGAACCGGTCCAACTTGTGAAAGACGATCACCTCGATCTCCCCCGCCAGCGCGTCCTCGATCATCCGCTGGAAGGCGGGCCGCCGGTCGTTGGTGCCCGAGTAGCCGGGGTCGGTGTACTCCCGCACCACCACCCACCCCTTCCGCTCCGCAAACTCCCGCGCAATCCGCAACTGCGCCTCGATGGAGTGGCCCTCCGCCGCCTGCTCCTCGGTCGAGACCCGGGCGTACAGCCCGGCCCGCAGGGGTCGGTCTTCCTTCGGGGGTTTCTTCTTCTTCGGTCGGGGCATTCGCTCCTCACCTCCTCGCCGCCGGATCTATCTATCTATCCTCGCGGGGCCGACGGAATTCTACCAGGAAACGGAGGGGCTGCCAACCGAAGGCCGGCTCTTCGGTCGGCAGCCCACTTGCCTATCGGGCCGGTCGCCTGCGCCGCCCGTTGGAGGAGGGGCTCCCCGGCACCCGCTGCCCCACCCGCCGCTGGATCCGCAGGGCGATCGGCTTCAGGACCTCCAGCACCGCCCGCTCCTCCCGCGTCCGACGTCGCTTCGGACCGCTCATCAGGGCCTCCTTCCCGTCGAAGTGGGCCCCAACCGGTTGGGGACGGTCTGTTCGTTCCCCGGGGGTGCAGTGGCTTGCCCCACGGACCGTCTCGGGGTATCCTTGCCACTGCCAGCGCGCGACTTCAGCGTACATCCACCGACGTTGAGCCGTCAAAGGGGATTTGTTGAGTGAGGGAGGGCAAATGTTGAGCGCGGACCCTCTCCCCGAACCCAACTGGGACGCTTTCCTCGGGCACCTGCCCGTGGTGCTGGAGCGGGTCGATATGGTCCCCTCCAACCTGGCCACCGCGCTGGGGCTCGACCGGTCGGCGGTGAGCCACTGGCTTGCCGGGCGGGCCCGCCCGTCGCGGGAGAACCTCCGGGCGATGGCGAGGGAACTGCGCCGGGCCTTCTCCTCGCCGCTGGAACTGCTGGACTGGATGGAACTGGCGGGCTGGCGGCCGTCGGAGGAGGACCTGCGCCGCTGGTTTCCCCACTGGTTTGCCGAGCACGGTAAACTTCCCCGTGGCCCCCGGCTGGTCGACCAGCGGTACGTCCTGCGGCCGGCCGGGCGGATGGTGGGGCGGGAGGAGGAACTGGCGCTGGTGCGGGGGTGGCTGACGAGCGCCGAAGGGTTCCGACGGCCCGCGGTGAGGGTGGTGACCATCGGCGGGATGGCGGGGGTCGGAAAGACCACGCTGGCCCGCGCCGTGGGGGAGGATCCGCTGATCGAGGCCTACTTCCGGGACGGGGTGCTGTGGGCCCGGTTGGGACCGCAGCCGAACCCCCGGCGGTGGATGTTGGAGTGGGCCCGTCTGCTCGGATGGACCCCGCAGAGCGGCGGGCCGGCCGGGCGGTACCTGGCGCGGTTCCTGGCCGATGGGGAGCGGCGGGTGCTGCTGATCCTGGACGACGTGTGGCCGAACACCCCCTTCGATCCGCTGATCGCGCTGGCCGGGCCCCAGACGCGGGTGCTGATCACCTCTCAGGTGCTGACCATCGCCGAACTGTATGGGCGGAACCGCCTACTGCGCCTGGGGTTGCCGGACCACGAGGAGGCGGTGGCGATGGCCCGCGACTTGCTACCGCCGGAGATGGACACCAAAGAGCAGGCGCGCTGGCTTCCGATTTTAGGAGAGATCGTGGAGGCGGTAGGGCGGCTGCCGGTGGCCATCCGCGTGGCGGTAGCCGTATCCCTGCTGGAGGGGCCGGAACAGGTGCTGAGGGACCTGCGGGCGAAGGAGGATGTGGCGCCACCGCGACCCGAGCGGGTACTTCGACTGGAGATAGCAGGGCCCGACCCCCGCCAATCGAAGGCGTGGGCAGCGTTCGAGGTGGGGTACGAAGCGCTGGAGGAAGAGGACCGGCGCCGGTTCCGGGCGCTGGGGAACCTGCCGACGGGCACGTCGTTCGGGGTGAAGGTGCTGGCCGCGCTATGGGAGGAGGACATAGAATGGGCGGAGGCCGCGGCCCGGCGGCTGGTCCGGCGGTCGTTGCTGGAGCAAGTAGGCGGAAATCGGTACACCTTGCACACCCTGCTGCACGACTTTGCCGCGGCCCGGGCGGAGGAGGCCGGCGAGCGGGATGTCAAGGGAAAGTGGACAGAGCGGGTCGCCGTGGCATTGGTGGGGAAACCGCCCTGGTGGCGACCCGTGATCCCCCGGGTGTGGACCGGACCCAAGCCCTTCAGTCGGGAGTGGTGGGTCCAGGGCAAGGAAGAGTTCTTACGAGACGTCTCCCAAATGATCCTGCCCTGGCGGCGAGAGGCGGAAGGTATATCGGTGGAGACGTGGGCAACGGGCAAAGCCCTCCTCCGGCTTATAGACCGATACACGCTCTGGTTCGTACTGGAACTCTCTTTACTGCTGATCCTGACCCTTGCCACGGCGGTGCTGACCGTGTTGGACGTTCCGTCCTGGTTGATAGACGGGGTGATAGAGGCGATCTTCTATCTGGACATCGTGATCTTGTTTTCCACCGGCTGGGCACTCGTAATCCGGCTTATGGACCTTCACCGATTGTATCATTTGCCTAAGGGGCCACTGGAAGCAGGGGAAGCGGCGGACCGCATAACTCTGTCGGGTCCGGCAGGCAGTCCGCAGTAGCCGCTACCTCTTCTTGTCTTTTCCCCCTCTCCGCCTATAATTTGTGCTGTCCTACCCTGACCGAAACCGTCTTTGAACGACAAGGGACACCCTGCCCGGCAAGGCCCTCTCCGAAGACGAAGGGGCAGGGGATTGACGAGGCCGATTCACGTTCCGGTACCGCTAGAAAGGAGAAGCGATGGACCCCTCTTACGCTCAAAAGGCGACCCCGACCTGCCCCCAATGCGGCCGCACCTTCGAGGCCGAAGTCTGGCTCATCGTAGACACCGCCGCCCGCCCCGACCTGGCGGAGCGGCTCAAGGAGGGCACCCTGCACCGCTTCCCCTGCCCCCACTGCGGGCACGAGGTGGAGGTGGATGTGCCGGTGTTGGTGTTCAGACCTCACCCCCACCCCCCAACCCCCTCCCCCTCTC
>DROW01000227.1 GCA_011388675.1 Chloroflexota bacterium | reverse complement strand
CCGGCCTCCCCATTCGCCCGTCGGCCTCGCCGACCTGCTCCAGAGCCTCCACGAACAGGACCCGGCCCTCTTCCGTCCCCAGGCCCCCTACCGCACCTGGGCCGCCTTGGACGAAGAGGCCCGCGTCGCCTACCGCCACCGGATGGAGAAGGACCTCGCCGCCCTCCTCACCGGCCCCCTGGCCTGGTTCGGGGCGGTCCGGATGGACGACCGTGGAATCGCCCTCACCCCCCTTGGCGCCGCGCTGCTCGGTCGGGAAGACGGGGCCTGGCCTGCCGACCCGCCTCCCGTCTGCCTCCACGCCCGTCCCACCCCGGTCGAAGAGGACGGAGAACCCGCCCTCCTGTTGGAGGTCCGGCCCGTCAATTCCCCTTCAGACGACCGGCCGCCCCTCTCCGACTCCACCCGCTTCGCCCTGGAGGCCGTCCTCCTACCAGACCCCGCCCATCTCGGTCGCTACCGGCTCACCCGCTCCCGCCTCCTTCAGGCCCTCCGGCGGGGGCACACCGTCGAGGGGATCGTCGGCCTTCTGGAGACGGCGTCCGGTCCTCTTCCTCCCCTCTGGGTGGCACCCTGTACCGCTGGGCAGAGGACTTCGGGAGGGTCACCCTGCGTCAGGTGGTGCTGATGGAGACGGGCGACCCGGCGCTCCTGCAGGAGCTGACGGCCCGGCGTCGCATCCGGGAGACGCTCCTGGAGACCCTCTCGGCCCGCGCCGTCCGGGTGGACACCTCCCGCCTCGAAGCGCTCATCCGCCGCCTGGAACGGCGGGGGATCGTCCCCCGGCTGGACCTGCCCGGCCGCGCCCCGCCCCCCGCCGGGGAGGCAAGCGAGGAGGATCGGGTGACCATCGCTGCCGGCCTTCGCCTCTACGCCAGCCTCGCCGACGAACTGGGCCTGCCTGCCCGGCCGGTCCACGCTCTGGTGCGGGCCTGGGAGAGAAGGCTAACCCTTCCGGAGCGGGACGAGGTGGAGCGGCGGGTGAAGGAGGTGATGGAGCGACTCCGGCGAGGCGGCCCCGAAGGAGCGGCGCCCGCCCTCCCCGTCCCCACCGGCCCGCTGTTGGACCGGCTGGAGGCGGCCATCGCCGCCGGGGAGACGGTGGAGATCGAGTACTACACCGCCGGGCGGGGCCACGTCACCCGCCGCCGGGTGGACCCGCTGCGGTTGGAGTGGCGGGGGGAGGTCGTCTACCTGATCGCCCACTGCCACCTCCGGGGCGACCAGCGCGTCTTTCGGGTGGACCGCATCCAACGCCTTGGGGATGGCGAGGAATAGTTGCCATACGTCCCGTTCGTGTTACAATATCCCCGACCTTTGGTGGGCCTTAAGCAGTACTTGCAGGATTTGACGGGGAGAAAAGGGGATATGGCCAGGTTTCGAGTGGTCTTGGAACCCAGCGATGAGGGTGGGTACACCGTCTATGTGCCGTCGCTGCCCGGTTGCATCAGCGAAGGCGATACTATTGGGGCCTTATGCTAGATCGGGAAGGCGAGCCTCTTGATCTGGAGGAAGTTTGGGTTTCCCAACAGACGGTTGATGTAGATGCAAATCGTGTGGGCGGCCAGTTTGGTATGTAGTCGGGTACACAAACCCCAGAACGTATGAGCGTG
>DROW01000226.1 GCA_011388675.1 Chloroflexota bacterium | reverse complement strand
CTGGTGCGGGTGCTGGACGGCGAGCGGCTGAGCGGGCGGATCGTCGAGGTGGAGGCGTACATCGGCGAGGACGACCGGGCCTCCCACGCCCGCTTCGGCCCCACGGAGCGGAACGCGGCGATGTACGGCCCGCCCGGCCACGCCTACGTCTACCTCATCTACGGCGTTCACCACTGCCTGAACCTGGTCACCGGCCCCGAGGGGTTCCCGGCGGCGGTCCTCATCCGCGCGCTGGAGCCGCTGGAGGGGACCGAACGGATGCGACTGCTGCGCGGCGGCCGACCCGACCTGACCAACGGCCCCGGCCGGCTCTGCCAGGCCCTCGGCATCGATTTGCGGTTCGACGGGGCGGACCTGTGCGCGCCGGACGCGCTGTTGTTCGTGGAAGAGGGCCAGCCAGTGACGGACGAGGTCGTCGGGCGGAGCCCTCGCGTCGGCGTCACCGGCGACGAGCGCGCCCGCACCGCCCCCTGGCGGCTCTTCGTGAAGGATAGCCCGTTTCTCTCGAGATGATGACCCTGCTCCCTGCTCCCTGCCCCCTGCTCCCTGCTCCCTGCTCCTTGCTCCTTGCTCCCCGCTCCCCGCTCCCTGCTCCCTGCGTTCAGCATTCGGCGTTCTATGTTCCGTGGTGCGTGAACGATGGACCCCCTGACTGACCTGCTGGCCCGCCTCCGCGCCGACCCTGACTTTATGCGCTGCGTCACCGCCTGGGAGCGCATCCCGGCGCGGCCGGCCCGCGTGGCCCCCTGGCCCGCCGGGCTGGACCCCCGCCTGGTCGACGCGATGCGGTCGCTGGGGATCGAAGCCCCCTACACCCACCAGGCCGAGGCCGTCGAGGCCGCGCTGGCGGGGAAGAACGTCGTCCTCGCCACCCCGGCCGCCTCCGGCAAGTCCCTGGCCTACCACCTGCCGGTCCTCCACACCCTGCTCAACGACCCCGCCGCCTGCGCCCTCTACCTCTTCCCCACCAAAGCGCTGGCCCACGACCAACTGGCCGCTCTCGGCCCGCTGATCGACGCCCTACAGGCCCCCATTGCCGTCCGCCCCTACGATGGCGACACCCCCTCCTCCCACCGGCCCGCCATCCGTCGCCAGGCCCGCCTCCTGGTGACCAACCCCGACATGCTCCACGCGGGCATCCTTCCCCACCACACCCGCTGGGCCCGCTTCTTCTCCAACCTCCGCTGGGTCGTGCTGGACGAACTCCACGTCTACCGGGGGGTCTTCGGCGGACACGTCGCCAACCTGCTGCGCCGGCTCCGGCGGGTGTGCCGCTTCTACGGGGCGGAGCCTCGCTTCCTGTGCGCCTCCGCCACCATCGCCAACCCCCAGGGCCTGGCGGAACGGCTGCTGGAGGCCCCGGTCCATCCCGTGGAGGAGGACGGCTCACCCCGGGGGGAGAAGCACTTCCTGCTCTACAACCCGCCCCTGGTCGACCCCCAACTGGGGATCCGGCGGTCGGTGGTGCTGGCGGCGGTGGACGTGGCGGACCATCTCCTGAAAGCCGACGTGCAGACCATCTTCTTCGCCCGCGCCCGGCTGACCACCGAGGTCCTCCTGGGCTACCTGCGGGACCTGGTGGCAGCCCACGGCGGGGACCCCCAACGGGTGCGGGGCTACCGGGGCGGGTATCTCCCCTCACAGCGGCGGGAGATCGAGCGGGGGCTGCGGGAGGGGACGGTGCGGGCGGTGGTGGCGACCAACGCGCTGGAACTGGGGATCGACATCGGCGAACTGACCGCCTGCGTGATGGTCGGCTACCCCGGCTCGGTCGCCAGCACCTGGCAGCAGGCAGGCCGGGCCGGACGGCGCGCCGGGGCCTCCCTGGCGATCCTCATCGCCAGTTCCTCCCCTCTCGACCAGTACATCGTCACCCACCCCCGCTACTTCTTCGGCCGCCCGGTCGAAGAAGCGCTGCTGGACCCGGACAACCCGGCGATCCTGGCCGACCACGTCGCCTGCGCGGCTTTCGAACTCCCCTTCGAGGTCGGGGAGGGGTTCGGCCGCCTCGCCGATGTGGACGACCTGCTCGACCTGCTGGCCGAGGAGGGAGCGGTCCACCGGTCCAACGGCCGGTACACCTGGATCGGTGAGGGATACCCGGCCGGGACGGTGGGGCTACGCACCAGCACGCCGGACGTGGTGGTGATCCAGGACGTGAGCGCCGAACCGCCCCAGGTGATCGGCCAGATCGACCGGCCCAGCGCGCCGATGCTGGTCTACCCCGGCGCGGTCTACCTGCACGAGGGGGCCTCCTATCTCGTGGAGGAACTGGACTGGGAGGCGGGGATCGCGCGGGTGCGGGCGGAGGAGGTAGAGTTCTACACCCGCGCCAGCGGGACGACGGAGGTGCAAGTGATCGAGACGGTGCGCCAGCGGGCGGCCGGGCCGTGGAGTGCCGCCTGGGGCGCAGTGGAGGTGACCACGCGGGTCACCGGCTACCGGCAGATCCGCCGCTACACCCACGAGGTGCTGGGGTGGGGGGAGGTGGACCTGCCGGAGCAGCGGATGGAGACGGTGGGAGTGTGGCTGGATCTCTCCGAGGACCTGGTGGATCGGCTGCAGGAGGAGCGGGTCCTGCGGCGGGTGGTGGACTACGGCCCCAACTGGCCGGCGCAGCGGGACGCGGCCCGCGCCCGGGACGGGTACCGCTGCCGGTACTGCGGCGCGCCGGAGCGGGAGGGCCGCCAGCACGACGTGCACCACATCGTCCCCTTCCACACCTTCGGCTACATCCCCGGCGTCAACGACCTCTACCGGCTGGCGAACGCGCTGGACAACCTGATCACCCTCTGCCCGGTGTGTCACCGGCGGGCGGAGCGGGCGCGGGGAGCGCGCGGCGCGCTCTCTGGCCTGGCCTATCTGCTGCGCCACCTGGCCCCGCTGCAGATCCTGTGCGCCCCGGCCGACCTGGGGACGGCGGTGGAGGCCCGCGCGCCGGAGACGGGATTGCCCCGCGTCATGTTCTACGACCGGGTGCCCGGCGGCGCGGGGCTCAGCCCGCGGCTCTTCGAGCGGTTCGAGCCGCTGCTGGAGGCGGCCCTGGACCGCGTCCGCACCTGCCCCTGCACCGACGGCTGCCCCGGCTGCGTGGGGCCGGTGGGAGAGCAGGAGGCGGGGACCAAAGAACGAACCCGGCGGCTGCTGGAGGCGATGAGGGGGTGAAAAACCACAGAGGCACAGAGGGCACAGAGAAAAAATTTCTTAAGGATTTCTCTGTGCCCTCTGTGTCTCTGTGGTGAGACCCGAATTCGCCGTCGCGGAGAGGCCCCACAGCACGCCCCAGTGGACCAGGACTGCCAGCCAGAGGTTCCCCGTCTTCAGGAAGAGGGCAGCGCTGACGAAGGCCATCCCGGCGCGGAGCAGGGGCAGAGAGGCCCGGTCGGCGTCGCCGAGGCTGGCCCGCCAGAAGGGGTTGAGGACCGCCTCCAGCGCGACCAGCCCCAGCCCGGCCCAGGTCCCCCAGTAGGGTCCCAGCGCGACGATGGGCGCGTTCCGGTAGAACGCCCAGTGGACCTCGTGGTAGGCCGCCTCCCGCAACCCCACGATGCCGGAAAGCGGCCCGCTGTCCAGGCGGAGCGGGGCTGCCCCCCGGCGCACCGTCCACCAGCCCAGGGCGAGCACGGCCCAGGCGGCCGTCCCCAGCCCGACCGCCCAGCCGACGTCCCGCATCCAGTCCGCCAGGTTCGCCGCGATGTCGCCCGCCGGAGCCGGATCGCCCACCAGGCCGTTCAAGAGCAGCAGGGACTGGAACCCCATCAGTCGGCCGACGACGGCGTCCCGCCCCCACAGCAGCGCGGCGGCGGGGAGGCCCAGGTAGAAGAGGAGCCGCCCCACTTCGACGAAGAGGGGGTAGAACGGCCCGTCCAAAACGGAGGCGATGCGTGGGTTGCGGCCCTTCGCCCTCTCAAGCCCCCAGGCGGTCCACGTGGCGACGAGGGCCAGCAGCAACGATCCTCCCAGCCAAAGCCAGGGTTCCAGGCCGATCCTCTCAGCCACCCTGCCTCTCCAGCGGAACGGTGAGGACGACGCGGGTGCCGTGTCCTGGCGCGGTATGGATGTCCACCCGCCCACCGACCAGTTCTGCCCGCTCGAACATATTCGTCATCCCCAGACTGCCCCGGGTGGTGTAGTCGGCCAGCACCGCGTCCAGGTCGAACCCCTGCCCATCATCCTCCACCTCGGCGATGAAGGTGTCGTCCTCTACCCGAAGCCGGACCCAAACGTTCTGGGCGTTAGCGTGCTTGCGGGCGTTGCTGATGGCCTCTTCGATGATATAGAAGATCACGCCCTGAGCGTCCTTGTCCAGCCGTGCATCCACGCCCTCCGGAGCCTCCAGGTGGATCGGCAGGGGATCGGTTTCCGCCCGTTTGGCGATGTACTGGGCGAGGGCGGCGCGCAACCCCTGGGTTTCCAGGATCAGGGGACGGAGGGTGAAGAGCATATGGCGGATCTCCTTGGTCGTCTGCCGCGCCAGTTTCTCCAGGCGGACGAGTTCCTCCCGCGCCTGATCTGGGTCCGTCTCCATCAACTTTCTCACGTAATTGAGGCGCATCGCGATGGCGGCGATGGACTGGGTGGGGCCGTCGTGGAGGTCGCGGGCCAGTTTCTTGCGTGCGTCCTCCTCCACGGCGACGATGCGCTCTTTCTCTTCCATCAGGTCTTGGTAGAGCCTGGCGTTCTGCAGCGCGACCACCGCCTGGTTGCACATCGCCACCAGCAGGTCCTGGTAGTCGGGCGTGTAGAGGCCCGGCGCGGGGCTGCCGAAGACGACGACGCCGAAGTTCTCGAATCCGGCTCGCAGGGGGACCGCTACCGCTTCCTGGCACCGGTGCATAGCGATGAACTGCCCCAACTCGGGGTCCTGGCCTGGGTTCTTGCTCAGCGCAGGCTCGGCGGTCATCAGGGCCTGGGCGACGATGCCCCGCTGGCCGGGGATGACGAGCCGCTCGTCGCGCGGCGAAAGCCGCCGGGAGGCGACGACGCGCAGCTGCTGCTGCTTGTCGAACAGGAAGACGATGCTGACCTGAGAGACGGTGCGCCGCCCCAGTTCTTGCAGGCCGATCTCCCCCACGTCCAGCATCGCCTCCAGCACCTTCTGGTAGTTCAGGGTAGCGCTGAGGGTGCTGGCTAACTCGAAGATGAGGCGGGATTGCTGATGGCGGGCGCGCAGGCGGCGGAGTTCCTCGGCCCGCTCCGCCTCAGCGAGCGCGCTGATGTAGCGGCGCATCCGTTGCCCCACCAGCCCGGCGATGAGAGCAGCCAGGAGCAGGGTGGCGGCGTTGCCCGTCCACGGGAGGGCAGCCGCGAGAGAGGGCTCAGGCGTGTAGGCGAGCCCAATCCCGAAGTAGCCCAGCGTGATGAACAGAGCGACCAGGATGCTGACGAAGAAGGAAAACCGAAGGGCCGCGGTGATGATGGGAAGGATGCCGAAGAAGAGAAATGGGCTCTGGAACCCGCCGGACGCAGCGATCAGGGCGACGGAGAGGGCCGCGTCCGTCCCCAGCGTGATCCACGCCATCGACCGGGGGAAGGTTTCATAGAGCATCAGCAGCATAAGGATGAGGTTGTAGAGGGCTGCGGTGACGAGGGTGGCGATCAGGAAAGGAGCAAACGGGCCCTCGAAACCCTGCTCGGGGGTGATGAAGGCAAAGACGACGACAGCGAGAAGGAGGAGCCAGCGGAGATTGCTGACGAGCCAGTCGAGTTGGGATCGACGCCGGGAATCGGTAAGCATCCGGGCACTCCATTAGCAACACGAGGCCGCGGACCTCTTTGCGCGCGGGGGCCGCGGCCTACGTGAAAAGTGGGCGCGAAGGGACTCGAACCCCTGACCTCCACAATGTGAGTGTGGCGCTCTGACCAACTGAGCTACGCGCCCACGTGCCGAAATTATAGCATCACCCCGAAAAGATGACAAGTCGCGTTCCCCCGTGAGCGTTCAAAACGAATCAGGCTACCCGGAAATCGAACCTTACTCCCGCAGGCAGTCCAACAGTTCCGCGACCGCGTCCCGGTAGAGGCGGGGGGCCTCCCGTCGCG
>DROW01000225.1 GCA_011388675.1 Chloroflexota bacterium | reverse complement strand
GTCGTAGGAGTAGTCGTCCCCGGTGATCACCGGCGTGACGATGACCAGACCCCCGCCCGAGGGCTGCCCGTCGGAGTCCAGTCCGTCGTCGCTCCCCTGGTTCGCCAGGGTGTGAGTGTACGCCTCCAGCGGCCCGCCAGGGGCAAAATTGGCGGCGACCAGAGTGATGGTGTACGCCTGACTCACCGGCACGGTGAAGGTGTAGTAGCCGTTCGCCGTCGTCGTCGTCGTGAAGACCCGGCCGTCGGGGTAGGTGAGCGTCACCGTCACCCCGCCGAAGCCCGCCTCACCCGCGTCCTGCACCCCGTCGTGATCCGCATCGTACCACACGTAGTTGCCCAGTTCGACCAGGCGGACGAAGCCGTAGTCCAGTGTCAGGTCCTCGGTAAAGGCCGAGGTCAACGTGGTGGTGATGGCGTAGCCCAGCCCGCCAAAGGTCTGGGTGATGGAGGCGTTGGAATCGGTCGCCGGGGTCGCGCCGGAGGCCATATACACCGTCTGCGTGTACCCCTCCAGCGGCCCGCCCGGCGCGTAACTGGCGTTGGAGATGCGAACCGTGTAGGTCACCCCCAGCGGCAGGTGCTCGAAGATGTAGGAGCCATCGGCCGCCGTGGTGGTGCGGGTGATGAACGCGCCGGTGTCGGCGTCGAACAGTTCGACCACCACGCCAGCGATGCCGAACTCGCCCGGATGGGTCCCCTGGACGCCGTCGTAGTCGAAGTCGTACCAGACGTAATCGCCCAGCCGACCCAGCGGCCAGGTGAGGACGTGCAGGTCGTCGGTGATGTACTCCCGCACACCGGGGATGGTCTCGGTGAGGGAGGTGTTGCGCACGGTGACGGCGTTGGTGAACAGCCGACCGGCGTAGATCGGCTCGCTGAGGCGGGCGGTGAAGGTGAGGACGGCGGTATTGCCCGGCGGCGGCGGCACGTCGAGGAAGGGGAGCGTCCAGGTGATGGTGCGGCCGTCGGGGGCCAGGGTACCGCCGCTCCCGACGCTGACGACCTCCAGCCCCGTTGGCACCGCGTCGGTGACGACGAGGCTGTAGGCGGGGCTGGAGCCCTGGTTGACCACGGTGAGGGTATAGAGCGCCGTCTGCGGGTCGGCCAGCACCTGACCGGCCTTCGAGACGCTCACCCGTGGTTCGCCGACGGTGGTGCTGACCACGTTGCTGGGAGTGGGCCCTTGGCCCTGATGGGTGAGCACCGCCACGTTGGTGATGACGTCGCCCGCGACGGCCCCCAGCGGGTCGGAGATCACGGCGGTGACGGTGATGAACCGCTGCTGTCCGTGCGGAATGCTCGGGTAGGTGACGGTGAAGGTGTTGCCGGAGACCACCACTGTGCCGTCCGGCCCGTCGAGGACGGCGTGCAGCCGCAGCCGCGCGTCGAGCCGGTCGACCACGGTGAGGTTGTAGAACGTGGCCGTGATGGGCTGATCCGGCACCGTCAGCGTGTAGGTGACCACGGTGCCCAGCGTCGCCGTCGGCGGCGGGGAGAAGGCCACCGCCTTGAGAATCCCCGCGTTGACGGTCACGTGGTAGACGGAATCCGACCCGTCGGTGTACTCCCGCTCGTCCGGCGTGTAGGGTCCCGGGCCGTCGCCCGGCTGCGAGTCGTAGTAGGGGATGGCCGCCGTGTTGGTCAACACCAGATTGGCCCCGATGGTAGCCGTGACTTCGGCGACGACGGTGACTTCCGCCGCGCCGGGGATGCCGCCGGACACGCCGCCCAGTCGGTTCACCCGCCAGGTGATCACGCCGGTGCTCCCGACGGACGGCTCGGCGGTGAAGGCGATGGACGGCTCCGTCGCGCTGGCGATGGAGGACGTGACGTAGGTCACCCCGGGGGGCAGCGTGTCGCTGACCACGATGTCGTAGGCGGTGCCGTACCCGTCGTTGGTGAAGGTCAGTGTGTAGGTGATCCTGGCCCCCGCCCCCACATACCCACCGGACGGCGGAACGCTCGTCTTCCCGATGGAAAGACGCGGTTGGACCACGTGATCCTGCACCCCGTCCTGGTCCACGAAAACCCCTCGCTCCCAGAGGCGGACGAGGTTGAAAAGCCCGTAGGCGCTTGTCTGGCTTGTCCAGACCGGAGCCAGCGTGTCCGCCCTCAGTCCGACTGCCTGGCAGCGGAAGGTGAGGGTGATCACCGTCGGAACCGACTGCTCGCTGGTGATCGGCTGGCCGAAGTACCAGCGGACGACCTGTCTGCCGTTGCCGTCGACGGTGCTGATCCGGTTGGTGACGGTGACCGCGACGGCGGACGGCGTCCACGTCAGGCTCTCACTGTCCGTGATGTACCAGACGCCCTGCGGCAGCGTGTCCTCCAGGTAGGAACTGCCGCCCATACCGACGGTGCCCGCCGGGACGGTGAAGACGAGGGTATAGGTGAGCAGATCGCCCACCTCCAGCGTTGGTGGCTCGACCTGCTTGGAGACCTCCGGCCGGGCCGTCTCCACCGTCGCTGCGTCGGTGCCCGTGTAGGGCCGCACGCCGGGGACGGTCTCCGTCAGCGAGTGGTAGAGAAGATCGACCGTGTTGACCAACGCCGCGCCGGTGGTCGCCCCAGTGATGCGGGCGGTGTAGGAAAGGACCGCCACGTTGCCGGGGGCGACGTTGCTCAGCGAACCCAGGGTCCAGGTGAGTACCCCAGGCCCCACCACCGGCCCGCTGTGACCGTCGCCGCCGTAGACGGCGAGCACCTCCACGCCCGCCGGGACCGCGTCGGTGATGTGCAGGCTGTAGGCGGGGCTGGAACCGGTGTTGGTCAGCCGGATCGTGTAGGTCAACAGCGCCGTCCCGTCCAGATCGACGACGCTGCCGGTGGAGGAGCGGACGCCTTTGGCGAGGTTCACCTGCGGTTCGCCGACGACGGTCTGCACCGAGTTGCTCCGGGTCATCGGCGCGGTGGTGTGGGCCATCTCCGCCACGTCGGTGATCACGTCGCCTGCGTTTGCGTCCGCGGCCGGGCTGGGCCACTCGTGGGAGATGCGGGCGGTGATGGTGATGAACGCCAGTGTGTCGTGCGGGATGGAGGCGAAAGCGGCCGTCACCACCTGGCCGGACCAACCAACGCTTCCGCCCGAACTGGCGACCACACCCTCGATCCGCAGACGGCTGTCCACCGTGTCGGTCACGACGACGCCGTAAAGCGTGGTCGTGATGGGGTGATCCGGCACCGTCAGCGTGTAAGTGACCAGCGTACCCAGCGTCGCCGTCGGCGGCGGGAAGAAGGCCACGGACTTGGCGATCCCCGCGTTCACCGTGCGAACCCCGGCGGAGTGAGAGCCGCCGCTGTAATCCCGGTCTACACCCACAGGCTGGGCCTCGTCCTCCCAGTTGTCATAGGTCAGGAACGCCTGGTCCGGAAGGGTGAAGTTGGCAGTGATACCACCCGAGACCCGCAGGACGACGGTCAGGGTGAGCGCAGTATGGTCCACCGGGTCGAAGGGGACGGTGGGGGTCAGGTGGTCGATCGTCCAGGTGAGGACACCCGTCGCGCCCGCGCTCGGCCCCGTCACCACCGAGGCGGTGGGGTCGTCCGAGGTCATCGTGTAGCCGACCAGGCTCATCCCGGCGGGAACGTCGTCGGTGATCACCAGGTCGTAGCCGGGGAGGCGGCTTTGGTTGGAGACGACCAGGGTGTAGGTCACGAGGTCGTTTGCGCCCACATAGCAAGACGGATCGCCCAGGCGGGTGACCAGGACATCGTCGAACGACCGGAGTCCGTTACCCGTGCCGCTGTAGAGGCCGATCCTGCCCGAGGCCGGGGCGTCGTCCCTGGTCTCCGTGTAGTCTATCCACAGAGCCCCATCGACGTAGACCCGTATCCGCCTCCCTTCGACGCGCACCTCCAGGTGATACCACTTGCCAGGGACGTAGCCGTAACCGGGGGCGGAGAGCGTGACCACTGTGGCGAGGGAGCCCGCGATGCGCCGCTGCAGGCGCATCCTCCACGACTGCCAGTAAATGCGATAGTAGTTCCCACCGTCCAGGCGGCGGAAATACACGCCCATCGCGGCATCGTCGCTCTCCGCCCGCATCATCACGCTGAAACTGTAGTCCGTCCAGCCGACGTCTCCCGCGTAGCGGGAGGAATAGCCGTTGTTCGTCCGATACAACCCGTTCGCCACGCTCCACCCGCTGCCGCCGGTCCATCCCGTCGCGTTCCCGTCGTTGAAGTTGTCTTCGAACAGCGTGCCCTCACATCCGTGTGGCGTCACGTAGGTCTTGCCGAGATGGAGGATCGGCTCCACCACGTCCACGTCCGCCGTGTCGGTGTAAACGTAGTCGCGGGTGTCGTCGGTGTAGGTCATCGTCAGCACGTTGGTCAGACGGAGACCATCGTGGTTGGAGGGGACGTCCTGCACCACAGCAGTGAGGACGCCGTTGATCTGGACCGTGCCGGGGAGGTCGCCCAGCACCCAGACCACGTCGCCGGAGGCCAGGTAGCCGGGGGTGACGGTCGGCGTGCTGGATACGACAGTGGTGGCGCTTCCGTCCCCGTCGTAGGTGGTGGTGAGAACCGACGAAACGTACCCCAGGCCCGTCGGCAGGGCGTCGGTGAGGACCACGTCCTCGTAAAGGGCGTCGGTGTCGGGCAAGTAGGTGGTGAAGGTGAAAACGATCAGGCTGCCGATGGTGCCGGTCTGGACCGGTGGGCCCTTGCGGAAGGTCTGCAACAGGGTGAGATAGGCCGTGGCGCTATCCGTGGAGGCGACGCAACCGGAGCCGCAGTAGGTGGTTGCGGTGACCACGTTCCGGTTGGCCCCGGCGTTGATGAGTTGGGCGCTCACCTGAGCGGTCCACGTTCCGCCCGGCGGAATGGGGTCCGGAGTCCAGGTGATCACGTTGCCCGCCACGGTGGGCGGTGCGCCGTCGGAGCCGGTGGTGGCGGTCACGTTGACGTAGTTACCCGCCACCACATCGGTCACGAGCGTGTTGAAGGCCGTGCCGTTCCCCGCGTTGTGCACGGTGATCGTCCAGGTGATCACGTCGCCTACGTCGGCGGTCTGCTGTGTGGGTTGTTTGTCCACCTGGAGGATCGGAGAGAAGCGATTGAGGGGGATGGACCGAGTAGCGGTGTAAGGACCGGTGGACGTACAGGTGTTTGCGTCGTCGTAGGTCAGATCCAGCCTCACCGATCCGCTCCAGCCGGAGCAGCCGCCGGTGAAGGCGTCGTTGCGCACACGGAAGGTTACCGTGGTCAACCCCGTGGGAAGGCTCACGGTGGTCCACCGCCACACGGCGGGGTTGTCGCCTGCGGTGGGATATGAATCGGGAGCAGTGCTGGCGGAAAGGGTCTCGGAATAGACCAGACCCGTGGGCAGGGTGGCGGTGAGGAGCACGCTATGGGCCGGGGTGCCGTGGTTCTCCAGGGTGACGGTCAACACGTCGCCGCAGAGGTGAAGGCCCGTGGGCGTGAGGTTCAGATCGACGCCCTGATAGATAGGGCGCGTGCGCAGGAGGGCCTGAGTCGACTGCCACGGGCTGCGGCAGCCGGTGGGACAGCCCCAACTGGCGGCGGCGGTGTTGACCGTGTCCACCGGATCGCAGCCGTCGGGCGTGGAGACCACCGTGGAAACGGTCACGACGGCGGTAGCCCCCGGCGCGAGGGTCCCCAGCGGCCAGGTGAGGGTGCCGGAACTGCTCGGCCCCGAGACCGGCGTGGTGGCAGCAACGAAGACCGCGTTCCAGGGCAATGTGTCGGTTACCAGCACCTCGTAGGCCGTGCCCGCCGACGTGCCGTTGGTGACGGTAATCACCCACAGGACCGACTCTCCCGGCTCGGCCAGCACCAGATCGGTCAGCGGGCCACCCGTGGAGAGGTTCCGCCCCCGCTTGGTGATGGTGAGGTCCGCCTTTTCCACCCCCATCACATACGTACTCTCCGCCGTCCGGTGGGGCGTGTCGCAGACGTCGTAGTAGAGGGCGTGAATGCGGAGCAGACCCCCCTCGTAGTCGCAGTCGGCGCGGACCTGGTAGCGGATGTAGATCGTCTCGTCGGGGGCCACCTGACGCAGCAGATCGCCCAGGCCGGGGCCGCTGGTCGGCCCCCAGGCGAGGGTCTGCCCGGAGATCGAAGGATCGGGCCCGGCCTGCCAGTGGACCTGGTCGGTGCTGTACTCGGTGGTGCCCGGAAGGTACACCAACCCCTCGGGCAACGTGTCCGTGATCGTCGCGCTGTAGACGGACATCAGGCCAGCGTTCTTGACCGTGATGGTGACGGTGCCGGTGGTGCAGACCTCGATGGGGGTAAGGCCGACGTTGGTGTTGAGCAGGATCGTTTCCGGCAGTTCGACCACGGAGGTCTTCGGCCCGGCGTACCGGCACATCTGGCCTTGACAGGACTGATACCCGCTGAACCGGTTGGTCAGGTCCTCACAACTGACCACCTCGGCCACGAACCCCAGCGTGACCTGTGCGCCGGAGGGGACTTCGTCCAGCGTCCAAGTAACCCATCGGCCGCCGCTCACCGCAGGGGTCACTCCGGCCACCGAGCCACGGGTGGTGGTGATGGTAGAGGTGACGTATCGGAGGCCGGAGCCGAGGGTGTCGGTGAGGACGACGCGGTGGGCTGCGCCAGCGCCAGCGTTGATCAGCGTCAGCGTCCAGGTGACGAGGTCGGATTGGGCCCAGATCAATTCGGGGAACTTGGCGACGATGAGGGAGGGGGTCAGCGGCGGTGGATTGGCCCCGCCGGAGACGGAGCACTGTTCAAAGTACACGCTGTCGTCCTCGCAGCGGCCGTCGTACCAGGCCCGCACGGAGAGGGGACCGGTGGCGTCGCAGCGGCGCTGGAGGTGGAGTTGGACCGTCGCGGTGGTCGCCGTGGCGAACTGGTCGCTGTAGAACCAGGTGTAACTCGACGGTCCGGTGGCGGTCAAGACGGGTGTCGCCCCGCCGAAGCCCAGTACCTCCACCACGGCGTAGTCGGTGGTATCGAACCGCATCGCCACGTCGTAAGCCGGTGCCGCGTCCAGCCGGTCCAGCGTCAGCGTGACCGTGTACTCGGCACACGGTTCGACGTTGGGGGGTGCCCCCAGCACGCCCACCGCCATCTGCGGCGCATCCACGGAGACGAAGACCCCCTCCTCCAAAACGCCGTCGGCAGCACAGTACGAGTTACCGGTCACGCCCAGGTCCAGGTACGACCAGTCGTAGAAAGTCAGGTCGCTACACCCTCCCGGCGCAGTGATCGCGGTCTGATAGGTCACCACCATCGTCGCGCCGGGGACGGTAATCGCACAGGTGGGCGAGATGTTGGTCAGGACCAGCATACCGTTGTCGACCGTCTCCGAGAAGACGGCCGGGCAGCGCTGACCGTCGCTGATCCAGATGCTCGCACTCCCAGGAACATAGGTCTGATAAGGGAGTTCGTCGGTGAAGATCATCCCCTGCCAAGTTGGGGTGACGGCGAAGGAGGAGGCGAAGACGTAGGTGTTGGTGTAGACGAAGCCGGTGCAGGTCTCGGCCGCCGCGGGAGCCACCTGCTTCCCGCGGGAGGATAGACTGTTCTCGCACTGAATGTAGGTGGACGCAGTGGCCTGCGCCGCGTGGTCGCAATCCTGACAGTCGGTCCCGCGCACCTCGACGGTGTTGACCGCCTGGGTGCCGCAGTAGGTGCAGCCGGTGGTGTCGGTGATGGGGGATTGGAGCACCGGGTAGAGATGGGTGGTGGTCGTCCCAGGAACGACCCAGGTGATGTACGTGGTGGTGCCGACGGTGAAGACGGAGCCGCCGTCGGCGTCCAGGACCGACCAGCCGGGCGGGAGGGTGTCGGTGACGACGAGGTTGCCCAGGTTGGCCGCGTCCACCGTGATGACCGGGGAGACGACCTCGCCCAGATAGATCTCCCCCGGCACGCTCTCTTTGCTGATGCTTAGGGAAGGAACTCCTCCCACCAACTGCCAACTCTCCTGCCGCACGGGCAGGACGTAGGGATTGCCGCAGTCGTCCTCAAACTCCAACTGAAAATTGAAAGAGCCACCGTAAGCGCTCAGGCTGCACGGAGCGGGCACGGTGAGTTCGCAGACCAGGTCGTAGTCGGTGGAGCCGGTGATGTCTGGCAACGTGAAGCCGAGGCCGGGGGTGTAGGCCGCACCGGGGGAGAGGACGGTGACGGAGAAGGGGCTCATATCGGTGCGTAGGAGCACATTGTGGGCCGTCCCCGCCCCGCTGTTGCTGACGGTGATGGTGAAGACCTCGCTGCCCGTGCAGTAGTCGACGTTGAAGGGCGGCGTGGAGTAGTCAAGGAACGGCACGTCCAGCCGCAGGTCGACGTTGGCCTTGGCCCATAGTTTCTGACACTGCCCGGAGGGGCATCCCCAGGTCGCCGTCACCACGTCCCCTAGGTCGAAACAGGCGTCCACGCGGGCCACCACCGGGAAGGTGAGCACCTCGCCAGGGGAGAGGGAGGGGGTGTAGGCCGAGGTCTGCCCGGCGACGAAGGTCAGCCCCGATCCCAGCACGTCGGTCACGACCACGTTGTCCACCCGTCCGTAGCCGGAGTTGCGCACGATCACCGTCCAGGTGACCAGGTCGCCCACCCCGGCGGGGACGACGGCCGGCTCCTTGCGCACGGTGATGGCACCGGGATCGACGGCGAAATCGGTGATCTTGACGATGGGGTCCGCGCCGTCCTGAGTGAGGGTGACGACGTTCTGGCCGGAGACGGCATCGCAGGTGGCGGAGAAGACAGCGTGGCGGGTGATGGTCTCGTTGGGACCAACCGTGCCCACGTTGAAAACCCGCCGCGTCGGCACGAAACCGATCGGCATCGCACTGGTGATGACCACGCCGGTGGTGGTCACGCTGTCGTTGGTGGCGACGATGGTGAAGGTGACCAGGTCGCAGTTGTTGATGCCACCGGACGGGCCGGAGACGGTGACGGCGTCGGGGTAGATGGTATGGTGGGTTGGTCGCTGGCTATTGGCTGCTGGTCGAGAGGACGTAGCGCGGTCGAACCAGGCGGGGAAAGGCGTTTCGGGCTTTTGGGACGGGGCGGAAGGGGGGGAGGCCTCCTGTTCGGCGCGGGCGACAGGATGGACGGCAGGTAGGAACCAGCCGGGAACGGCCTCCGCGCTCCGGGGTTCCCCCGCGGATAGGCGGAACCACGCAGGGGTGATGACGACGTCAGGGGAGGGAGGGGAGGAAGAAGGGGCGGAAGCGGCAACTCCGATGGGAACGAAGAAATTGGAAAACAACGATAAGACCGTCAACGCAGTGCTTAGCGCCTTGCGCATCTCTCCTCCTTCGCTTGATACGGTACGTCGGTACGACGCTGGGGGAATGCCGTGCCTAACCCTGGCGTGGGCGCGACCAGCCCAGACGCCAGGCAACGGCCAACAGGATCACCCCGCCGATCACCAAGAGAGAGAAGGGGCGGGCGCTCACCCCTCCGCTTTCAGGGAGCAGCGGGACCTGTGTAGGAGTGGGAGAGGCCGTCACAGCCGGGGGGGGCGGTGAGGTGGGAACCGGCGTCGAAGTTGGGGTGGAGGTGGGGAGAGGAGTGGGGGTCGCCGTCGGGGTCGGGGTGAAGCCGGCAACGGCCGGTACGGGGAGTTCCATCAGGGCAAGAAGCAAGAGCCCTATGAAGAGTGCAAGGACCAAATACCTGGGAGGGAAACGGTCGTAGGCCCAGACCGACTCACTGCACGTCAACGGGCCTGCGGGGTCTGCGTTCACCTTCTTCGACACCGTCGCTCCTTTCCAAGGCTCGGCGGTGCTCCCCACAGTTCTCTCGTGCGATCCCGAAGGAGCGACCGCCCCACCCGAGGGAATTCCAGATAATATTTTATCGCTTTTCGTCAAAAATGCAAGTCGGATCGAGTGTACTTCAGAAAGGCAGAAGTGCCGGTCACCTCTAGGGTCGATAAGCCCTGCTTCCGGTGCGCCGGTTGCCGGATCCGCAAGATGTGGTATAATCGACCTTCGCCTGTTCGAGAATGTGGACCGAGGTAGGAACATGAATCTGGTCGAGTCTTTGGAGCGACAACTGGAACCGAATCCCAACATCCCCGACCTTCGCCCGGGGGATACGGTTCGGGTTCACGCCCGCATCGTCGAGGGGGATCGGGAGCGCGTGCAGGTTTTCCAGGGCACCGTTATCCGCATCCGGCGGGGCGGAGCGGGAGCCAGTTTCACAGTACGTCGGATCGCCTCCCACGGCATCGGCGTCGAACGGACCTTTCTCTTCCATTCCCCCCGCATTGAGAAGGTCGAGGTCACGCGCCGGGCCAAGGTCCGCCGGGCGAAGTTGTACTACCTCCGCGAACGCCGCGGCAAGGCGGCCCGGCTGAAGGAGAAGAGATAGGGAGTCCCATCCCTCAGCCATCATTTTCCAGGAACCGTAGGGCGAGTGCACACTCGCCCTACGGCCTTAAAAGGGACAGGCGTATGCGCATCGTGATGGTCGGCCCCTTCGGCCTTCGCCCTAGAGGCACGATGTCCGTCCGCGCCCTCCCGATGGCCCGAGCGCTGGTCCGGAGAGGCCACCAGGTCACCCTCCTCCTTCCCCCCTGGCAGAACCCCGAAGACGCCGGTCGGCGGTGGGAGGAAGACGGGGTGAGCGTGGACAACATTCCCCTCCCCTCCGTCCCCCCTCCCCTTTTCCACCTCGCCACCGCCCTCCGCCTGACCCGCCGCGCGCTGGCCTTGCAGCCGGATGCGGTCCACCTGTTCAAACCCAAAGCCTACAGCGGGTTGACCCACTGGCTGCTGGCCCGTCGGCCTCGACACCGCCGCCCCCGGCTGGTGGTGGACACGGACGACTGGGAGGGACCCGGGGGGTGGAACGACCTGGCCCCCTACACCCCTCTCCAGCGGTTCTTCTTCGCCCACCAGGAGCGGTGGGGGCTGACCCACGCCGATGCCGTTACCGTCGCCAGCCGCACCCTGGAGAGCCTGGTCTGGGCGATGGGGGTCCCTCCGGCGCGCGTCTTCTACGTCCCCAACGGCATCCCCGATCCCGACCTCCGGGCCGTCCCCTCCGCCAAGCCGACCGTCCTCCTCTACACCCGCTTCTTCGAGTTTCCGGCGGGGCGGGTCGTCGCGCTGATGGCGCGGGTGCGCGAGCGCGTCCCCTCGGCCCGGCTGCTGGTCGTGGGGAAGGGCTTGTTCGGCGAGGAGGACGGCTTTCTGCGGAAGATCCGGGCTGCGGGGCTGGGAGGAGCGGTGGAGTTCTTGGGTTGGGTGGAGCCGCGGCGGCTTGGGGAGGCCTTCTCCCGCGCCGCCTTGGCGATCTACCCCTTCGACGACACGCTGGTCAATCGAACCAAATGCCCGGTCAAGTTGCTGGACCTGCTGGCGGCGGGGATGCCGGTGGTGGCCGAGGCGGTCGGTGAGATCCGGGAGATGATCCGTCACGGGGAGACCGGCTGGCTGGTGGAGCCTGGCGACGGGGAGGGGTTCGCCGAGGCCGTTGTCCACCTGCTGCGGGAGCCCTCCCTTCGCCGTCGACTGGGGGAGGCGGCGGCCCGCGAAGTGCGCCACCGCCGATCGTGGGAACGACTTGTGGAGACCGTCGAGCGGGCCTACCGGGGTGAGCAATGACCGGCCGCCTCCGGCGCTGGATACCGCCCCTCGCCTGGATGGGGCTCATCTTCGCCCTCTCCGCCCAGCCGACGCTGCCCAGCGCCCCGAAGCCGTGGCTGGACGTGGTGATCAAGAAGTCCGGCCACGCACTGGCGTATGGCCTGCTGGCCTGGCTCTACCTGCGGGCGTTGCGGGGGGGAGGCCCCGCGTCGGACCGGCTGCGGCTGCTCAGCCTGGCCCTGGCGGTGGCCTACGGTGTGACGGACGAGTACCACCAGTCGTTCGTGCCGGGACGCACGCCCCGGCTGCTCGACGTGCTGATCGACGGATTGGGGGCTACGATAGCGCTGGCTCTGGAGCGGCGACGGGCTCAGGCTCCTCCTCCGGTACCTCGATGAAGATGGGGCCGAACAGCCCCTCCTGCCGCACCCGCACCCGATCCTGCTTCACCAACTCCAGCACGGCCAGCAGCGTGACGATCACCTCGACCCGGCTGGCGGCCGCGGAGAGGACCTCGCGGAAGCGGATCCGCCGCCGGCGTGCCAGCCGCTCCTCGATGA
This sequence comes from Chloroflexota bacterium, assembly GCA_011388675.1. Taxonomy (GTDB): domain Bacteria; phylum Chloroflexota; class Anaerolineae; order B4-G1; family DUEL01; genus DUEL01. The sequence continues at coordinate 12,486 of DROW01000225.1, read as the reverse complement.
GGGCGATCTGGTCAGCGACCGTGATCGGGGGAGGGGGGATCACCTCATCGGCGGGAGGCGCTGGCAACGCCTTCAGCGCCTCCTGCGCGGCGACCAGCAACCCCTCCAGGGTTACTCCTTCCAGGTCGAACCAGGCGGGGGCTGGCGCACTGGCCGCGAGGCGGACGTAAGCCGCGAGGCCCGCCTTCTCCCGCTCCCCCAGTTCCTTCGCCACCTCCTTGAACCGCCGATACATCTCCAACTGCCGGATCAGATCGGCGGCGATATCCTCGGCGTCCGCGTCCTTCGCAGAGGGGGGACGGGGGAGGAGGACACGGCTCTTGATGAGCACCAGTTTGGCCGCTACCACGAGGAAAGCGGTGAGGTCGGCCAGATTCCGTCGGCCCATCTCCTCAATGATCGCCAGGTACTGATCGGTAACCTGGGCCAACGAGATGGCCGTGATGTCCAGTTCCTCCCGCTCGATCAACTGGAGCAGGAGGTCGAGCGGCCCCTCGAAGACCGGCAATCGGATGGGATAGGTCGAAAGGAGCATGCCCCTCCGGTCGCCCCCAAGGTCAGATCGCCAGGAGGGCCAGGACGATCATCACCACCATCATTGCAGCCGCGATGATGGCGATCCGCCTCAGATCGGCGACCACGTACCGATACTCGTCCCGCAGATCGGGGAGCGTGTCGCCAGCGGCCTGCTGGTTGGTGACCGTTGCCGTTTGGGCGACGGGAGTCGGTTGGACCAACTGGGCCTGGCTCAGGCGGGGCCTGCGCGACTTCTTACGCGACTTCTTTTTCCTTGCCATACCACCTCCAAAAATCCGTTAAGGTTGCAGTTCTGCGATCACCACGATCCGGTGGGTGTCCACCCCGTAGGGGTAGCACGAGATCAGGGTGAGGACCGGTGTGCTGGTCGGATACATCACGCTCACGTCGGTGGGTTCGATGATCCGCTTCTGGGTGACCACGTACCGGTAGACCTGGCTGGCGGTGTACACCTCCACGACGTCCCCCAGTTCGACCTCGGGGAGGTCGCGGAAGATCTCGCCGTAGATGTCGTTGTGGGCGGAGATGATGCAGTTACCCCGCTCCCCAGGGTTGGCCGAGCCGATGTGATGCCCCGCCCCCCGCTTCAGGCTCTCCCAGTCGTCGCCCTCCACCACCGGCGCGTCCACCCCGATCGAGGGGATGCGGATGCGGATCGGCTGCTCCGGCCCCGGCGTGGGCACGGGCAGTGGCGTGATCTGCGCCACCAGGTCCCGCAGGTGGGCCGGGATCGGCTCCGGCTCGGACTGACCGAGTTCGTCCGGCGGGGTATGGCCGCCCGGGAGCATCACCACCTGGATCAGGGGGGTCGGTGTCGGCGTCGGCACCTGGGCCTCCCGGGCCTCGCGCACCTCCCGGTTCAGTTCCTGCATCGTCTGCCAGGTTCCGATCAGAACGACGATCAGGCCGATCAGCGCGGCGACCTCGACGATCAACAGGGCCTTATCCCGCACCCACGCCCAATTGACTCGGCGCGGGCGGCGCTCACGTCGGCGCGGGGGTTCCTCGTCCACAGGCCGGGCGCGGAAGCCCGCCGTGGCCCCCTCCCCCTGGAACTGCAGATGACCGTTCGGCAGGGGAGGAGGCGTCACCTCCGACGACGAGGGGGCCAAGGGGTCCACTGGCGGCATCGGCCCCTTCATCCGCCGCAACCGCTCCAGCCGCGCCTCTGCTTTACGGATGCGGAGGATCTCCTCCAGTTCCTCTATCGAGAGTTCGTCCACCGGTCGTCGGTCCTTCATCGCGCAGGACACTTATACCTCACCCCCCTCGATTGTCAAGTGCCTTCAAAATTTTCAATTTCCCATTTCTCAATTACCAACCGGGGCTCTGCTGTCCGAAGGCGAGTCGATCATTGACCTCCTCCCCCTTTCGGATATACTTGAATCGTCCGCCACCAGGCCCATTTTCGGGGGCGAAGCCGGTGCGAACAGTCGCCAGTCTCCGCCCGGACGCGGCTCCAGGCCCGGCTGCACGGGTCGAACGCCCCCGTTCCGTCGCTTCTGGGATGAAGTGAGGAATGAACCACGCTGTGCCCAACCGCGGCCCCACCATCGACGAGGTGCGTGCGGCGATGCGGAAGCCGTTGCCCGGGATCCGGGCCCACGTCACGATGGCCCCCCGCCCCCGTCCCCGCCGGCCCTCCGACGGGACGCCCCCTCGTCGCGCGGGCGTGTTATTGCTCCTCTACCCCTTCCGCCGCTCACTCCACCTGGCACTCACGGTGCGTCCTCCTCATCTGGGCCACCACGCCGGGCAGGTCTCATTGCCCGGAGGGGGGTGGGAGGAAGGGGACAGAAGCCTAGAGCAGACGGCCATCCGTGAAGCACGGGAGGAGCTGGGCGTGGCTCTACAGGATCTGGAGATACTGGGGTCCCTCACCCCTCTGTACATCCCTCCCAGCCACAACCTGGTCCATCCCTTCGTCGCTCACATCCCCCGCCGCCCCCAATTCCGTCCCGACCCCAGGGAGGTCGCCGAACTGCTGGAGGTTCCCCTGTGGCGGCTGATGGACCCTGTGACGCGGCGCGAGGAGGAGTGGACCCTGGGTGGAATGCGGGTACGAGTCCCTTACTACGCAGTGGGCCAACACAAAGTCTGGGGGGCCACCGCCATCATCCTGGCCGAGTTCATAGCGCTGCTCACGCAGGCCGAAGGGGCGATGCGATGACTACGCGGGCGTTCGGCGTTACAGATACCCCAGATCCTGCAGATGTCGCTCCAAGATCTCCCGGTCCTCCGGGCTCAGTTCCCGTGTGACCGGCAGGTCCTCCAGCGGGTGTTTAGGCCGTCCCCACGAAACGCGGCCCCAGGCCCGCTCGTGCAAGTAGTAAGCCAGGATCTTGAGCAACATCTCCAGGACACCTACCTGGGCGGCAAGGGCCAACTTGCCGGTGAACACGTACACGAGGGCGGTCGTGATGAACGTGGCCGTGGCTCGCCAGGTGATCGCTTTGACAATGGTCCGCATCCGACGCTCGGTCATTTCACTCCTTGGACCTCCGCTTCGAGCCGGTGGAAGAAGGAGACCATAAAGGCGTGTCGTTCCAGGGCGAGCGCCCGCCCCGTTTTTGTCGTCATCACGTCTTTCAGGCGGGAGAGTTTGACGACGAACTCGTGGACGGGGGTATAATGTAGGGCGTGCTCACCCTCAGCCCGGGCGACCTCCAGCGGAGCCCACAGCCGCTGACCACGGGCCCCCGCGAAGGCGAAGACGCGGGCGATACCGATGGCCCCCATTGCGTCCAGTTTATCGGCGTCGAAGAGAGCACGCGCCTCAGGGGTCGCGGGGGCCGGTCCGGCGCGAAACCGGTGGGCAGCGATGGCGTGGACGACGGCTTCGACCTTCTCAGGAGGATGGCCGGCCAGGATCTCCCGCGCCCGCTCCGCACCGACCTCGGCGTGGTCCCGCCCAGTGACCGCCTCCTCGGCGCGGCCCAGATCGTGGAGCAGCGCGGCCGCCCGGACCACCTCTAGATCGCCTCCCTCGGCCCGCACGATTCGCTCCGCCAGGGCCAGCACCCGCAGCACGTGGTCGAAATCGTGACCACTCCCCGCCTTCCCGTAATATTCCCGCGCCTCGGCTACCGTGATCACCGCTACCACCTTCTCACCGCGACACCCGGCTGAGCCAGATGGCCAAGAAAGTCAACAGAACGGTCACCAATGCAGCGAGAAGGACGGTAGCCAACACCCGTCGGTGGATCTCCCAGGCCCGGTAGCGGCCGGTGACCCAGAGGAAGAGGCCCAGAGCGATAAGAGCCCCTCCGACGACGCCCACCGTGTAGGTCACCGCCGTCAGCATCAGGGCGGGCAGGTCGACCTGCACGATCAGTCGGCCGAAGAGGGCGATCGAGAACCGGCTGCCCAGGAAGGCATACGCCGCCCCGACCAGCAAACCCACCAACGCCGTCACCGCCCCCTGCCATCGCCCCGACCTTCGTTCCAGCCAGAGGGTGACCAGGCCCAGGATGACGAGGGTAAAGGAGAAAGTGAGCACCAGAATCGATATCAGTTCGATACTCATCGCTGTACCAGATGACAGGCCACGAAGTGGTCTGCCTCGGCTTCTACGAGTGCCGGTTCCTCCTCGGAACAAATTGGCTCGGCGTAAGGGCAGCGGGGGTGGAAACGGCAACCGGAGGGCGGGTTGATGGGGCTGGGGATCTCCCCTTTCGGCATCGGCTGCGTGCGGCGGAACTTGGGGTCCGGCACCGGTACCGCTGCCAGCAACGCCTGGGTGTAAGGATGAAGGGGCGAACGGTACACCTTCTCAAGAGGTCCCATCTCCACGATCTTGCCCAGGTACATCACCCCGATCCGATTGCAGATGTACTTAGCCGTGGCCAGATCGTGGGTGATGAAGAGGTAGGTGAGATTGAACTCTTCCTTTAATCTCCGCATAAGTTCCAGGAGCAACGCCCGCACGGAGACGTCGGCCATTGCGATGGGCTCGTCGGCCACGACCAGGTCGGGCCGCAGGATAAGCGCGCGGGCGATGACAGCCCGCTGCCGCTGACCGCCGCTCAACTGATGGGGATACTTTTCGTAGAGGATCGATGGCGGGGTCAGGCCGACCCGCTCCATCATCTCCAGCACCCGTTCCCGCTTCTCCTGCCCTTTGGCGATCCCGAAGATCTCCAGGCTGTGACCGATGGCGTCTCCGATCTTCATCCGGGGGTTGAGGGAAGCGTAGGGATCCTGAAAGATCGCCTGCATATGTCGGCGCATCTGCCGCATCTCTTCCTCGCCCAGGGAAGCCAGATCCACCCCCTGGAAGAGAATCTTCCCCTCCGTGGGTTCGATCAACCGGAGGATCAGCCGCCCCGTCGTCGTCTTCCCGCTGCCGCTTTCCCCGGCCAGCCCGAACACCTCTCCACGCCGGATCTCGAAGTCCACCCCGTCCACCGCGCGGACGAAATCCCGCTGGCGGGTGACCAGCCGCTCGATGAAACTCCGCTGGACCGGAAACCACTTACGTAGGCCTCGTACCTCGACCAAGTTCGCGTTCGCCATACTCGTCATCCTCGTGGGACTAATCACGCATCACGTCTCACGCCTCACGCATCACGTCTCACGCCTCACGCCTCACGCCTCACGCACCCCACGCTCCGTCTCGTACAACCAGCAAGCGACCCACCGGTTCGGCCGGATCTCTTTCAGCGGTGGCTCCTCCTGGGAGCAGCGCTCGAAAGCGTGGGGGCAGCGCGGATGAAACCGGCACCCCGGCGGCGGTTCGATCAGGTCGGGCGGGGAGCCTCGCATGATCTTCAGCGTGTCCCCTTCGAGCCGGATGTTGGGGACGGAAGCCAGCAGGGCCTGGGTGTACGGGTGTAAGGGCTCGGCGAAAAGCGGCTCCACGTCCGCCAGTTCCACCAATTTGGCCGCGTACATCACCGCCACCCGGTCCGCCAACTGGGCTACGACGCCGATGTTGTGGGTGATGAGCAGGATGGTCAGGCCGAACTCTTCCTGCAGTTCCTTGAGCAGGTCCAGGAACTGCGCCTCCACGATGACGTCCAACGACGTCGTCGGCTCGTCGGCGATGATCAGGTCGGCCCGGAGGGCCAGGGCCAGGCCGATCATCACCCGCTGCCGCATCCCGCCGCTCAACTGATGGGGGTAGTCGTCCAGCCGTTCCGCCATAATGCCCAGCCGGTCGATCAACTCGGCCGCCTGCTTGCGGGCCTCCTCCTCGCTGACCTCCGGCTTGTGGGTGCGGATCGTCTCGACGATGTGGTCGCTGATCCGTTGCAGCGGATTGAGGGAGGTCATCGGGTCCTGGAAGATCATCGAAATGTGGGCCCCGCGCAGTCGGCGCATCTCCTCCTCGCTCAGGGCCAGCAGGTTCCGCCCGTCGAACCAGATCTCGCCGCCGACGATGCGGCCCGGATGGCGCACCAGACGGAGGAGGGCCGTCCCCAGCGTGGACTTCCCACAGCCCGACTCCCCCACCAATCCCAGCACCTCGCCCGGATAAATGTCCAGGCTCACTCCATCCACTGCCCGGACCTCCCCGGCCCGGGTCTTGTAGGTCACGACCAGATCACGGATGCGTACCAATGGCTCGTTCATGCTTCCCTCAACCGGGGGTTCAGGATCTCGCTCAGCCCCTCGCCGAAGAGGCTGAAACCCAACGCGACGGTGGCGATGGCCAGGCCGGGGAAGGTAACCAGCCACCACCGGCCACCGACCAGTTCCGACCGGCCACGATAGATGTCGTATCCCCAGTCCGGCTTGGAGGGATCGACCCCCAGGCCGATGAAGGCCAGGCCCGCCTCGGTGATGATGGCGTCGGCGATGTTGAGGGAGAAGACGACCACCACCGAGGGGATCACGTTGGGGAAGATGTACTTCCACAGGATAACCCGTCCGGGCGCGCCGATGCTCCGCGCGGCCTCGACGTAGAGTTCCTGCTTGATCGAGAGCACCTGGCCCCGGACCAGGCGGAAGAAGATGGGGATGTAGACGACAGCGATAGCGATGGAGATGTTGAGCACACCGGACCCGAGGAGGGCGGCCAGGGCGATGGCCAGGATCAGGCCGGGGAAGGAGTAGATGCTGTCCATAATGAGCGAGAGGACCTGGTCCAACCGCCCACCCAGAAAACCGGAGAGCAGCCCCAGCGGCACGCCGATGATGAGGGAGAGGACGGCCGAGAGGAGGGCCACCTGCATCACGATCTGCGCGCCGTAGATGATCCGGCTGAAAATGTCCCGCCCCAGTTGATCCGTGCCGAAAATGTGGCCCGAGGTGGGCGGGAGGAAGGGATCGGCCACCCGTGCCTCGGGGTCGTAAGGAGCCAAGTTCGGCGTCAGAAACGAGGCGATGGTCATCCCGACGACGAAGATGACGATGAACGCCCCCGCCGCCGTCATATACCACTCCGCCCCGTACCATTTCCGGCTCTCCCAGAGCCTGACCAGAGGGCTGGGTTGGGCTTCGGAGATGGATACCATGAAACTGCTCCTCCTTAGTGGCGTTCAACCAGGGTAAAGGAATCGAAATCGACAGGGGTCTCGGGTGTGTCCTGCGCGTCGCTGCCGTTGATGGCGGTGAGGCCGACGCGGACCGGGGTCAACATCCCGTAGCAGCGCCCGACCTCGACCCACTCACCCTCGTCCAGCACGTAGCCGATGTAAGAGTTGCCCGACCGCCGCAGCATCAGCGTGGCCGTCTCCTCGTCGAAGGGGAGGCCGACGGGGGCGCAGTCCGGCAACGTGGTGGCAAAGCAGATGCCGCTGCCCACACAGGCGGGGAGGTCGTCGCAGTAGCCGCGTATCAGGGAGATGATCTCTCCCTCCTCTGTCTGGATGAGGAGAACCGCTGCCTGTCCTTCGGCCGTGGGGGCGAAGGACACCTGGGTGATAAGGTCGAAGTGGCTCTCCGGTGCAGGGCGGAGGAGGACGTTGGGCACCTCCTCCAACCGACCGAGATCGGCTGGCTGGGGGACGATGCGCAACGCACCGCTCTGCTCCAGCGACCAGTGGGTGGGATCCTCGTTGAGCCAGGTCCATCCGGGTTCGAGCTCCCCCTCAAACTCGTCGGTGAAGATCTTCGTCGAATCGTGCACGTAGTTCGGGTCGAGGTGGCAGGCAGGCCAGCACCGTTTGGTGTAGTACACCCGGTTGGGGATCCGGGGCGTGGGGCGGGGGAAAGGCGTGTTCGTCGGACGGGGGGCGGCCGGTTCCATATAGGCGATCTGTGCTTCTGCCCCCTCGGGCGCAGCGGGGGTCGAGAGGCTGACGCAGGCCGACGCCATCAGGACCAGCCATCCCAGGAGAATCAAACCGATCCACAGCCGTTTCATCTCTCTCTCCTCCCCGTTTCTCGCTGTCGACCGCCGCCGATCAGTACCGTACCCGCGGATCGACGCGGGCGTAGATGATGTCCACGATCAGGCTGACCAGGGCGACCAGCAGGGCGAAGAAGACTACCGTACCCTGAATGGCGGGGAAATCCCGCGCCGTGATCCGCTCCACCAGGAACAGCCCCATCCCCGGCCAGTTGAAGGTGGTCTCGGTGAGCACTGCCCCGGCCAGAAGGAGGGCGAACTGGAGGCCGAACATCGTCAGGATGGGGATGAAGGCATTCATCAGCGCGTGCTTGTAGACCACGATCCGCTCCTTGATCCCCCGCGCCCGGGCCGCCATCACGAAGTCCTGCTGCAACACGTCCAGCATATTGGCCCGCGTGAGGCGGGTGAAGATGCCGGAGAGGTACAGCCCCAACGTCATCGAGGGCAGGATCAGGTGCTTCAGCACGTCCAGCAGGCTTTCCCACTGACCGGTGACGATGCAGTCTAGGATATAAAAGTTAGAGAAAAACTCGATGATCTTGATCAGCCGCTCCCCCGTGGGGCCAGTGAGCACCTCCTGGAGGTTGTAGACCTGGACGATGGTCTCGGGCCGCAACTGGGTGCTCACCCGGTCGGCGACGGGGAGCCACTTCAAACCCACGCCGAAGATCAACTGGAACATCAGCCCCAGCCAGAAAATGGGGACGGCGTAGGCGACGATGCTGTAGATCCGCAGGGCGTAGTCGGCCGCGCTGCGCCGCTTGTAGGCGGCGTAGGCCCCCGTGAAGACGCCCACCAATCCGGCGATCAGCATACCGAAGATGCTCAACTCCAGCGTGGCGGGGAACTTGAGGGCCAGGTCGGCAGCCACGGGGCGGCCCCGCAACGTGATCGACCTGCCGAGGTCGAAGCGGGTGATCAACCCCCAGAGATAATTGAAGAACTGGCTATCCAAGGGGTTGACAGCGATGTCGAACTGATCGGCTGGGGCCCAGCCCTCGATACCACCCTGCTTGAACTGGACCTGGACCCATTCGCCGGGGACGTTCCCGGGCGGGGTTCCTTCCTCCAGGACGGAGAAGTGAACCTCCCCCTGCCGCAGCCAGCGGAGTTTTTCCTTCTCCACCCAGACCGGCACCCCTTCTTCGACGGCGATCCGGACCCAGTCTTCATCCCCTTCCCTGTACCGGTCGGTGATCGAGAACCGGTTCCCCTCCAGGGCCAGCATCACGGGCGGGCTGTCTGTGGAGTGCTCTTCGTACAGGACGATCACGGGTTCGACAGCCGTGGCCCAGCTCCCCCGCAGGTTGAGCACGAGGGGACGGTCCAGCCCCTGGGCGTGGCGGATCTGATCCAGATATTCTTTCGGCACCCCCGGCCGCATCGCCGCCTTGATAGGATCGCCCGGCATAACCCGCAGAAGGATGAAGACGAGGATGAGGAGAATAAGGACCATCGGAATAGTCAAGAGGAAGCGGGTGATGACATAAGCCCGAAGTGAGCGCATCATCCCTCCCTGGAATTGTCAATAGGTGCCTGGCACGGAGGCCGTGCCAGGCACCTACCCTTACTTCGCCTCAGCCCGACCGCGCCCGCTCTACTCCTTGGTCAGCGTGAAGTAGTGCAGGAAGAGGGTCGGGTCGAGGACCACCCCACCGATGTTCTTCTTGGTCACGACGAGCAACTTCCCCTGGGTGAAGGGGATGGTGGGCACCTCGGTGGTCCACAGTTCCTGGATCTGCTTGTACAGGTTCTCCCGCTCCGCCATGTCGGTGGAGAACCGGGCCTGCTTGATCAGGTTGTCCATCTCCTCGTTGCAGTAGAAGATGCCCAGGTCGTCGGAGGCACCGCACTCGGCGAAGGGGGAGGTGTAGTTATCCGGATCCAGGTAGTCGGGGTACCACCCCAGCAGGAAGACCGGCATGGTGCCCGGACCGAAGTAGTCGGTGTAGGTAGCCCACTCGGCGGACTGGAGGTTGACCTGGATGACGCCGGTCTCCTCCAGGGCCTGCTTCAGGACCGCCGCCACATCGCCCTCGGTGGGGCCGTAGTGGTCAGGCGTCCACCACAGGTCCATCACCAGCGGATTGTCCTCGGTGAAGCCGGCCTCGGCCAGCAGTTCCCGCGCTTTGTCCAGATCCCGCTCGGGGAAGGCGTCGATGTGGGAGAACATCCCCATCGGGACCATGCTGTAGAGGTTCTGGTGCGTCCCCTGGAAGACGACGTTGGAGATGGCGTCCCGGTCAATCGCATAGGCGATGGCCTGGCGGACCAGCGGGTTGTCGAACGGCTCCTTGGAGGTGTTGAAGCAGATGTAGCGGATGTACGGACCGGCCCCCTCGTAGACCACGTAGTCGGGGTTGTCGCGAAAGTCCTGGTAGTCGGACGGGGTCAGAGTCTTCCAGGCCACGTCGATCTCGCCGGACTCCAGGGCCAGGCGCATCGCGGTGGAGTCCGCGAAGTAGCGGATGATGACGCGCGGGTAGGCCGGCGGGTCGCCGTAGTAGTCGGGGTTGGCGACCAGTTCCATCTCCACGTCCCGCTCCCACCGCTTGATGACGTAGTGGCCGATGCCGCCGCAGGTGGAGTCTGGATCGAACTCGTCCTCCGGGTAGCAGTTGGGGCTCACCGGCGAGTAGGGCTGCGTCGCCACTAGATAGGGGAAGAAGCCGACCGCATCCTGGAGGACGAACTTCACCGTGTAGTCGTCCACCTTCTCCACGTGGTCGACGAAGGAGGTGACCAGCCAGTTGGGATCGCCCTCCAGCCGCATCACGCGATTGATGGACCAGACGACCGCGTCGGCGTTGAAGGGGGTGCCGTCGGGGAACTTGAGGCCCTGGCGCAGGTGGAAGGTGTACTCCAACCCGTCATCGCTGACCTCGTAACTCTCCGCGAGGCCCGGCTGCAGTTCGGTGGTGCCCGGCTTGTAGACCAGGAGGGTGTCCATCGTGTTGTGGTGGATCTCCCAGGTGTGGAAGTCGTAGGAGTTAGCCGGGTCCAGGTCGGTGACCGAGTCGGTGGTGCCGATGATCAGCGGCTCGACCTCCTCCTCGGTTGGAGCCTCCGTCGGCATCTCGGTGGCCTCTTCCGTCGGCGCCTCGGTCTGGGGAGCCTCGGTGGGCGCAGGCGTCGGGCTCGGCTTGCACGAGATGGCAAGCCCTACGAGGATCAGCGCTACGGTCAGCAAACTGACGATTCGTAGCCGTTGCATGGTTCTCTCCTCCTTGCATAGTTTGGGGTTACGTACACACTGCCTCTCTCCACCAGCGCGCCTTCCTCCCGGGCATCACCTCCTTCCGCAGATTGGATGATCAGGGAACCTTACGTCGGATTATACAGAAATGGGTCGGTGTGTCAAGCCCCCTGCGAGGGTGTTCGAGGCGAAGGACGGGAGAGAGAAGCGACACTCGCGAAGCGGCACCGCTGCTTGCCCCCCCGGGAGAGGGGAGTAAAATTGGGAAAAGGCCGTCGCCCGACCCGGGGCGCGCGGAGATGCGTCGAGGGCGGAAGCGCCCGCGCCAGGCTGCCGGGCTGCTTCTGCCACTCTTTCCAAACGGAGGAGACGATGAGAGCAGTGGACATCATCATCAAGAAGCGGGACGGGAATGAGTTGACCACGGAGGAGATCCGGTTCTTCGTCCAGGGCTACACCGAGGGGACGATCCCCGACTACCAGGCGGCGGCCTGGCTGATGGCGGTCTTCCTGCGCGGGATGACCGACCGGGAGACCGAGGACCTCACAATGGCGATGGCCTACTCGGGGGACATCCTGGACCTGAAGGACGTCGCCCCCTTCGTGGTGGATAAGCACTCCACGGGCGGCGTGGGCGACAAGGTGAGCCTGGTGGTCGTCCCAACGGTCGCTGCGTGTGGGCTGCCCGTGGGGAAGATGACCGGGCGCGGGTTGGGCTTCAGCGGCGGAACGGTGGATAAACTGGAGTCCATACCGGGCTTCCGGACCGATCTCTCCCACGAGGAGTTCAAAGCGCAGTTGGCCCGCATCGGCATCGTGCTGACCGGGCAGAGCCTGGACCTGGCCCCGGCCGATCGGAAGTTGTACGCCCTGCGGGACGTGACCGGTACGGTTCCCTCCCTCCCCCTCATCGTCAGTTCGATTATGAGCAAGAAGATCGCCGCCGGAGCGGACGCGATCGTGCTGGACGTGAAGGTGGGGAGCGGGGCCTTTATGAAGACGCTGGAGGATGCCGAGGCGCTCGCCCGCTCAATGGTCCGCATCGGACAACGGGTGGGGCGGAAGGTGGTGGCCCTCCTCTCCGATATGAATCAGCCGCTGGGTTGGGCCGTGGGGAACGCGCTGGAGGTGCGGGAGGCGATCGAGACGCTCCACGGCGGCGGGCCCGAGGATTTCCGGGAGCACTGCCTGGTGGTGGCGGCGGAGATGTTGGCCCTGGGCGGCAAGGCCGCTGATCCCGAGGAGGGGAAGCGACTCGCGGCCGAGGCGATCGACTCCGGCGCTGCCTGGGAGAAGTTCCGCGCGATGGTCGAGGCCCAGGGAGGCGATCTCACCGTGGTGGACGAACCCGACCGTCTTCCTTCCGCCCGGGTGGTTGAGCCGATCCCTGCGCCGGTCAGCGGGTACCTCCAGAGGGTGAACGCAGCCGAGGTGGGACTGGCCGTGGTCGACCTGG
>DROW01000224.1 GCA_011388675.1 Chloroflexota bacterium | reverse complement strand
ACGCGCTGGCGGCGGGGAAGGCCCTGCTGATCGACCCGGAGGGGACCCGCAGCCACCACGGGCGGCTCCAGCCTGCGCATAGCGGCGTGGTGTTCATCGCGCTGCGGTCCGGCGCGCCGATCCTGCCGGTGGCGATCTGGGGGCAGGAGCAGTTCTGGCACAACCTCTTCCGTCTCCGCCGGACCCACGTCCACCTGCGCGTCGGTTTCCCCTTTTACCTGCGGGCCGGGGAAAAACGGGTGCGGCGGGAGGAGCGGGAGCGGATCCTAAGGGAAGTGATGTACCAACTGGCCGCCCTGCTCCCGCCTGCCTACCGGGGCGTCTACGCCGACCTGGAGAACGCCACCGAGGAGCACCTGGTCTTCCCCCCGGGGGCGCAGAGCAACCTCCTGGCCGCAGAGGGGAGGGAGACCGGGTGAAAGCACTGGTAACCGGTGCGACCGGGTGCGTGGGGGCCAACGTGGTCGCCGCCCTTCTGCGGCGGGGCCACGCCGTGCGCGCGATGCACCGGTCCACCTCTAAATTGGACGCGCTGGACGGGCTGGAGGTGGAGCGGGTGGTGGGGAATATCCTCGATCCTCCCTCGCTGATGCGGGCGATGGAAGGATGCGATTGGGTCTTCCACGTCGCCGCCGTGTCCGACTACTGGCGGACCCCTCCGGAGGTCATCTACCGGGTCAACGTGGAGGGGACGCGCAACGTGGTGGAGGCCGCCCTGCGGACCGGGGTGCGGCGGCTGATCTACACCAGTTCCGTCGGCGCGCTGGGAGTGCCCCGGACGGGCCGGTTGTTGGACGAGACGTGCGTCTTCAACCTGCCGCCCCACCGCTTCCCCTACGGCCACTCCAAACACCTGGCCGAGGAGGTGGTGCAGGAGGGGGTAAGGCGGGGGCTGGACGCGGTGATCGTCAATCCGGCGGCGGTAATGGGGCCGCGGGACGTCCACTGGATCGGCGGGAGCGTCCTTCAGGAGGTACAGCGGGGGAAGGCGTGGTTCGCGCCGCCCGGCGGGACCTGCTGGGCGGCGGCGACCGATGTGGGGGAGGGGCACGTGCTGGCGGCGGAGAGAGGGCGGACCGGCGAGCGGTACCTCCTGGGCGGGGAGAACCTGACGCACCGGCAGGCGCTGGAGACCGTGGCCCAGGTGCTGGGCAGGCGAGGGCCGTGGTTCACCCTTCCCCGCTGGACGATGGGCGGGCTGGAGCGATTCGTCCGCCTGACGCGCCGGTTCGTTCGCTTCCCCCTCTCGCCGGAGCAGGTCTGGCTCAGCGCACGGGAAATCTACTGCGACAGCCGCAAGGCGGTCCAGGAACTGGGATACCCCCAGACCCCCTTCCGGGTCGCCGTCGAGGAGGCCTACCGCTGGTATCGGGAACGGGGGTGGATGTGAGGTCTACCACAGAGACACAGAGGACACAGAGAAACCTCAAAAACTGAGAAACTCTGTGCCCTCCGTGCCTCTGTGGTTATCTCAAAAAGAGAGGGCATCCACGAAGCAGCGGCGGAAGGCCGGGTGGACGGTCAGTTCGACGTACTCGACCCGCCGGGCGATCTCCTCCGCCTCCCGTCGGCGGGCGGCGGAGACCAGCATCTGCCGCGCGCCCGCTCCTGCCGCGTTCCCCACCTGCCGGAATCGGTCCAGCGGCAGCGGCGGGAACATCCCTACCCGGACCGCGCTCTCGATGTCTAGGTAGGTCCCGAACGCCCCGGCCACGATGACCTCCTCCACCGCCTCCGCCGGGATGCCCGCCTCGGCGAGCAGGACCTCGATCCCGGCCCGGATCGCCCCTTTGGCCAGTTGGATCTCGTTGACGTCCTTCCGGGTGACCACCACGTCCCGCCCGTGCCCGCTGATCGACGCCGGGGCGAGGACGAACGCCCGGTTCCTGTCCCCCGCGCGCACCCGCGGGTGACCCGGCCGGATCTGGCCCCGGCGGTCGAGCACGCCCGCCTCGACCATCTGGGCAACGGCGTCGAGGATACCGGAGCCGCAGATCCCCACCGGAGGCGCGTTGCCGATGGTCTGGATGTGGACCTTCTCCCCCACGATCCACACCCGCTCGATGGCCCCCGGTGCAGCCCGCATCCCGTCTTTCAGGTGGGCGCCCTCGAAGGCCGGGCCGGAAGCGCAGGAACTGCTGATCAGCCGACCGTTGTACGCCAGAGTGACCTCCGTGTTCGTCCCGATGTCCAGCGCGATGGTCGTCTTGCGGGTTTTGTGGACGTCGCACGCCAGCAGCATCGAGACGTGGTCCGCCCCCACGTACCCGGCGACGTTGGGCGGGAGGTAGACGTAGGCTCCGGGGGCCAGGCGGAGCCCCAGGTCGCGTGCCCGCAGGTTCAGTGGCCGGGCGACGGCCGGGACGTAGGGGGCAGTGCCCAATTGGCGGACTGGCAGGCCGGCGAACAAGTGGTGCATCACCGTGTTGCCGACGACGACCGCCTCTACGATCTGCTCCGGCTCCGCACCGGCCTCCGCGCACAGGTCGGCTACCATCTGATTGAGGGTGGCGACGAGGCGGGATTGGAGCACCTGGCGGCCGTCGGGGTGGTCGTTGGCGTAGCCGATGCGGGCGATCACGTCCTCGCCGTAGGCGATCTGGGGGTTCATCGCCCCCGTCTTCGCCAGCGTCCTCCCCGTCCCCAGATCCACCAGGTAGGCGGCCAGTTTGGTCGTGCCGATGTCCACCGCCAGTCCCAAGAGAGGGGTGCCGGTCGGGAGCACAGCGACGACCTCGCCCTGGCGGTGGGCCAGCCGGACCGACCACCGGTGGGTGCGGAGGTCATCGGAGATAGAAGCCAGCACCGGCGGGGAAATAGAGACAGGCGAGACGCCTTCCTCGGCGAGCGCTGCCTCCACCCGCAGGTCGTCCGCCCGCAGGTCGTGCAGGTCGGGCGGAACGATCTCCAGATCCACCGGCTCGACCATCGGGTCCAGTGGGACCTCGGCCTCCTGCCCTTCCACCTGTAGCCGTTGGGGCGTGGTGAGGGACTCCGGCGGCACGTCGATCTTGACATCGCTCAGGGGGCGGGCCTGGCAGGCAAGCCGGTATCCGGCTTCGATCTCCTCGGGGGTCAGCGCCGCCTCCTCGGCGGGGGTGAGGGGGGAGAGTTCCCCTTCCATCCGGCGTACCCGGCAACTCCCGCACAGGCCAGCCCCGCCGCACAGAGCGACCAACTCCACGCCGGCCGCCTGAGCCGCGGCGAGGAGGGTCTCCCCGTCCGGTATCCTGACCCGTTTCCCAATCGGTTCCCAATCGACTCGGAATTCTGCCTCGGATCTCTTCATAACGGAAGGAAGTTTACAACCAAATGGGAAAAAAGAAAAACAGCCAGTGTGGCATTTCACACACGGTAACCTGGTGGATGATGGAAAATTCACGTATACTTACGATGGGACAGGGCGAATGGTGCGGGTGCGTAGGTACACAGGGCCCCGCGCTCCTACCGCCTCGTTGGTTTACACCTACACGGGGGACGGTCTGCGGATGGCACGGGGGGCGAATGGGGAGGAGACGCAGTTTGTGCGGGACGTGGCCGCCCCGTTGCCGCAGGTGCTGGCAACGTCGGACGGGGCGGTGGAGGTGTACGGTGTGGGATAGATCGGATTCATACTCAAGCGGCCCGGCAACGAGCCGGGCCGTTTGCTTCTAGGTGGGCCGGGCAGGACTCGAACCTGCGAAGGCTGAGCCAGCGGATTTACAGTCCGCCCCCTTTGCCGCTCGGGACACCGACCCACGTTCGCTCTGTCGCGAAGGCTCTCTCAGGAGCCGACGGCGGGACTCGAACCCGCACCGGCCCGCTTACAAGGCGGGTGCTCTGCCGATTGAGCCACGTCGGCGCGGGCTCTATTATACCAACCTACACTCCCGCGGTCAAGGTCGGCCCAGAATATACCCCATCTTCCGATTTTTGTCAACCCACGGAGATGAAAAAGACAGCACAACCCAGAATAGAAAGAGCGCCACACCTGCCCCGCCCTAACCTATCCCGAAAGGAAAAGAGGTCACCCGATCCTCCGGCTCTTGCCCCCCAGAACCAGTTAACCGAACCCATCCTGGGATAGGTCTTTCTCCTGCCGCTCGATCTTGCGGATTCGCCCCCAAGGATCGGCCGTGACGGTGTAGACCACGGTCACACTTTGCTCCGCCCGGGAGCCGTCGATCAGTTCCTTAATCCCCTTTCTCACCTCAGCGTAGGCCCGCATACGAATGCCACCATCGGCCGTGCGCTCCACCCCCTCCCAGTTCCACCGCCCGGAGAGCAACACCTGCTCTCCCATACGGACGTATCCTTGCCGAACTGGGTTGTCGGTCGACGGCGGCAGCACCGGACCCGTGGCACCGCTCTCCGTCGCCATAGTCGTCATCCCTCTGACGACCTGGACGGTCATCCCATCCCGCCGGTTCAACACCTGCTCCGCCGCCCGACGGACGATACAAGCCAGCCGGTTCTCGTCCAAAAAGATCGGCTGCGGCAGGGCCTCGTTCAGCCTGTTGGCATACCGAAGCGCCAGAAGGAGGGAGGAAGAGTAAGTAAAGGAAATCAATCCCCCTCCGTAAAAGAGGGCCAGGATGAGCGGGAACGCCTCAAGGAGACGGGCCCTGAGCCCTCCAGGAGGGTTCTTGCAGTAGCCAGGCTCAAAGACGAAGATGCACAGCAGCGAGCGCAGAAGGTCGGAGGAGAGGATCGCCAGCACAAACAGAAAGAGGAGAAGCAAAGTCAGGGCAGGCAGCAGAATGGCCCGCGCATTAGGCCTGCGGAGCCAGGCCAGCCTGCCCGACCGCACCCGGGACAGGAGTTGTTGCTCCCGAATCTGATGCCGCGCTTCGTAGACTGCGTAAAAGGCCAGGAGACATCCGCTCACCGTCATTATGAGGAAGAGCAACTGAACCCCGGCCGTGAGCCCCGCCCAGACGCCGCCGAGACCCAGAAGGCCGCAGCCGAAGGCGAGGAAGGTGATGACAAAGGGAAGGTACAGATGGGGCTCGGCGAAGGCCAGAGGACTCCTCCATCCCCCCTGCTCCTCGGGCATCTGCTCCCGCCATCTCTCCCAGGGGGTGTTGTCCGCTCCACAGCGCGGACAGGGCCTGCCTGGTTCGTACTCCCCCTTACAAACGATGCATTCTGGCATAGGTGGCCTCCACGTGGAGCGCAGGTAAACACGGACTCCCTCAGCAGACGGGCAGAAAAGGAGTTGGACGTGAGGGAGTGAGAAAGCACTTTCAGAACATATCGACGAACCCCATCGTACGGAGGACTGCAGGCCAAGCAGAAACCCTCGTCAAAATTATACTACAGTTGCTATAACGGGCAAATTGCATATCGGGGGCCGGGACAAAGGTTCGGACAAGCCATCGGGGCACCGCGCTCCATCCCCACCGGCGGCCTTGCGTCCTCCTCCCGTTGCGCTATACTCCAGCAACGGGGAAAGAAGGACCCGAGCAGCCCGTGTCTCCAGAGCGGAGGTAGGAGAATGATCGACCTTTTACCCAAGGGAATCACCGCCGTTCCCGGTATCCGCGTCGGCCATGCTACCGACCCGGAGGGACTGACTGGCTGCACCGTCGTGCTCTGCGGGAGGGGGGCCGTCGGCGGGGTGGACCAGCGGGGCGGTGCACCGGGCACCCGCGAGACAGACCTCCTGCGCCCGATGCACCTGGTGGAGAAGATCCACGCCGTTCTGCTGGCTGGCGGATCAGCCTTTGGCCTCGCCGCCGCCGACGGGGTGGTCCGCTACCTGGAAGAGCACGACATCGGCTTCGACGCCCGCGTGGCGAAGGTGCCCATCGTCCCGGCGGCCATCCTGTTCGACCTGGATCTGGGCGATCCGCACGCCCGACCCGACCCGGCGATGGGGTATGCCGCCTGCGAAGCCGCCAGCGATGGGCCGGTGGCGGAAGGGAACGTCGGTGCCGGGACCGGCGCGACGGCGGGCAAGATCCTGGGGATCGAACGGGCGATGAAATCGGGTTTGGGCACGGCCGCCTTTGGCCTGGGCGGGGGGTTGGTGGTCGGCGCACTGGTGGTCGCCAACCCCTTCGGCGACATCGTCGACCCGGAGACCAACGAGGTGCTGGC
This sequence comes from Chloroflexota bacterium, assembly GCA_011388675.1. GTDB lineage: Bacteria > Chloroflexota > Anaerolineae > B4-G1 > DUEL01 > DUEL01. Next base: position 3,899 of record DROW01000224.1, on the reverse strand, counting down.
AGGGATACGAAGGCCCCGCGGGGACCGTCCCGGAGGGACGCTGGAGGTGATGCGCTCTTTGGTGGGCAAGGCCGTCCTCCGCTTTGCCTCCAGCACCGTCATCGGCGTCGTAGCAACCAACGCGCGACTGAGCAAAGAGGAAGCCAACAAGGTCGCCCAGATGGCCCAGGACGGGATCGCCCGCGCCGTCCGACCGGCCCACACCCTCTTCGACGGCGACACGCTCTTCGCCCTCTCCACCGGCCGCAAGCGGGCCGACGTCAACTTGATCGGGGCCTACGCCGCCGAGGCGGTCGCCCGGGCTATCGCGCGGGCAGCCCGGGCAGCGGAGGGAGCAGGCGGCGTCCCCGCCTGGCGCGACCTGCGCTGAACCCACTCGCCCAGGAGGATCTATGCGCATCGGCCTGGTCACCGGAGAGTACCCCCCCGCCCAGGGAGGAGTGGGGGACTTCACCCGCGAACTGGGACGGCACCTCATCGATCTGGGGCACGAGGTGCACGTCGTTACCTCATCCCCACCCCTTGCCCCCAACGGGAGGGAGGGAGGGGACGGCCTCGCAGGGGCCGGAGGCGGGGGTGAGGTTCCCACCCACCGCACCGTTCCCCACTGGCGCTGGGGCTGCTGGCGGCACGTATTGGACCTCGCCCGACGGCTGAACCTGGACATCCTGAACGTCCAGTACCAGGCCGCCGCCTACGGGATGCACCCCGCCATCAACTTCCTCCCCCGTCCCACGGACCGCCCTCCCGTCGTCGTCACCTTCCACGACCTGCGGGTGCCCTACCTGTTCCCGAAGGCCGGGCCTCTGCGCTGGTGGGTGGTCCGGTATATGGCCCGCCACGCCGACGGGGTGATCGTCACCAACCAGGAGGACTACCTGCGGTTGCAGGACGAGGTCCCCTCCGACCGGCTGGCCCTCATTCCCATCGGCAGCAACATCCCCCCTGTCCCCCCGCCGGAGTACGACCGGCAGGCCGAGCGGGCCCGCTGGTCCGTCGGGCCGGACGACCTGCTTCTGGGCTACTTCGGCTTCCTCAACGAGAGCAAAGGAGTGGAGGATCTCGTCCGCGCCGTGGCCTCGCTGGCGGAGCAGGGCCTGCCCGTCCACCTCCTGATGATCGGCGGTCGGGTCGGCAGTTCCGATCCCACCAACAGGGCCTATGCGGAGCGGGTGGAGCGGCTCATCGATGAGTTGGGCCTGGGGGATCGAGTCCACTGGACCGGCTACACCGACCCTCAGGCGGTCTCAGCAGGGTTGCTGGCGACCGATCTCTGCGTGCTGCCATACCGGGACGGCGTCTCCTTCCGGCGGGGCACGCTGATGGCCTGCCTGGCCCACGGCCGGGCCATCGTCACCACCCGCCCGGCGGTGCCGCTCCCCCAGGTGCGGGACGGGGAGAACATGCTCCTGGTGAAACCCAACGACCCCCGGGGGCTGGCGGAGGCGATCCGGCGCGTCGCTGCCGACCCCGCCCTTCGGTCCCGCCTGGAGGAAGGGGCGGCGGCGCTGGCGGCGGAGTTCTCCTGGGGGCGAATCGCCCGCCACACGGCGGCGTTCTTCGCACGGATAGGCACGGAGAGAAGCCAGCGCTCCCATTCCCGCGACCCGGCGCAGGGTTCCCGAGGCCGAAACCGGTAGCGAGGGAAAGCCTCAGATCGTCGTCCCGGGGGGGATCACGGCGTTCTTCGGGATGACGACGATCCCATCCCGAACGACGTAATGCTCCTCCTCGCGGTCTGGCTCCCCTTCGTGGGAACGGATGATGACCCCCTCGCCGATGCGGGCATTCTTGTCGATGATGGCCCGCTCGATGACTGCGTTGGCACCGATGCCGACGTTAGGGCGGCCCAGTCGACGGTTCTCTGCTTTCTGATCCTCGTCCTCGTAGAAGTCCGCCCCCATCATCACCACCTGCCGCAAGCGGGCTCCGGGGCGGACGATGCTCCGCAACCCTACGACACACTCCTCCAGATCGGCTTCATACAGGCGGCACCCCTCCGCCACCACCACCCGATCCAACCGGCACCCGTCGATCCGCGAGGCGGGAAGGAAGCGAGGGCGGGTGTAGATCGGCCGGTTGGGATCGTAGAAATTGAACGGCGGATTGGGACGGGTGAGGGCAAGATTGGCCTGGTAGAAGGCCCTGATCGTCCCGATGTCCTCCCAGTACCCGTCGAAGGGGAAGGCATACACCCGCTCGGATTGGATGGCCGCAGGGATGACGTGCTTCCCGAAATCCTCCCCTTCCACCTCGTCCAACAGCCGAAAGAGCACATCCCGCCGGAAGAAGTAAATTCCCATCGAAGCCATATACGGCCTTTCGGCATCCACGTGGCTCTCCAGGCCCTCCAGTTCCTCCCTCGTCTCTGGCTTCTCCCGAAAGGCCGTGATCCGGGTCTCCTCGTCGATCTTCAGGATGCCGTAGCGGGAGGCGTCCGCCGCCGACACCGGGATGGCGGCAATGGTCACATCGGCACGGGTCTCCCGGTGATGCTGGAGGAACTCCCGGTAATCCATCCGGTAAAGATGGTCCCCAGCCAAGATGAGGATGTCCTCTGCAGGCCGTGTCTCCAGGTGGTGCAACTGCTTGCGGACCGCGTCCGCGGTCCCCTGATACCAATCGGTGCTGGTAAGAGTCTGCTCGGCCGCCAGGATCTCGACGAACCCAGGGGTAAAGATGTCGAATTTGTAGGTCTGAAAGACGTGCCGATGCAGGGAGGCCGAGAGGAACTGGGTGAGGATGAAGATCTGGGTAAAGCCGGAGTTGATGCAGTTGCTGACCGGGATGTCGATCAGCCGGTACTTGCCGGCCAGAGGAACCGCCGGCTTGGCCCGTAACTTCGTCAGAGGGTACAGCCGCGTGCCACGCCCCCCTCCCAGAATGAGCACGAGCACATCTGCCTTGGCCATCACCCGCCTCCTCGGTCCCTGATCCTTGCGGATAATATACACCGGTTTGTCCCCGCCCGCCAGCGGTGGGCTGCCCTCTCCCCGCAAGCCAGGAGGAAGCAGCGAAGAGAGGATCGAGACGGGACGGCGCTCTCCCCCTGCCCCCAACCTTTGTCTCATTACAATCCCCTGCGCCCTCCTCGCCTCTGTGGTAAAATATAACCGATGCCGAAGTTCCGTCTCGTATCCGACTTTAAACCCACCGGCGACCAGCCCCAGGCCATCGAGAAACTGGTCGAGGGGCTGCGGAAGGGGTATAAGCATCAGACCCTGCTCGGCGCGACCGGCACGGGCAAGACCTTCACGCTCGCCTGCGTCATCGAGCAGGTCCAGAAGCCCACCCTGGTCATCGCCCACAACAAGACCCTCGCCGCCCAACTCTACGCCGAGTTCCGCGACTTCTTCCCCCACAACGCCGTCGAGTACTTCGTCTCGTACTACGACTACTATCAGCCGGAGGCGTATCTTCCCCAGTACGACCTCTACATCGAGAAGGACGCCGACATCAACGAGGAGATCGACCGGCTGCGGCTGGCCGCCACCACCGCCCTCTTCTCCCGGCGGGACGTGATCATCGTCGCCTCCGTCTCCTGCATCTACGCCATCGGCGATCCCGAGGAATGGGGCCGGGTGGTGGTCCGGCTGGCCCGGGGGGAGCGGTACCGCCGCCAGACGCTGCTCCGCCACCTGGTGAGCATCTACTACGAGCGGAACGACTTCGAGCTGAGCCGGGGCCGCTTCCGCGTGCGGGGCGATACGCTGGAGGTGATGCCCGCCTACGGGGAGACCGCCTACCGTATCGGCTTCTGGGGGGACGAGGTGGAGCGGATCGCGGAGGTCGATCCCCTCACCGGCGAGGTGCTGGCTGAGCTGGACGAGATCCAGATCTTCCCCGCCAAGCACTTCATCACCCCGGAGGAGAAGCGGGAGAAGGCGTTGGCCGATATT
>DROW01000223.1 GCA_011388675.1 Chloroflexota bacterium | reverse complement strand
GGCGATTTGTCGAAAACACCGTCCACAGGGTATCATAGAGCCGGGGTGTGGTGGCCATCGTTCGCTCCTCCTTAAACCTTGTGGTTTCTTCTGTCTGCGAGGAGCATACACGATGACTGCCGCACCCTCAAGTTTTGTCAGTCAATGAGCCGTCCGGTATTCGAGGCGGAAGGCAGGAGAGGCGACCGGCACCTGCGAAACGGAGGCAAGAGCACCTACGGGAACCCAATGGATCAGCAATCGCCCCTGAGTGGGCTGAAAGTGCCGGTCGCCTTCCGGGTGCGTGATCTGCCTCGAACGCCCCATCCGAGCCTAGGTCTGAACCCCGGGGTTTCCCCTTTGCCCGGAGGCCAGGCTGTGGTATGATCGAGGCCATTCCTTGAGGGAGGGAAGGTGTCGTGCGAGTCTTCATCGCTGGAGTGATGCAGGGGACGCGGAGGGGGGCTGCCATCGTCCCTCAGACGTATCGGGAGGAGATCGCCCAGATCCTGCGCCGGTTCATCCCGGGGGTAGAGATCTGGGACCCCAATCAGATCCATCCAGACGGGGTGAACTACGACCGGGAGCGGGCGAAGCGGACGCTGTTGGAGATGGCGGAACTGGCGGCGGCGGCGGACTGTCTGGTGGCCTACGTCCCGGAGGCGAGTATGGGGACGGCCATCGAGATGTGGCAGGCGTACCGGGCTGGCGTCCCCGTCTATACCATCTCGCCGCTAACGGAGAACTGGGTGATCTTCACCCTCTCCACAGAGATCTTCCCCGACATTCCCTCCTTCGCCAAGTTTGTGGCCTCGGGAGGGTTAGCAAAGCGCCCCGGCTGAAACCGGGGCGGGAGATCGCGCCGGGGACGGGCATCAGGGAGGGGGGTAGAGCCAACGGACAGCCTCGACGACGCGGGCTAGGCGAAGCGGGCGGGAGAGCCAGGCAGCCACCCGGCCACGCAGAGGGGCAAAAACTTGCACATCGTAGGTGCCCACCAGAAGCACGAGAGGCGCGTCGCCCAGCAGGCGGAGCAACTGCCGCACCCGGGCAGGGGATGCGTCCGCGTCGCCGGTCACATCCAGCACCGCCAACACAGGCACCACCCGCCCACCCGCCAGGGCGGCGAGGGCCCACCGAATCCCCGGCAGGGCCATAACGTCGTACCCGGCCTCCTTCAGTTCCGCCAGTAACAGCGCCCGCGTGCGCCAATCGGCGGCGACCAGGAGGACCTTCCCCCTACCCTCTCCCTCTGTAACCGGTCGTCGGCCGCCTGCTATTGGCTGCATATTAAGGCTGCCCGTTGCCGATCGCCCGACCGCCCGTTCCCGTGCTTCCCTGCTTCCTCGCTTCCTCAACAAATACGGACTACCCCTGGATCGGACGGCCCAATACCTCCATAGAGACCTCAGCGACGTGCTCGTTATCCTCCCCGAAGATGAACACCGCCCGCACCCGCCTCCCGGACAGAACGTGAGGGAGCCAGTAGGCGCTGTCGTCCCACATCCGATCGAAGGGGATCTCTTCCAGCCGGAACCAGGCCGGCTCCATCTCGCCGCTCTCTCGGGGCTCGCCCTCCCACTGGGGGACAAGGAAAGCGTGGACCAGATGGTCCCAACTGGACCGGTATGGGAACAGG
>DROW01000222.1 GCA_011388675.1 Chloroflexota bacterium | reverse complement strand
GACGGTGGGTGTGGGGGTCGGCGTAGGGCCTTCGACGGTCGATGTGGCGCGGGTGCAACCGACCATCAGGCCCAGGAGCAGGAGCCCCACGACCAGGATGACGTGGTAGCGCATCATCACCTCCCGATTGACGAGGAAGATTATACATCCGGCGGGGGAGGGGGACAAGCAGGGCGTCCGCCGGGATTCGAAGCCGGGGGTCGGGTGACCGGCCCTTGCGAAACGAAGGCAAGAGCACCTGGAGGGGGCCTCTAGACGAGGGATCATCGCCCTCCTGGGCGGTTTCCACGGCCGCGCGATGGGGGTGGCCTCCGTCACCTCCTCTGGGGTGAAACGCCGCGACGGCCACGGCCCTTCCTCCCCGATATCTACCCCCCGCCAAACAGCGGGTCTGGGAGCAGGCCAGATGCCGCTGGCGGGACGGCTCCTCCTCCCCTATAATGGCGATAGGCGTACAACAAAGATGCCGTCACAGCAAGGAGAGAAATGAACGGACAAAAAGCGATCTGGCTGGCAGCGGCGCTGACCGCGCTGGCCCTGGTTCTGACGGCCTGTGCCCAGGCCCCCACCGCCCCACCGTCGGAGGGGGAGATGCCGACGAAGAACGCAGACGGCTACACCGACATCACCGTCCAGCAACTGGCCGCGATGCTGGAGGAGAAGGACTTCGTCTTGGTCAACGTCCACATCCCCTACGCGGGGGAGATCCCCCAGACCGACCTGTTCATCCCCTACAACGAGATCGCCAACTACCTGGACCAGTTACCGGATAAGGACGCGACTATCGTCCTGTACTGCCGCAGCGGTGCGATGAGCACCTTGGCGGCGAAGACGTTGGTCTCCCTGGGCTACACCAACGTCCTCGAAGTGGACGGAGGGATGCGGGCCTGGGAGGCGGCGGGCTACGAACTGATCCAGCGATAATCGTGGATCGGGTTGGGAGGTAGAGATGGCTGAACAGAAGGTCGCGCTGCCGGTGCAGGGAATGACTTGCGCCTCCTGTGTGGCGCACGTGGAGAAGGCTCTGAAGAAAGTAGAGGGCGTCGAGGAGGTCCACGTCAATCTGGCGACCGAGAAGGCCGTCGTGGCGTTCCGTCTCGACGCGGCGACGGTGGGCGACCTGGTGGAGGCGGTGGAGGAGACCGGCTACGAGGTCCCCACAGAGACGATCACCCTGCCCATCGGCGAGATGACCTGCGCCTCCTGCGTCGCCCACGTGGAGAAGGCCCTCAGTAAGGTGCCGGGGGTGGTGGAGGCCAACGTCAACCTGGCCACCGAGAAGGCCACCGTCACCTTCGTCCCCGGCGTCGCGGGACTGGACGACTTCAAGCGAGCGGTGGCGGAGGCGGGGTACGAGGTGCTGGAGGCGCCCGAGGAGGGCGCGGTCGAAGAGGAGGAGGATGAGGCGGAGCGGAAGATGCGCCAGGCCCGCTTCCGGATGCGGGTCGCCTGGCTCTTCACCGGCCCGATCATCCTCTGGATGCTGGTGGAGATGGTCTTCGGGGTCGTGTGGCCCAGCGCGACCGTCTTCAATCTAGGGATGATCGTGCTCTCCTTACCGGTCCTCTTCTGGGTGGGCCGTCGTACCTACCGCAGCGGTCTGACGGCGGTGCTGCACGGCTACGCCAATATGGACACCCTCATCGCGCTGGGCACGGGGGTGTCGCTCCTCACCGGGCCGGCCTCCTTCTTCTTCCCGGTCGCCAACTACGCCGGCGTCTCGGCGATGATCATGGCCTTCCACCTCACCGGCCGGTACGTCGAGGAGACAGCCAAGGGCCGGGCGTCCCAGGCGATCCGGAAACTGCTGGAACTGGGGGCCAAGACCGCCCGCGTGGTGCGGGATGGGCGGGAGGTGGAGGTGCCCATTGAGGAGGTCCAGGTAGGGGACCTGATGATCGTCCGCCCCGGGGAGAAGATCCCCACCGACGGCGTCGTCGTCGAGGGGGAGAGCGCGGTGGATGAGTCGATGGCGACCGGCGAGTCGATGCCGGTCAACAAACGGCCGGGCGACGAGGTGATCGGGGCCACGGTCAACCAGGAAGGGTTGCTCAAGGTGCGGGCCACCCGCGTGGGTCGAGATACCTTCCTGGCCCAGGTGATCAAACTGGTGGAGGAGGCCCAGGGTTCAAAGGTGCCCATCCAGGAGTTCGCCGACCGGGTGACGGGGGTCTTCGTGCCGGTGGTGATCTCCATCGCCGTGCTGACCCTGCTGGCCTGGCTGATCTTCCCCGACACGATGCGCGTCCTGGTCCAGGCGGGCTCCTTCCTCCCCTGGGTCAATCCCAATCTGAGCGTCGTCACCCTGGCCATCGTATCGATGGTCGCCGTGCTGGTCATCGCCTGCCCGTGCGCGTTGGGCCTGGCTACCCCCACCGCGTTGATGGTCGGTAGCGGCATGGGCGCCGAGCACGGCGTCCTCATCCGCTCTGGCGAGGCGATCCAGACCCTGAAGGACGTGCGGGTGGTCATTTTCGACAAGACGGGGACGATCACGAAAGGGCGGCCTGAGGTTACAGATGTGGTGGTTTCAGGTTCCAGGTTGCAGGGTTCGGGTTCTCCCGGCGACCTGCAACCTGAAACCTTGCAGCCTGAAACCCTCCTCTATTGGGCCGCGTCCGCAGAGCGAGGCTCCGAGCATCCCTTGGGCCGGGCCATCGTCGAGCGGGCGGAGGCGGAGGGGTTGGACCTGGCGGAACCCCAGGCCTTCCAGGCCCTGCGGGGTAGGGGGGTGATGGCGACGATCGACGGGCATCGGGTGCTGGTCGGTTCCCGGCGGCTGATGGAGGAGCACGACATCGACCCCACACCGCTGGAAGAGACGATGCGCCGGCTGGAGGAGGAGGCGAAGACGGCGATGCTGGTGGCGGTGGATGGGGAACTGATCGGCGCCGTCGCCGTGGCGGATACGCTGAAGGAGGATTCCGTGGCCGCCATCCAGGAACTGCACCGGATGGGGCTGGAGACGGCGATGATCACCGGCGACAACCGGCGCACCGCCGAGGCGATCGCCCGCCGGGTGGGGATCGACCACGTGCTGGCCGAGGTCCTTCCCGACGGCAAGGTGGCCGAGGTGGAGAAGATGCAGGCCCGGTTCGGCCTGGTCGCCTTCGTGGGGGACGGCATCAACGACGCCCCGGCACTGACCCAGGCCAACGTAGGGATCGCCATCGGCACCGGCACCGACATCGCCATCGAGGCCAGCGATGTGACCCTGGTGCGGGGGGAACTGACCGGCGTGGTGGAGGCGATCAACCTGAGCCGGGCTACCTTCCGCAAGATCAAGCAGAACCTCTTCTGGGCCTTCTTCTACAACGTGGTGATGATCCCTCTGGCGATCGTCGGCTGGATGCACCCGGTGCTGGCGGAGATCGCGATGGCGACCTCCTCGATCACCGTGGTCACCAACGCCAACACGCTGCGGCGGGTGGAGATCCGACCGGAGTACGCTCGGCGGTCGGCCTCTCCCCTCTCGCCTGAGGCCGCCAGCCAGTCGGCGCAGGCGACGGCTCGCCCATAGCGTCTTGGTACAACAGGTGCGACGCACCTCGAAGGTGCGTCGCACCTGCACTACCTCTCCTGATAAAAATCTCTGTGTCCTCTGTGCCTAGTATAATAAAGGCAAGGACACGGCAGACCGATCGTGCCTAGGTCCCCCAGGGAGACCGTCGCAGAGCAAGGGTCGCCGTGTCCTCACCGGGATGGCCCGAACAGTTGTTGGGGCCGCAAGAGCCCGTATCGCTAGAAAGGGCATCCCGTGATATTCTACCTCAAGTTGGAGGAGGTGGCAATGTCGCAGGAGAGCGATCTCTACGTGGGCATTGACGTGTCCAAGACGATGCTGGAGGTGGTGATCGGGCTGGAGGGGGAGGCGTGGTCGGTCGCTTACGAGCCTCAAGGTCTCCGGGAGCTGGTCCAGCGGCTGCGGGCGGTGAAGCCTGCGCTCATCGTCGTGGAGGCGACGGGGGGATACGAGCGGCGATTGCTGGAGGTCCTGTGCCTGGCGAGGCTGCCGGTAGCCCGGGTGAATCCCCGCCGGGTGCGGGCTTTTGCCCGAGCGACCGGCCTTCTGGCCAAGACGGACCGGCTGGACGCCCGCGTGCTGGCGCGATTCGGGGAAGCGGTGAAGCCCCGCCCCTACACTCTGCCGGACGAGCGACAGCAATACCTGAAGGAGCTGGTTCGCCGTCGACGGCAGTTGTTGGAGATGCGGACGGCGGAGGCCAATCGGCTGGACACTGCGCCGGCGCGTATCCAGGGGCAGATCGAAGAGCATATCCGATGGCTGGAGAAGCAGATCGAGCAGGTGGACCAAGAGATCGACGACTTGATCGACCAGGTGCCGGAGTGGAAGAAGAAGGTGGACATCCTGAGAAGCGTGCCGGGGGTGGGAAAGGTGACGGCAGCAACGCTGGCGGCGGAACTGCCGGAGCTGGGACAGGCCGACCGGAAGGAGATCGCTGCCCTGGTAGGCGTGGCGCCGATGAACAACGAGAGCGGACAACGGCGAAGAAAACGGCGCATTCAAGGAGGACGTCCAGCAGTACGGAACGTGTTGTTTATGGCCACCTTGGCCGCCGTTCGGAGCAATCCCGTACTGCGTCAGCGCTACCAACGGCTGCTGGAGCGGGGGAAGGAGAAAAAGGTCGCCCTGGCAGCCTGTATGCGATACCTGCTGACCGTGTTGAACGCAATGATTCGCCGTCATCAACCCTGGAATCCGACTCTCTGTGGGGCTTGACCCCATCTCAAAGCCACTTGACTTTTGACTTACAACACAGTTGCTCTGTGGTGATCGTTAAGCGGCTGAGAGACGGCGCATCGCCGGGCGGCTGCGCCACCAGAGCCAGAGGATCTGGAGGGTCCGCCCGACCGCGAAGGCCACGAGACCCACATACAGTCCCGGCAATCTCCCGTAGGCCGCACCGGCCCACAGGATCGCGCTGGTGACCAGCAGGAAGACCAGGATCGCCTCGGTGATGCCGCGGGTGCGGCGGCTGTGGACGATGGCCCCCTGGTACCAGCTCTGAAGGACGTTGAGGCCAGGAAGCGGCAGGGCCAGCCAGAGTCCGTGGCTGGCGAGGGCCGCCAGGCGGGGGCTCAACGCCGACACGCGGCCGAACCAGAAGGCGGAGAGCGGAGTGGCCGCCACGAGTAACAACAGCGCCGTCGTCACCGCCGTGAGGAGGGCTGTGAAGCGCCGGAGGTTCCGGGCCGCCCCCGGCTGGTCCAGCAGCGCGATGACGACCTCGTTGTAGGCCATCCCGGCGCTGCGGAGAAGGAAGATGAAGCCGGAGACGACGGGCCAGACGGCCAGCGACTCCAGCGCCTGGGGCATCCGGCTCAGCGCCGCGCTGCCGATGGGCTGCACCAGCAGGTTGAGAAGGGAGGTCATCGCCAGGGGGGTGTAGAAGGCGAGGAAGGCACGGGCGGTCAGTTCGCCGCCCTCCTGAGGGACCTTCCGGACCTGGTCGCGGAGCACGGGGCGCACCCGCAGGCCGGCGTAGGCGGCCTCGCTGACCACCCCGACAGCCAGCGCGCTGGTGGCGACGACGATGCCGGGGAGGGTGTGGATGAGGTAGCCGGTCAGCAGCACCACCCCGTCGGCGGTGAGGCGGACCAGGGTCCCGAACCCCACTGCCCTGGAGTGGCCGAACCGGATGAGCACCCCCTGCTGGAAGCGGCGGTAGGCGATGGCCCAGGTCCACGGCGTCATGATCATCAACCCTACCCGCGCCGGCTCGATGATCTCGGCCGGCGCAGCGATCCACCGCTCGGCGACCACGTAGTAGAGGGGGGTGAAGGCGATGAGCACGTGCAGCCCGGTCAGCAGTCCCCCCGCCCACATCATGAAGCGTCGCAGCCGGAGGTAGGACCGCCAATCCCGGCTGAGGGCGGTCGATGCGGAGAGGAGCATGATGATCGGCGACTCGATGATCAGCGCCACCGGCCAGACCACGCCGCCGAAAGCGGCCAGGTGGACCTCCGGATCGGCCAGCCGTGCCACCACGATGCTCAGGGCGGGCGACTCGGCGGCCATCAGCAGCCAACTCATCGCCAGCGGCCACCAGGTCTGAACGACCCGGCGCATCGGCAGGGAAGGGTCGTCGTTGGCTTGGGCGGGAGTGCTGGTATCAGGCACCGGTGTTTCCTCTCTCGATTTCGTCAGCGTGGCGGATAGTATATACCGCTTGCGAGAAATGGGGAAAGGGCGAAGCCTCCCGCAGGTTCCCTAACCTGCGGGAGGCTGGCAACTGTCGGACAGATCCCCTCTCACCCCGGGAGCGGCCTACGCCAAATGGCGGGGTCGTGAACGGGCCAGATACCTCTGGTTAGACCCCCGTCCCCCTACTACAATGGCATTGTAGGTACGATTGCTCGAGGGAGAGAAACCGTGGGTGCTACACTGTCGTTTCTGGGGGCTGCGGGTGGGGTCACCGGCTCCCGCTTTCTGCTGCAGACGGACGGGCGGCGCTATCTGGTGGACTGCGGTCTGTTTCAGGGCGGACGCCGGACGAAGGAGATGAATTGGGAGCCCTTTCCCATTCCCCCCTCCCAGATCGACGCCGTTCTGCTCACCCACGCTCACATCGACCACTCCGGTTACCTGCCCCGCTTGGTCTGCCAGGGGTTCCAGGGACCGATCTACGCTACCGACGCCACCGGCGCGCTGCTTGAGATTATGCTCCCCGATTCGGCCTATCTCCAGGAACAGGACGCCGCCTATGCCAACAAGAAGGGGTACAGTCGACACCAACCGGCCCTTCCCCTCTACACCATCGCCGATGCCCAGGCGGCGCTGGAGCAGGTCCGCACCGTCTCCTTCGACCAGCCGCTTCGCCTAGACGGGGCGACCGTCACTTGGCGGCCGGCGGGTCACATCCTTGGTTCGGCTATCGTCGAGGTGGATGTGGAGACGCCCAATGGAACCCGCCGGGTGGTCTTCTCCGGCGACCTGGGCCGGTACAACGACGAGATCATGAAGCCACCGACCCGCATTCCGGAGGCGGACGTGCTGCTGGTGGAATCGACCTACGGGGATCGGCCCCACGCGGACCAGTCCGTTCAGGACGCGCTGGCGGAGGCGGTGAACGGCGTGGTGGAGCGGGGTGGGGTGCTGCTCATCCCCGCCTTCGCCGTGGGGCGCACCCAGCAGGTGCTCTACCATATCCGGCAGTTGCAGGATAAGGGCCGCGTGCCCGACCTGCCAGTGTTCATCGACAGTCCGATGGCGGTGGAGGCTAGCCACATCTACTGTCAGTTCGGCGACGACCACAACCTGGACGTCAACCTGTTGATGGACCATCGAGTGTGTCCGTTGCGTTGCCGGGACACCCGCTTCGTGCGGGACGTGAGGGAGTCCAAAGCGCTGAACCGGATGGAGGGCCCGGCGGTGATCCTCTCCGCCAGCGGGATGCTGAGCGGCGGGCGGATATTGCACCACCTGAAGTGGCGGCTGCCCGACAGCCGGAACACGGTGCTCTTCGTCGGCTATCAGGCTGAGGGGACACGGGGGCGGCGGCTGCTGGAGGGGGCGGAGAAGATCCGCATCCACGGCGAGAAGGTGGAGGTGCGGGCGCACATCGCCATGGTGGACGCCCTCTCCGCCCACGCCGACCGGGACGAACTGTTGCGCTGGCTAGGGGGCTTTACGACCCCGCCGGGGCGGACTTTCGTCATCCACGGTGAGCCGCAGGCCAGCGAGGCCCTCTGCCGCACGCTAGGAGAGTGGGGGTGGGAGGTCGCCGTGGCCCGCCTTGGAGCGACCGTCGAGTTGTAGGAGAGGATATGCTTGCTTCGGGACTGATCACACTGCGAGAGGGACTGGAGGCCGCGCTGATCGTCGGCATCGTGTTGAGCGTGCTGCGCAGGCTGGGGCACGCCGACCAGGCCAGGGTGGTCTGGGCTGGCGTGGCGACGGCTGTCGGGGCCAGCGTGGCCGCGGGGCTGGCGATCCATCGGCTGGGCGTGGCTTTCGAAGGACGCGGCGAGGAGATCTTCGAGGGCGCGACGATGCTGCTAGCCGCGGTGGTGCTGACCTGGATGATCTTCTGGATGCAGCGGCAGGGGCGGCAGATCCAGACGGGGTTGGAGCAAGACGTGCGGCGGGCCACCGCCGCCGGAGGCCGTGGAGCGCTCTTCGCCCTGGCCTTCATCGCCGTGGTGCGGGAGGGGATCGAGACGGTCCTCTTCCTCACTGCTGCCGCTTTCACGGCTACTCCCCTTCAGACGCTGCTCGGCGGCGCGCTGGGGTTGGCAGTAGCCGTTGGCCTGGGCTGGCTCGCCTTCGCCACCGGCCGACGGCTCAACGTTCGGCTCTTTTTCCGCGTTACCGGTTTCCTCTTGCTTCTCTTCGCTGCCGGGTTGGTGGCTCGGGGAGTGCATGAACTGCAGGAGGCGGCGCTGCTGCCCACCCTCATCGAGCACGTGTGGGACCTCAATCCCGTTTTGGACGAGGGTGGAGCGATAGGAAATTTACTTAAAGCGCTGTTCGGCTATAACGGCAATCCGTCGCTTCTGGAGGTGTTGGCCTATGGCGTGTACTTTCTCGTCGTCGGCGCGGTTGGCTTCCGGCTGGGACGGGCGGAGGCGCTCACTGTGGGGAAGGAGGTGCAGGCGTAAGCGAGGTACAAGGGATAGGATGCAGGATGCAAGAGGTGCGAAGCAGGAAGCGGAATAACTTGTTAAGGAGGAGGACAAATGGTAAAGGACCCAGTCTGCGGGATGATGGTGGATCCGGAAACGGCTCCGGCCAAAATGGAGTACAAGGGGGAGACCTACTACTTCTGCGCGCCAGGGTGCAAGGTGGCCTTCGAAAAGGACCCCGAGAGGTACCTGCAAGGCGCGGAGGGAATGCACGAGCACCCTATGCACCATAGGCACTAGTCCGACCAGAGAGGGTTCCCTGCCAGCCGTCCGTTGGTGGGGAACCCTCTTGACGTGCAACGGACGGGTCGCCCCCCGCCAAACGGCGGGGGCGAAGACGGGCCAGATGCTCCTTACCGGGGGCCGAGGCTTCCTGTACAATGGGAGCAACGAAATCGAAAAAAGGGAGGAAGAGAGATGATGATGGGATTCGGACTGATCGGGTTGCTCCTCTTGGTGGGCGTGGTGATCGCCCTTGTGGTCGGAGGGACGGGCCT
>DROW01000221.1 GCA_011388675.1 Chloroflexota bacterium | reverse complement strand
GACTACGTCCGTCTGCCCGATTTGGGCCTTCCCCAACGATCCCTGCCGAAGGCAGACGTCCATTGCCTGAGCGTCGCCGCCGCCAGCATCGTCGCCAAAGTGGAACGGGATCGACGGATGGTGGCTCTGGACCGGGAGCATCCGGGCTACGGGTTTGCCCGGCACAAGGGCTACCCGACGCGGGCGCACCGGGAGGCGGTGGTGAGGCTGGGATTGTCGCCGGTGCATCGGCGCAGGTGGCGGGTTGGGCAACGAATGGGGGAACGAATAAACGAATGAGCCACAGCGAGTGGGGGAACGAATAAACGAATGAACCACAGCGAGGAAACGGCCAGAAGACAAGGAGGACTACAATGGGGCTGGTCACCGACGCACCGTATCACGATCTGTGCTACCGAATTATCGGAGCAGCGATGGACGTTCACAATCGGCTGGGGCCGGGGCATCGGGAGAGAGCGTACCAACGGGCCCTGGCCATCCGCCTTGAGGAACTGGGATTCCAGACGGAAACCGAAGTGCCGGTCAGGATCTTCTTTGATGATCGGCCTGTGGGGTTGCTCTACTTGGACTGTCTCGTGGAGGGAGAGGTAATCGTCGAACTGAAGGCCCTTCCTCATCTCCTGACCAATGAGGAGGTGGCGCAGGTCATCACTTACCTGGCCGCCACGGGAAAACCGGTGGGGCTGTTGTTCAATTTCGGCCGAAGGAGGCTTCAGTTCAAGCGGATCTTCCCACCACGCAAATTGGAGGGTTGGCGTGACCGCATTGAACGATACATTTGGCGACCACGGGGAACCCGTCGGTGGCGGGAGAACATAAGGTGAGTATGAATAACGCGGCGATGAGCGAACAACTTGGCAACGAACGGGGACGAACGGTATTCGCTTGTTCGCTTCGGGAGCGCACGGGATATGAGGGCCATGCTGCCCCTGCAGACCATGCTGCTCCCGACAAACGAAGGACCTTCGTTTATTCGCTTCACATTCGTTGACCCATGCACGTTGCCCTGAACGCCCACCTACTCTCCGGCGCCCCCACCTACCGCAGCGCGGGGGTGCATCGGTACATATACTACCTGCTGGCCCACCTGCCACGTGCGGAGTGTCGGGTGACCGTCTTTGTGGGGCCGCACAGCCGACTCCCTGAAGACGGCTACGCCGTTCGCCGTTCCCGCTGGCCCACGGCGAAGCCGCCGGTGCGCGTGGTGTGGGAGCAGGCCGTCCAGCCGTGGGCGTTACGCCGGATGGGGGTGGATCTGGTCCACGGCCCCGTCTTCGTCGGCCCCCTGCTTTCCCCTTGCCCGCTCGTCATCACCATCCACGACCTCAGTTTCCTTCGGTATCCCCACTTCTTTCGCCTCGCCAACCGGCTTTACCTGCGCGCCTTCACCCGCGCCTCCGTCCGCCGCGCCCGCCGCATCATCGCCGTCTCCGCCCACGCCGCCGAGGAGACCGTCCGCCTGCTAGGCGTGGACCGACGCAAGATCGATGTGGTGTACCACGGCGTCGACCCCGCCCTCCGTCCGCTCCCGCCGGAGGAGGTCGGAACGTTCCGTCGGCGAGAGGGATTGCCGGAGCGGTTCGTGCTCTACGTGGGCACCCTGGAGCCGCGCAAGAACCTGATCCGCCTCGTCGACGCTTTCGCCACCCTGCGCCCTGCGACTTTGTGCCCTGCACCTGTCCTCATCCTTGCCGGCGCCCGCGGATGGTACTTCCACGACCTGTTCGCCCGCGTGGAGGAGTTGGGCCTGAAGGATCGGGTGATCTTCCCCGGCTACATACCGGGTGATCAGTTGGTGTACTGGTACAACGCAGCGACGGTCTTCGCCTATCCCTCCCTGTATGAAGGGTTTGGAATGCCGGTGGTGGAGGCCCAGGCCTGCGGCACGCCGGTACTGACCTCCAATCGCTCCGCCCTGCCGGAGGCCGCGGGCGATGGGGCGCTGCTGGTCGACCCGGAGGATGTAGGGGCGATCGCAGAAGGGCTCCACCGGCTGCTGACCGATGAACCAGCGCGCGCGGAGTTGAGACGGCGGGGGCTTTCCCACGCCGCTCGCTTCACCTGGGAGAAGGCCGCCGCCGACACAGTGGCGGTTTACCGTCGGGCCTTAGCCGAGGAGGGGTGGGGATGAACAAGAACGGCCACCGCCCTCCCTGGTGGGTCGTTCTTCTGGACCTGGTCGTCATCGCCGTCGGGTTCGTCGGCGGCTACTGGGTGCGATACAACCTGCGGTGGTTCCTGGACATCGCTTACCACGCTCCCCTCTCCGCATACCTCCCGTTCCTGTTGCTCTACGTCGTCGTCCTCCCCCTGTTCTTCGTGATGGATGGGGTGTATCGTCATTGGCGGGGCTCCTGGATGGAGCAGATGTACTGCGTCGTCAACGCCACGACCAAAGTGACCGTCTTGATGCTGGCGATCACCTTCGTCTTTCGCCCCCGTTACTACTCCCGCGCGATGCTGGTGGAGGTCGGCCTGCTGACCATCCTCCTGATGGGGGTCGTGCGTGGAGCGGAGAAGATCGCCTTCGCTCGCCTGCAGGCCAAGGGGATCGGCGTGACCCGGGTGATCATCGTCGGCGCAGGGGAGGTGGGGCGACGGGTGATGCGCAACATCTTCGCCCAGCCGGAATTGGGATACCGGGTCATCGGGTTCGTGGACGACGATCCCGAGAAGGGCCGCACCGACATCGGCCCCTTCAAAGCGCTGGGCCCGCTGGACAACCTGGCCCAGGCCATTGAGGAGTATCAGGCAGACGAGGTGATCATCACCCTGCCCTGGATGTACCACCGCAAGATTATGGGGATCGTCCGCGAGTGCCACCGGAAGCAGGTCCGCGCCCGCATCGTGCCCGACCTGTTCCAGATGAGCCTGAGCCAGGTGGATGTGGAAAGCCTGGGCGGCATCCCCTTGGTCGGCGTGCGCGAGGTCTCCATCGGCCGGGGAGCGCTCCTCGTCAAACGGATCATCGACATCGTTGGTTCCGTGATCGGGCTGATCGCGGGAGCTCCCCTGTTCGGCCTGATCGCCATCGCCATCCGGCTGGACAGCCCCGGACCGATCATCTTCCGGCAAACCCGCGTGGGTAAGGGGGGACGGACCTTCGAGATGTACAAGTTCCGCTCGATGCACGAGGGGGCGGAGAGGGAGCAGGCGTTGCTGGCCGACCTCAACGAGGCGGACGGCCCCATCTTTAAGATCCGCGACGATCCTCGCCTGACCCGGGTGGGGCGGTTCCTGCGTCGTACCAGTCTGGACGAACTGCCCCAGTTGATCAACGTGTTGCGGGGGGAGATGAGCCTGGTCGGCCCGCGGCCGCCCCTGCCCGCCGAGGTAGCGCAGTACAAAGAGTGGCACAAGAAGCGGCTGGAGGTCCCGCCGGGGATGACCGGCCTCTGGCAGGTCAGTGGCCGCAGTCGGCTTTCCTTCGACGAAATGGTGCTGCTGGACATTTACTACATCGAGAACTGGTCGCTCTGGATGGACTTCAAGATCCTGGTGCGAACGGTGCCGAAGGTCCTCTTCGGCGAAGGGGCATATTGAGACATCCGACCAAGTTTGAGCGAGGTGTGTGGTGAAATTTCGATTGCAACCTGAGGAACGGGAACGACTGGTCTCCTTCCTCCAGGACCTGGTCCGCATCCCTAGCCCCTCCACCCGAGAGGGGCCGCTGGCGGAGCGGATCGTGGCGGAGATGAAGCGGCTGGGCTTCCGCGACGTGCGTGTGGACCGCGTCGGCAATGTGATCGGATGGGTTGGAGGAGAAGAGGGACCGACGCTGATGTTGAACGGCCATATGGACACGGTGCGGGTCAGCGATGCCCAAGCCTGGACCCACGATCCCTTCGGGGCGGAGATCGACGGAGGCCGTCTTTATGGCCTGGGCTCCTGCGATATGAAGGGGGGGCTGGCGGCGATGGTCTACGGGGCCTTCCTGCTCCACCGGGCCGGACTGCCTCAGAAAGGCCGGGTCGTGGTCGCCTGCGTGGTGCAGGAGGAGCCGTCGGAGGGGCTGGGCAGTCGGATCCTCATCGAGGAGGAGCGGGTGCGGCCGGACTGGGTGTTGATTGCGGAGCCCTCCAACCTCCAGGTCGCCCGCGGGCAGCGGGGGCGTCTGGAACTCAAGGTGACCGTCTACGGTCGCTCCGCCCACGCCTCCCAACCCCACCTGGGGGAGAACGCGGTCTACGCTGCCGCCCGCCTGGTCTTCGGCCTGGAACTGCTGGCCGGTCAGTTGGGGGACGATCCCTTCCTGGGGCCGGGGACGTTGGCCGTGACCGAGATCCGCAGTCAGGCGGGGAGCCGCAACGCGATCCCCGACCGGTGCGACCTGATCATCGACCGCCGCCTGACCCTGGGGGAGACCGAGGCGATGGCGCTGGCCGAGGTCCAGCGGGTGATCACCCGCGAGGGCATCCGCGCCGACGTGGAGGTCACCGAGTACGCTGCCACCAGTTACACCGGATACCCGTGCCGGGCGCGGGAGTTCTACTCCCCCTGGGTCGTCGAAGAGGACCATCCTCTGGTGGTGGCCCTGGTCCGTGCGGTGAAGGCCCAGTTGGGGAAGCGTCCCCGCATTGGGTACTGGGAGTTCTCCACGGAAGGGACGTACACGGCGGGGGTGGCCGGCATCCCGACGGTGGGCTTCGGGCCGGGCGACCCCCGGCTGGCCCACGCCCCCGACGAATGGGTCGCCCTGGACGACGTCTGTGCCGCCGCCGAGGTATACGCCCGCCTGGCGACGGAACTGATGACACCTGACGCCTGACGCATCACGCATCACGCGTCACGCATCACGTATCACGCATCACGCGTCACGTATCACGCACCTGATCTCCGGAGCCTGCTATGAACATCAATCCCGAGGTCGCAAAAGCACTCGCAGACAACGCGCCCGTCGTCGCCCTGGAATCCGCCCTCATCACCCACGGCCTGCCCCGCCCCCTCAACCTGGAGGTGGCCCGGGAACTGGAGGCCGTGGTGCGGGAGGAGGGAGCCGTCCCGGCGACGGTCGCGGTCCTGGAGGGGGTGCCCCACGTCGGGCTTTCCTCCGACCAACTGGAAGGGCTGGCGGAGGCGTCGGACCCGGCGAAGGTGAGCCTGCGCGACCTGCCCGCCGTCGTAGCCCAGAGACGCACCGGTGGGACCACCGTCGCGGCGACGATGCACCTGGCCCATCGGGCCGGGGTGCGGGTCTTCGCTACGGGGGGCATCGGCGGGGTCCACCGGGGCCATCCTGAGGACGTCTCCGCCGACCTGCCTGCCTTGGCCTCCATCCCCATCGTCGTTGTCTGCGCTGGGGCGAAGGCCATCCTCGACCTGAGCCGCACGCTGGAGACCCTGGAGACCCTGGGGGTTCCCGTCGTTGGCT
>DROW01000220.1 GCA_011388675.1 Chloroflexota bacterium | reverse complement strand
GGGGGAGAACTTCGTCGCCTCCGACATCCCGGCCATCCTCGAGCACACCCGGCAGATGATCTTCCTCGAAGACCGTCAGATGGCCATCGTGACCCGTGAGGGGGTCCGGGTGGAGGCGCTGGAGGGCGAACCGGTCGCCTATCGGGTCCATACCATCCCCTGGGACCCCGTCGCGGCGGAGAAGGGGCCGTACCGCCACTTCATGCAGAAGGAGATCTACGAGCAGGCGCGGGCTATTACCGACACCCTCCGCGGCCGGGCCGATTTCCACGAGGGGCGGGTGCGGCTGGAGGGGCTGACCCTCACGCCCGAGGAAGCGCGTAGCCTGAAGAAGATGTTCATCGTCGCCTGTGGCACCTCCGCCTACGCCGGGCTCGTGGGAAAGTTCATCATCGAAGCACTGGCCCGAGTGCCGGTGGAGGTGGACTACGGGTCGGAGTTCCGCTACCGCGATCCGCTGGTCGATCCGGACACGGCGGTGCTGGCGATCACCCAGAGCGGAGAGACGGTGGACACGCTGGCGGCGATGGAGGAGGCCCGTCGGAAGGGGGCACGGTTGTGGTCCATCGTCAACGTCATCGGCAGCCAGGCCCACCGCATCGCCGACGGCCACATCCTGATGCACGCCGGCCCCGAGATCGGCGTCGCCTCCACCAAAGCGTTCACCACCAGTTTGGTCGATCTCTACTTGCTGGGGTGTTATCTGGGGGAGTTACGGGGCGTGCTGGACGAAGCAACCCTCCGCCAGCGGGTGGACGACCTGGCCCGGCTGCCCGACCTGGTGGGGCGGGTCCTCGACCACGGCGACGAGTACGAGCAACTGGCCCAGGAGTTCTTCGACCGGGAGCACTTCCTGTACCTGGGCCGGGGGATCAACTATCCCATCGCCCTGGAGGGCGCGCTGAAACTCAAGGAGATCTCCTACATCCACGCCGAGGGGTATCCAGCCGGGGAGATGAAGCACGGCCCCATCGCCCTGATCGACGAATCGATGCCGGTGGTCGCCATCGCCGTGCGCGACCACGTCTACGACAAGATGGTCAGCCAGATCGAGCAGGTCAAGGCGCGGGGGGGGACCGTGATCGCGTTGGCGACGGAGGGGGATGAGGAGATCGGCGACAAGGCCGACTACGTCCTCACCGTCCCGCCGACGCCGGCCCTCCTCTCTCCGGTGGTCAACGTCATTCCCCTCCAACTCCTGGCTTACCACCTGGCGGTGCGAAGGGGATGCGACGTCGATCAGCCGCGGAACCTGGCCAAGAGCGTCACGGTGGAATGACGATTTCACCACAGGGACGCAGAGGTCACAGAGGTCCTCGATAGAGAGGCCCCTGGGTCCTCTGCGCCTCTGTGGCGATTCACGGTTGCAGGCGTGTAAGGAGCCTCCCGCAGGTTCGTAACTGCGGGAGGCTGACGGATGGTTCAGTAAGAGATGACCCGCGGCAGGCTCTTCGCCTGCTCGACCCAGTCCGCGACCTGGTCGCGGGTGGGCAGCCGCCGGACCAGTTTCTTCTCTTCGTTGACCTTCACCAGCGCTTCGTAGAGGTTGTCCGGGTTGCGCCGAGCCAGTTCGACGACGGTGTCCACCCCGGCCTTCTCCAGCAGGTCGCTGTACTCCTCGCCGATGCCCCGGATGCGCATCAGATCGGCGCGGTTCACCCAGTCCAGGATGTACTCGTCGCCGATGCCGGTCTTCTCGGCCAGTTCCTTCCGTCCCTCCGGGGTGGCCCCAGCGCTCAACAGGGCAGCGATGCTGCGGATGCCCGCGGCCCGCAGTTTCTCCGCGTAGACCGGTCCGATGCCTTCAATGGTCTCTAACTTTGCCATAACCCTTCCTCCTTTCCGTAAGGTGATTTGCTGTCGGGACCTCTTCATCCATCTCCAGCGGAGGCAGGTCCTCCAGCCGACTTAGACCGAAATGTTGCAGAAAAGCGAACGTCGTCCCATAAAGGATAGGCCGTCCTACCGTCGGGGCCCGTCCGACCTCCTCGATGAGCCCGGCGGAGAGGAGGGTGCGCAGGACGCTGTCGCAGTTGACCCCCCGGATGGATTCGATCTCCGGCCGGGAGATGGGCTGGCGGTAGGCGATGATGGCCAGCGTCTCCAGGGCTGCGGGGGAGAGGCGACGGCGGCCCCCCAGCCCCAGGAACCGCTCGACGACGGGTGCGGCCTCCGGCGCGGTGACCATCTGCACCCGGCTCCCCATCCGCTGAAGGCGCAGGCCCCGGCCCTCCAGGGCCCCCTCCAGGCTCCGCAGGGCCTTTTCGACCTGCCCGGGTGTCGTCTCCAGGGCCTCGGCCAGCCGCTGCACCGATACCGGCTCGTCGGCGACGAAGAGAAGAGCCTCGACGAGAGCGGACGGGTCCAACGGACGCTCCACCTACGATTCCTCCTTTTTCACCTCCACCGTCACCACCCGGCCTTTCGGCGCGGCGGCACGGGGGGCGGCCCGCAGCCGGACCTTGGGCGGCTGGGCCAGTTTGACCCCCACCTGCTCCTCGACGGATCGCCGCACCACCTCCACGACCTCCGACCCGCGCACCGGCACCTCGAAGTCGCCCGCCATATCGACCTCCACCTCGACGACGACCCCGCCGCGGCGGGCCTGTACCCGTGGGCGGACCTTCAGGACGCCGGGCAGTTGGTCCACGTCGTAGGCGATCCGCTCGGCGATGCTCTTCAGGCTGATCTCGACCTCGCCTCCGCCCACCTTTTCCACACGGGCCGTCTTGGGGGACGGTCGGCGGAGTTCCAGGACGAGGAAGAGGACGCAGATCACCAGCCAGGCTAGGGAGAAGAGCACCCCCAGCGCGATGCGCAGCACCGGCGGCTGCGCGGCGAGCCCTTCGGCCCAGGCCTGCATCTGCCCGCCGAGCCCCTGAAGGATCGGCACCGGGAACAGGAAAAGGGCGATGCAGAGAGGAAGCGCGACCAGGATCCCCAGAACGACCAGAATGCGATTGAACGTGTTCATTCCTCCCCTCCCATTTGTTCTACCACAGAGACACAGAGGGCACAGAGGCTCTTAAACTTTAGAGAAATCTCCGTGTCCTCTGTGTCTCCGTGGTTTTTCACCCTCCACCAAAGCGGCGGCGGAACTCAGCGGCCAGTGCGTCGCCCGCTGCCTCCACCAGTTTGCCGACGATGGGGTTGACGACGACGCCGGTCACCGCGCCAGCCAGCCCCGGCAGGTTCTTGACGAACCACTGTTTCACGTACTCCATCGTGGTGAGGTCGGGTTTCTCCGCCGTGACCGCCTCCTCCAGTTCCTGGACCCGCTCCAGCGCGGCCTCTTTCTTCTCCGGCGGGGCTTCGGCTGCCACTTTCTCCTTCAGTTCGGCCAGCATCTGCCGCAGTGCAGCCAGGTCCTCCTCCGTCACCTCCGGCCTGGCCTCGGCAGTGACCTGCGTCTGGATGATTCCCTTCCCCACCGCCACCTGCCCGCTGACGTCGCCGGAGATGGTCGCACGGATCTCGTCCCCGCTGGGTTCTTTCTCGCCCATCGTACCTTCCCCTTTCTATCCAATCGGACACTCGAAGTACAGCCACGGGGCAGGTTCCCCGTGGTTGCCCGCGTTGTCGATCGTCCACACCTGCCACCGATAGGTGCCCGTCGAGAGCCACTCCGTCACGTCGATGAGATCGTCGTAAATGATGAAATACGGCCCGATGTCTTCCCATTCCCCTGTCCCGTAGTCGCGCTGTTGGAGGTTGACCCGGTACCCCTGGATGCCGCTACCGCCGGGATCCTCCTCGACGGGCACCCACTGGAGAACGACCTGGTCGCAGGGATAGAGGTTCTCCGGCTGGTTCGCGTCGGGATTGCCCGGCCCGAGGGCGACGGGCGGGGGTGGGGGGAGGGTATCCGATTCGTTGGGGGTCAGCACGCGGAACTCCCACCCCGCCGACCATTCGCCGACGTTCTCCATCCCGTCCCACGCCCGCACTTGCCAACGGTAGGCCCACCCGCACAAGAGTTCGACCTCGGCGGTCGGTTCGGCCGTCGTGAACTGCCTCGTCTCCGGGGGGGAGCCGTAGGGGGTCTCGTAGATCACCGGTTCGATGCGGACCTCGTAGGCGGCGATGCCCGATGGATCGTCCACCGGTTCCCATCGGAGGGGAACGACGGCCGTTTCCCCATCGGAGCAGGGGATCTGCTCGCCGTCCTTCGGCGCGATCAGCAAGGGGGGCGGAGGAACTTCCTGGTCCGCTGCGATCACGTGGAAAACCCGCTCCTCCGACCATTTCCCGACGTTCCCCTCTGGTCCCACTGCCCGCACCCGCCAGAGGTACGTCCCGCCGCAAGGCAGGCTCGTCCCCCAGGCCGGTTCCTCGGTGAACTGGCCCGGGTAGACCTCGTGCTCCGGTTCGAGGGCCTCCAGGTAGAACTCGTACCCTTCCGTCCCCTCGGCAGCGGGGGTCCATTGCCACTCCACCCATCGTTCGTTCGCCCCCGGTTCGCACGGCAGGACCTCATCCGGCTCCGGAGCGATCAATCGGGGCGGTTCTGGCGACCACACTTCCCCGGTGGGTGGGGTGGGGGGCGGCGTGGGGGTGGGGCCTCGCGTGAGGAGATACCATCCCAGGCCGACCAGCGCGATCAGACCCGCGATGGCCGCCAGCCCGATGCCGATCCAGACCGCTGGCGAGGGGCCCGGCTTCGGCGCGGGGCGGGGAGGACGCCGGACCGGGGGGGCTTGGGTGAGCAGGTCCAGGTTGTGGCGGGGGG
>DROW01000219.1 GCA_011388675.1 Chloroflexota bacterium | reverse complement strand
TGGTGATCACTTTTCCGGCCATTTTCCCCCTCTCATCGCTGATCCCAGGGCACAGCCTCGATCCGGCCATCGCGCACCCGGGCGACCTCTGGTACCGGGCGGCGGCGCTTTTCCTCTGGGGAACGGGCCAGGTAGCCGGCGATGCGCAAATGGGTCGGTGTCAGGTCGAGCGCACAGACCACGGCTTCCTCGTTCCCTGTCGCTCCCGCGTGGACGGCGCCGTGCAGCCTCCCCCACACGATGACGTGCCCTCCGGCGATGATCTCCGCTCCCGCGTGCACGTCTCCCAGCACGACGACGTCCCCCGCGTGGTGGATCCGCTGGCCGGAGCGGACCGTCCGCGCCACGACCAGCGCGCCGACGGGCTCGTCCGGCCGGGGAGCCTCCGGCTCCACCTGCGCCAGGGTGATGGCCAGCCCCCCGCGGGCAGCGGCGAGCGCGGTCTCGTCTCGCGGGCTGAGCAGGGCCCACAGTTCGACCCCATACCGGGCCAGGAGGGCACGCGCCCGCTCGATCTCCTCCGGCCCCAGCAGCCGATCCCCCACGTCCAATGCAGCGCGCCCACCGCGGAAGAAGGCAGCCCCCTGGCTCAGCCGCTGCTCCAGCCGGGCCAGTTGCTCCTCCCAGGGCCCCTCCCCCAGGGTGATCAACAACCCCTGGCGCACTCCCTTGATAACCGGTCCAGATCGATCCATCGCTCGGCGTGAGGATTATAGCATAGAAGGGAAAGATGCAAAATGGGCGAAACTAGGGTTCGGACGTGAAATTGCATCACCGGTTTCTGGCGATAAAGGGCAGCCACTGGAGGTACGCCTCCAGGATCGTCTCCCGGCGTGCCAGGGGCCCCAGGACGCTGCCGTCGATCCATACGGTGTTGGTCAACGGAGTCCACATCGGCGTGGAGGCCGTGGGCGAGAGGACATAGGTTACCCGGACCTCCCCACCCGGCGGGACCTCGCCAGCCCACCGGACGGCCGCCCCGTCGTAGGTGGGCGGTGTGCCCGCCGTGGCGGTCAACGTCCCGGTGAGAAGGATCAGTTCACCGGGCGGGGTGTCGGTCAGCCGGGCCGTCGCCGTCAGGTTCCCGGTGTTGCTGATCAACAGGGTGTAGGCGACGGTCTGGTCGGGGGCGAACCGGCGGGGCGCGGCGACCTTGCGGGAGGTGACCAGCACCGGGGCCGTTTCAGTGAGGACCGTCGTGAACGCCTGGCCCCATTCCTCGTCGGTGAAGGCCCCCCAGTTCCCCGCCCCGTCGCGGGCACGGGCGCGGAAGAAATAGGTGTGGCCGTGGACACCGGTGAAGACGGCCGAGGTAGCGGCGGTCTCCGTCACCCAGTCGGTCCAGGCCCCCTCGTACCCGTCCCGCACCTGCACGTCGTAGGCCGCCACCCCGGTCCAGATGTCCTCACCCGACCAGGCGACGGTGAAGGCAGCCGTCCCCACCCACGGCGGGAGGGGGGCCACCCGCGCCTGAGGCGGCAGACAGTCGGTGGTGTGGACCCCCACCAGCGGGCTACCCGCCTCGTCCAGATATACGATCACCAATTCGTCCGCCGCCCGTCCATCGACCTCCGCTACCGCCTGGAACGGGGTCGCCGGATCTATGGCCGGCAGGCTCCAGCGGCCTAAGAGGGTACAGGTGGCACGATCCCACACGTACAGAGACGTCCCGGCGGAGCGTGCCTTCGTGGAGTGGACGCCGATGCGGAGCCCGTTGCCCTGGGGCCGGATGCCCAGGACGGCCTCCGACGTGGCGGCCGAGAGGGTACCG
>DROW01000218.1 GCA_011388675.1 Chloroflexota bacterium | reverse complement strand
TCCACCCGCCACCCGGGAGGGATCCCCACCGACCGGAGGAAGGCCGGGGGGTCGGCGTGGCGGACCAGGATGTGCCACCGATAGTAGCCCCGGAGGCGGGCGAAGAAGGCGGGGGCCGGGCCGATGAGGTCGGTGAGAGGCAGCCCCTCCCGCCGCAGCGCTTCCCGCAGGACCTCCGCCAGGTCCCGCGCCGCCACCTCCGCCCGCCGGGGGTCGCGGTGGCGGTATAGGAGCCGCGCCATCCGCACGTAGGGGGGATAGTCTAACGACCGGCGGAAGGCCAGTTCCTTCTGGGCGAATCCCTCGTAGTCGTGGCGCTCCACGGCGCGGATGGCGTAGTGGTCGGGGTGGTAGGTCTGGATCACGACCCGTCCTCCGCGCAGCCCGCGCCCGGCCCGTCCGGCGACCTGCTCCAGCAACTGGAAGGTCCGTTCGGCGGATCGGAAGTCGGGCAGGTTGAGGGCCGTGTCGGCCGAGATCACCCCCACCACGGTGACCAGCGGCAGGTCCAGCCCCTTGGCGATCATCTGCGTGCCCACCAGCACGTCCGCCTGGCCGTCGGAGAACCGCTGCAGGATCGCCCAGTGGGCCTCCGCCGAGCGGGCGGTGTCCCGGTCCCACCGGAGGAGGCGGGCCTCGGGCCAGCGTTTTCGTACAGCGGCCTCCACCCCCTCCGTTCCCAGGCCGAAGTGGCGGATGCGGGTTCCGCCGCAGTGCGGACACTCGGTGGGCGGTGGCTCTCGGTGCCCGCAGTAGTGGCAGACCAGGACGGCCGGTTGGCCGTGGAGCGTCAGCGGCACGTCGCAGCGGGGGCAGCGGGCCACGTAGCCGCAGTCGCGGCAGAGGACGAAGGTCGCGCGGCCGCGTCGGTTGAGGAAGAGGATGGCCTGCTCGCCGCGGCCCAGTGCTTCATCCAGCGCGCGGGCCAGGGCGCGGCTGAAGATGGAACGGTTCCCCGCCTTCAGTTCGGCCCGCATATCGACGATCTGGACGGTCGGTAGAGGGAGATAGCGGGCCTGTGAGGGGCCTTCCCGGAGCGCGCGGTAGCGGGTGCGGGAGACGCGGTAGATCGCCTGCAGGTCGGCCAACCGGCGGGCGTGCCCCAGTATTCGCCGCCCCAAGGTCAGCAAGCGGAACTCCCCCTGTTGGGCGCGGAGGTACGATTCCAGGCTGGGCGTGGCGGAGCCAAGGACGACCGTCGCGCCGGTCAGCCGGGCCAGTTGGAGCGCCGTCTCCCGGGCGTGGTAGGCCGGACGGGAGTCCTGCTTGTAGGAGGGGTCGTGCTCTTCGTCCAGGACGATCAGCCCCAGGGGAGAGAGAGGGGTGAAAAGGGCAGAGCGGGGGCCGATGACCACGTCCACCATCCCGGCCCGCGCCCGCCGCCACACGTCGTACCGCTGCCCGTCGGTCAGTTGGCTGTGGACGACGGTGACCCGGTCCGGGAAGCGGGCGGCGAAGCGGGAGACCATCTGGGGGGTCAGGCTGATCTCCGGCACCAGGACGATCGCCTTACGGCCCTGGGCGAGCACCTCGGCCACCGCCTGCAGGTACAGTTCGGTCTTGCCGGAGCCGGTGACGCCGTGGAGGAGGAAGGTCGTGGATTGCCGGTTGCGGATGGCGGATTTGAGAGCGGCCCAGGCCGCTTGCTGATCGGGCGTGAGGGGAAGAGGGCGGGTGGGTACGAAAACCTTGCCCTCCAGCGGGTCTCGCCAGACCTCCTCCGCCTCCAGGGCCACCGCGCCCCGTTCCGCCAGTTTGTTCAGGTGGTATCGGGTGCAGCCCGTCTGGGCGTACACCCAGTCGACCTCCACCGGTTTCCCCTCCGCCTGAAGGAAGTCCAGGATGGCCCCGTAGACGGGGTTCCGCAGTCTTTTCAACGCCGCCTCCCGGTCGACGTCGGGGACGAGGCGGACGCGGAGCACCTGCCGGGGGTGGGCGCGGGGTGGGGCCAGGACCGGGGTCCGTTTCAGGAACCCTCGTCGCACCAGGCGCTCGGCGGCCGGTCGCCACGTTCGGCCGCGGAACGCCTGGTCCAGTTGCCCCCCGCGCAGGGGCCCCCGACGACGCAACAGGGCCACCAGCCGCCGCTCCACCGGGCCCAGCCGGGCGTCGGCCGGGATCTCTCCGGCCACCTCCAGCAGGCTGTCGGTCGTGCCGACCACCCCCGGCGGCAGCATCAGGAGGAGGCATTCGTGCAGTGGGGCCAGCGTCTCCCGGCTCATCCAGCGGGCCAGTTCGATCTGCACCTCCGTCAGCACCGGTTCGGGGTACACCACGGCGGTCAGCGGCCGCGTCTCGGGCACGGCGGGCTCCTCCGGCAGGCCCACGACGACGCCGTAGAGGGGCCGCGGGCCGAAGGGGACCGTCACCAGCGAACCGACCTGCACCCGGTCCGCCAGGTCGTCGGGCAGGGAGTAGTCGAAGGTCGGCGTCTCCTCCCCAGGTTCCCCCACGGGGGACAGGACGACGACGCGGGCGAATCGACCCTCGGTTCGAGAGTTCGGATCGGGACCTGTGGATCTTGACACGCACATACCGGGTTTCACGGCCCGACCTCAGGGGCCGTTGCGGGCAACGAGCGGCAGATACACGCGCATCGGACGGACGTCGCCTCCCACCGTGACCACGAGGGCGTAGGGTTGGGGACCGAAGGGGACGTTGTAGCCACGGACCACCAGCCGATAGGTGCCCAGGGTGGGCGAAAGGACCTCGATCTGCTCCACGTTGTTGGTCCGATCCGGCCGGGTCAGGCCGTTGGGGTAGAGGAGCGAGCCGCCGGGCGTCTCCAGTTCCAGGTCCAGGTCGTTGACCAGCGCGACGGCCGCGGCGGGGGAGGCCGGGTAGTCGGACCAGGCCAGCGTGATCCGCAGGGGAACTGTGGAGCGGGTGATTTCCACCGCGTACCCAACCGCCTGTCCCGTCTGCAACCCTGGCCTCTCGTCGAAGTACCACCGGCGCAGCGGTGGGCTGATGACCAGCGTCCGGGTCAGGTTCAGCCGCCCCCATCCCTGGCCGGGGTCCGGCGGTGGGCCGACCTCCGCCAGCCGTCCCCCGTCGACCACCTGGATATCGTCCACCGCCCACACGTCCGCCGTGCAGCGGGCGGGGACGAGGCACTGTAACTCGAATCGGATGAGGGCCGTTGTTTCCCCGCCGCAGTTGCCGACGTCCACCCCTTCCTGTGCCCATCCTGTGCGGGGGCTGTCGTCGTAGTCGTAGGCGACCCGCTGGTTCCCGCAGGCGTAGACACGGGCCGCCGAGCCGGAGAGGGAGCGACGGTTCCAGAACAGCAGGGTTGGGGAGACCGTTCCGCTCAGGTCGACCACGGCGTCCAGCCGCTGGAAGCCCGGGCTTCCCTCGGCCACCCAGGCGTGGTCGGGGCTGTGGGCATCCCAGGTAGAGGTGACGACCCAGGTCGTGGAGGTCCACACCCCCGTGCCCTCCACGTCGTCGGAGACGACGACGGTGCCGCTCACCGCCGGGCCGTACTGCCCCGGCGAAAGGTCGATTGCGCCGTGGATGAGGGTGGCCTTGACCAGGGCGGCGCTGGGGGAGGGGAGGCCGTGCTGCGCGTACCATTGGCGCACCAGCGCGGCCGCCCCGCTGACCAGGGGGGCCGCCTGGCTGGAGCCGCTGGAGTAGGCGTAGTGGGCGCTGTAGGTGTATGGATAGGTCGCGTCGGGGTGGTGGGAGCGGGCGGAGACGATGTTGGTGCCGGGAGCCACCAGGTCGGGCCGCACCCGGCCGTCGAAGGCGGGGCCGCGGGAGGAGAAGGCGGCGAGGCCGGCCGGATCGTCGGAGATGAGGTCGTCCCGCACCGGGTTGGCGGGGAAGGAGGCCCCGGTGTGCTCCCCGTAGGCCAGCGTGTCTCCTTCCCCGACGCGGAGGCTCTCCGACGCCCCCACCGCCAGCACGTTCTTCGCCGTGGCCGGGCTGTAGAGGCTGCCGGGATCGACCAAGCCATCGCCCCCCCGGTCGATCCCGCCGTTCCCCGCCGCGACCACGACCAGCATCTCGGGATGGTCCCACACGAACTGGTCGGCGGTCTGCGCCCAGGTATCGTACCGGTTGCCCGCGCTGCCCCAACTGTCGTTGTGGATCCGCGCGCCGTCGGTGTAGGGTGGGGCGAAGAGGAGGTTCAGGTCGGCGGGGACGGAGAGGGGGGTGGCGGTATCGCTGTAGAGGGATTGGACCACCAGGCGGGCCCCCGGGGCGACCCCGGCGAATTGCCCGCCGGAGAGCGCGCCGCTCCCCAGGGCGGACCCCGCCACGTGGGTGCCGTGGCCGTGGGGGTCGTCCCACCGGCAGGGGGACGGCCGTCCCAGGCAGTAAGTGGCGAGGATGCGGCCGGCGAAGTCGGTGATGGGGCCGGATGCGCCCACGTCGAGGCCGGTATCTGCCACGGCGATGGTCTGACCGCTGCCGGTCAGTCCGAGCGTCGCCCGCACCGTGGGCACGCCGATCAGGTTGCCGGAGACGTCGTTGAGGAGTTGGGGCGGGGTGAACGGCTCGATCCAGCGAACGCCCGGGAGGACGGCGAGGACGGGTACGAGGGAGGAGTCGACGCGGACGCGGAGGGTCGTCTGCCAGCGGGTGCGAGCTGTGCTCAGCGGCTCCACGCCGGGGAGGTGGGCGACGGCGGCCGGGTCCTCGCCGGGGAAGAGTTGGACCGTCAGCGTGAGCGGTCCGTGGGCCTGCCACAGGGCCGGGTCCACCCGAAAGGCCGGCAGGAGGTCGCTCACCCAGCGGACCCCGGGCAGGTTACGGAGTCGCTCTGCGCCGTCGGGGGGGAGCCGGACCACGTAGGCGTAGTCGGGCAGGTAGTCGATGACGCGGGCCCCGGCTGCCCTCAGCGCGTCCTGCCACTCCGGACGGATCGGCCCGCGGAACTGGACGATGGCGTAGGGGGAGGGGGCCGACGATGCGCCGAGCGGGGGGGGGATGGGAGAAGCCCCCTGCGCCGGGTCGACCCAACCGGCGCGGAGGCGCAGCAGCAGGGGCGGCTCGGGGTCGGGGCGTGCCCTCGCCGCTGCCAGCGTCAGGCCGAGGAGGAGCAGGGCCAGGAGGAGCGAGGAGAGGAGGAGGTATGGCCTGGATATCCTTCGAAGACAGACCTGTGGGTTGGGCACGGGATCGATTATATCCCGATTCCTTCCCTTTGCCAAAGATAAAGAAGGGGCACGGCAGCGCCGTGCCCCTTCGGAATCCGCCACCAGGCTCCCGCTACGGGTAGGTGCTCAGGATCAGGGGGAGGTAGATGTAGTTGGAGGCGACGACCTCGACCACGCTCTGGCCGTAGGCCATCACGTTGTAGGAGTCGTTGACGGAGACGGTGTTGGTGAGGAGCGTGCCCATCGAGAGCGTCGGGTCTACCTGGACCGCGTAGCGGAAGCGGGTCTCGTTGGTCTCCCAGCCGGAGTCGACCGTGAAGTGGCAGACCAGATTGCTGGTGCCGACCAACTGGCAGTCGGGCGGCGGGGAGAAGCCCGGATCCACCAGCACCTGGAAGGACCCCGGCACGTACGTGACGCCGTTCGGCAGGTTGTCCACCATCGTGGCCGGCCAAGCGCTGGCGCCCGTCGGGAAGTCGCCGACGTTGCGGATGACCACTGTGTAGGTGATCGTGCCGCCGGGCTCCACGGTGGGCGAGGAGGCGAACTTCTCCACGTCGATCTCGGCCGAGAGCAAGTGCAGCGAGGTCGGGTTGCTCTCGAACGTCCGCCCCCACTGGTCGGTGATGTAGAAGGTGTTGAAGAGCGCCTTGTCGGCCTGGGCCGCCGCCAGCGTGCCGCGGACCGGCACCATCATCATAAGGACGCCGCCCGCTGCGATCTGGCCGCTCCAGGAGAGGGTGTGGGTGTCCGGGTCATAGGTCATACCGGACGGGAGCGCAGGTGTGATGACCTCCACGCCGCTGGGCAGCGGGTCCACCAGGGTGACCGTCGAGGTGGCGGTGCCGACGTTCTGGACGGAGAAGGTGTAGGTGACCACCTGGCTCCACGGTACCTCCGCGTCGTACCCTCCGCCCGTGCTGGTGAGTATCGTCTCGGTTAGGTTGAACTCAGCAGAGTGGATGCGGGTCTCGACCGGATTGGTGGTCCAGGTGGTGGTGCCGTCGCTGATGTAGGCCTGGTTGGTCATCCACGTGGTGGCCACATCCTTCACCCGCACCGGGATCTCCAGCACGACCTTGCCCGTGTCGGCGGGGTAGAAGGCCCACGCGTCGCCCGTGGTCGGCGGCCAGCCGCTCCAGGTGACGCCGTAGGTGCCGTCCCTGTTCTCCACGCCGACGTCGCCGACCAGGTCGCCCCAGTTGTTGGTCAACGGCCAGCCTGTCGGGCTGTTCAGTTCCCCGTAGTAGGCCTCAACACTGCCGTCCGGGTAGAGCACGACCTGGTAGGTGTTGGTGTAGGAGGTCCCGTATACGAGCAGTGCTGCAAAGTCCACCCACTTGTTCCACTGGACGATGAAGCGATCGTTGGCGGCGTCGTAGTGGTAGTAAACGGCATCGCCGACCCCGAAGGTGTTCGGCCCGCATTGATCGCCGAACAGCGGCGCGATGCGGTCGTTGGGGCTGGCCGGATCCGGGATGGCCCCGCCATCCAAGTAACTGCCAGGGATCGTGTCGAACTCCAGTTCGCCGTTGGTGTTGATGGTCACCCAGTCGTAGGTGTTGCCGAGGAAGGGGAAGTCCCACGGCAGGGTGGTCGTCACCACTCCCTCGTCGTCGTCCCCGCCGGGCCATACCACGGCGGTGCCCACGCCGCTGATGTCGGAGAAGACGTTGGTGATGTTCACGATCCGGTCCGGCGTGGCCGCGCTGACGACGCCGGTCCAGGAGATCACGTGCGTGGCCGGGTCGTAGGTCACGCCAGCCGGCAGCGCGCTGGTGATGACCTCCACCTCCGACGGCAGCGGGTCGGTCACCGTCACCGTCGCCGTGAGCGGGCCGGAGTTGACCACCAGGATGCTGTAGGTGAAGACCTCGCCAGGCACCACGTCGCTCGGTCCGCCCTTCTTGGAGGTGGAGAAGTCGGCGTTTTCGACCTTGAAGTCGGTGTCCACCCACCACCACGTGCCCGCGCTGTCCAGGATACCGGCTTCGTTGTAGACGACCGTGCCGCGCGGCAGGTCGGGCGCGATGGTGCCGGTGAAGATCACTTCTCCTGTCTCACCCGGACCCAGCGTGAGGGCGGCGGTGAGCACGCCGGAGGCGTAGCCCGCATTAGCGGTCGGGGTGACGATGCCGCCGAAGATCACCTCCGCCGGAACGACGTCGCTGACCCAGGCGGTGGTGGTGATCAGGCTGTCGTTATAGACATCGATCTCGTAGGTGACGACCGTGCCAGGCCACGGATACGGGTCGCTCCACCACACGTTCTTCTCACTGTTGGAGAGGTCGATCACGTTAGCGTCCACGCAGGCCTGGTCGGTGTAGACGCTGCCGTAGCCGTTGTTCACCACCACGTCGTTGCACAGGGTCTGGCTGTAGGCGGAGGTGGAGACGGTGGCGGTGTAGACCATCTGGAAGGCTCCGGATTCGGTGAGGAAGACGGAGCCGGTGATCACCTGCCCGTTGTTGGTGAAGCCGGTGGTCGGCGTGACGAACCCGCCGAAGGTCAGCCCGGCGTCCAGCGTGTCCGTGATGGTCACGGTGGTGGAGTAGGGGCCGTAGTTCTCCACGTTGAGGGTGAAGGTTACCGTGTCGCCAGTGGCGACCAGGGTCGGGTCGACCGACTTGGAGACGTCCAGATCGGCCTGCAACACCTCGGTGCAGGCACTCAGATCGGTGATCTCGCCGTGCAGGTTGTCGATGTGGGCGGTGTTGCAGAGGAGGGTGTCGCTGATGGGATCGTCGATCTGGACGGTGACGGTCAGTTCCACGCCGTTGATGGGGGTGGGTACGTACATCCAGGCCAGGCCGCTCGCCGGGGTCTGCTGCCATCGGTAGCCGACCGAGTCTCCCGGCCCCTCCACACCCGCTTCCGGCTCCAGGTTCCAGTAATCCCACACCCCGCCGCCGTAGTACACCAACTCCGAGGGCGGGATCTGGTTGATCTCGGCGTACTGGACCTTGGCCCGGCCGTCGGGGTAGAGGATCACCTGGTAGGTGTTGTCCGGGTGTGGCAGTTCGCAGCCGACGTTGGATAGCGAGAAGCAGGCCTGCGGGGAGACCACCCACTCGTCCCACTGGATGATGAACCGATCGTCGGACGGATCGGCTGGCGTTCCGCCGTCGTCGTGGTAGGTGAAGACGGTCGGGTGCTGCATCCCGGCACTGGAGCCCCAGTAGTTGAGGAGCCCATCGTAGCCGATCTGGTCGCCGAACAGGGCGGCAATGCGGTTGCCGTTGGTGACGCCCCAGTACCATTCCATCACCCCGTCGTCGCCGGGGAGCAGGCCGTCGCCGAAGGCGGTGGGGAAGGGGTTGAGATCGAACTGGACCTGCCCGTTGGCGGAGACGTAAGCGGTGATGTAGTCGGTGCCGAAGAAGGTGTAGGTGAAGGGCAAGGTCACCGGGAAGATCCCCTCATCGTCCCCAGCGCGCCAGACGGACATCCAGGGGCCGTAGTAGCCGTTGGCCGGGTTGCTGATGTCCACCCACTCGTAGTCGGCGGAGACGATCTTCCCGCCGCCAGAGGGGACAGTGCCCGTCCACACCAACGTACCCGTCGTCACCTCGACGAAGCCAGGGCTAGTGCCGATCAGGGTGACCCCGCTGGGCAGCACGTCGGTGACGACGACCGTGCCGCTGGCCGTGGAGGTGTTAAGCACGTCGATGGTGTAGGTCAGCACCTCGCCCGGCGTTGCCCACAGGTCGCTCACCGACTTGGAGGACAACTGGCTCAGTTCGGGTACGTTGTAGCGCGGGTGGACCGGGATGTCGAAGAGGGTGACCGTGGGCGAGGTCAGCAGGGAGACGCGCACCCATCCGCCCAGGCAGGATTGCGTGGCATCGCTGCAGGTCCCCGGCGCGTTGAACACGTCGAAGGTGAGCGGCTGGTGCGGGCCGAAGTTCGTGCCGCTGATGTTGGTCACCTGGATGGTCGGCCCGAGTTCCAGTCCGTCGATCAGCAGGTCGCAGGTGGTGCCCGCCGGATCGCTCACCGCGTAGGGGTCGACGGCGACCCAGTAGGTCCCCTGCGAGGGGTCGGACACCGTGATCTCCTCCGGAGAGCCGGCCGAGTTACCGGAGTAGGCGATCACCTCGCTACCGCACTGCATCACCCCGTCGCCGTTGTCGTCGTAGAGCAGGAACAGGTCCAGGTCGTCCCCGCCGAAGTCGTCCATATAGACGTGCAACTGGAGCATATCGGTGCTCACGGTGAAGGTGTAGATGTAGGAAGCGTAGCAAGCGCCGAACTTGCCGGTGCTGGGGCCGGGGACGAACACGTCGTCCAGGTCGGCGATGGTCGTCGGGGATGCGCCGAAGGCGGTAACGCTCACCCCTTCGGTGAAGGTGAGGTTGGTGGTGAGGGTGACCGGAACCGTGGCGTAGTTCTCCCACTCTAGGAACTCCGGCGCGTCGATGTAGCCGACCTCCACCGTATACGCCTCGCGGAAGGAGAGCCCGTCGTACCGGTGGGAGTGG
This sequence comes from Chloroflexota bacterium, assembly GCA_011388675.1. Lineage (GTDB taxonomy): Bacteria > Chloroflexota > Anaerolineae > B4-G1 > DUEL01 > DUEL01. The sequence goes on along the minus strand of DROW01000218.1, from coordinate 11,407 downwards.
ATCTGGAAGCCGTTGAGCCCGTGGTTGAAGTCGGCGACCGCGTAGTCCACGTTGCCGCCGGTGGCGGTCTCAAAGGCCCAGCGCCCACCGCTCAGCATCGGGCTCTCGCTCTTGCCGACGATCCGCAGCGAGTAGGGACCCCAGAAGTCGCCGGGTGTGCCGTAGGAACTGCCGAAGACCTCGTTGCCGGGGTCGTTGGAGATGGAGGAGAAGTGGTAGTCCGGCCCGAGGAGGAAGGAATCGATGTCCGCCGGTGGCGCGTTTCCGTCCCACGTAACCCGCGCGACCATCTTCGCCTGGTGGCCCGGTGGGTTGGGGTTCGTCTCCTGGTTCAGGAAGAAGAACCGCCACTCGCCGCCGGTGGCCCGGCCCTGGGACCAGTCGAAGATGGGCCACACGTAGCCGTTGCTGTACCGGGCGTTGGGATCGTCCACGTCGCCGAAGCGGACCGCCGCGGGCTCACTGGTCAGGTCGCCGCTGTAGGCCACGTTGACCATCACCGGCACGACGGTCTCGTAGGCCTTCGCCCCGTCCGGCTCGACTTCGAGGAGGACGGCTCCCTGGTAGAGGCCGTACTTGTTCGGCGCGGTGAAGACCAGGGTGGTGGTGAGCGCCCCGCCAGCGCCGATCGTCTGCGTGCCGCCGAAGTCGGAGGTATCCAACGCGGCCCAGTCTGCCCGTTTATAGAGCACCACCCGGATCGTGAGCGGGGTGGTCGGAACGCTCGCGCTCTTCACCCGGTGTCGCACGCCCAGGAAGATGCCGTCGTGATGCCGGTTCAGCGGATCGCCGACGGTCACCATCTGGTAGTTCGCCGTCCAGTAGGAGTAGGTGTAGCGGACGTACTCCTCGGCGTCGATCTCGTCCCAGTTGACCAGGCCGTTGTTGTTGGTATCCTCCCACAGATCGCCGTCCCCGTTCAGGTCGGTCCAGTCGTAGACGATGAGGCGGTAGTAACTGTCCATCTGGTCGTCGCCATCGGCGTCGAAGTAGTCGTAGGGGTACAGCAGTTCGGCGACCATAAAGGCGGTGTCGTTCGGCAGCGGCCCGCCCACGATGTCCTCGACGTTGAAGAGGTAATCCGGCTTGAGGAACGCGCCGTCCTCTTCGGTGTAATTCGCCGAGGTGAAGGTGTACGTGTAAACGCCGATCGGCTCCAACACGTAGTCGGAGACGGTCACCGTCACGTTGTTGGCGGCGTCGACGTTGGTGATGGTCAGCGCCGTCGTGTAGGTCTTCCCCGGCTCGGCGATGTGGGCGAAGCCACCGGGGAACCGCTTCCCCATAAAGTTGCCCACGTCCCAGTAGTCGGGAGCGACCAGCACGCCGTAGTCCCCTGCGGCGATGTGGGCGGAGCGACCGGCGTTGAGGTAGCCGGTGCCACCGGTGAGCGGGTCGTAACTGATGTGGTTAGCCCCTTGCATCAGGGCCTGCCGCACCGTTTGCCAATCCGGCCATTGGGTATACCGTTGCTGATAAGCGTCCATCACCAGCGCGCCGGCACCCAATGCCACCGGGCCGGATCGGCTGGTGCCGCCCCACAGGTCCCACGCGTACCAGCCGTTGCCGACCTCGTTGATGGCGAGGTCGCCCGTGCCCCACGAGCCGTTGGCGGCCAGGTGGGGGACCAGTTTGTTGTTGGCCGACGGGCCGCGGCTGGACCAGTTGACCAGGTCGCCGGCCGTGATCTGGTCCAGGCTGGCGATCGGCTCGAAGATGTCGGTCGAGCCGTACTGGCTGGACGCGCCCAGTTGGATAGCGGTGATGGGCTGAGGCGCGCCCGTGGTCCCATAGCCTGCGCCCGTGTTGCCCGCGGACATAAAGAAGGTGGTGTAGGGGTTCACGAAGTAGTTGATGTACGTGGGGACGCGGGACCATTCATCCCAGCCGTCCTCGTAGACGTACCAGGGCCCGAAACTGTTGGAACTGGCCTGGACGTTGTCGTCGCCGCCAGGGAACTGGGGGGCGAGGACCCAGCCGTCGTACCCCAGAGCCTGGAACCACCAGGCCTGCTCCACTGACTGCTCGAAGAAGATGTAGATGTCTCCCACGGGCACCAGTTTGGCGTCCCGGCCGAGGCCCTGGACCATTCCGCCCGTCCCGTCCGGCTTCCAGTCCGGCGCGCCGCCGTTGATGTTCCCCTGGCCCACCACGTTGGACGCGCACAACTGGCCGTGGTCGGTGTTGAACAGGTTGACGAACATGAAAGCCACCAGGTCGCCGTTGCCCGGCGGGTCGTAGTATCCGCCGTGGGGGCTGGTGGAGCAGCCGAAGTAGACGTCGAAGAAGGGCGGACAGTGATAGCCGTCGGCGATGAAGTAGAGCATACCGCCGGAGAGATCGGGATAACCGTCCAGGTCGGCGTCCCACCAGGCCAGTTCGTCCGCGCCTTGGATGTAGTCGTCGGCCGGGTTGGTGTCCTTGCGGACCGGCTTGTCATCCCGGAAGTCGTGGTTGTCGTTCAGGTCGACGTAGACGGTGTCGTAGAGCATATCCCCGTCCTCGTCCACCACCAGGACGGCGACCGGTTCTCCCCAGATGGCCCCCAGGGACCAGTCCGGATGGTAGCCGATGTGGTAGACGGGGTTATGCGGGCTGGCGGTCCCGGTCGTGGTGTAGACCGATCCGCCGAAGAGGATGGTGCTGCCTGTGCCGGTAGCGCTGGTGTCCGCGAAGTGGGAGTAGCCGTAGGCGAAGGTGTTGTAGGGAGTCAGTCGGCCGTTGAACTCCAGGTCGTAGGCCATCAGGTAGTTCGACTGGGGCGAGAGAGCAACAGGCCATCCCTCGAAGTAGTCGTAGTAGGGATGGCCAGATACGTTCACGTAGCGCGCCTCAGTGCCCCAGAGGTCCGGGTGGGCCATATCCACGCCCGAGTCGTTGACGGCCAGCCAGACACCCTCCCCGGTGTAGCCGCTGTTCCAGGCCTCGATCCCGTTGTGGCCGCCGGCCGACACGTCCCACCACCCGGTCGGCTCCGGCCGTTCGGTAGGCTCCGGCGGGTTGTCCCGTAACTCGGTCAGCCGGGCCCGCAGTTCCTCCGGGTCGGGCAGGTCTTTGGTGTCCACATCGGGATCGGGTCGGGAGTTGGGTGTCGCAGCCTGGAGTTGCATACGGGCCACGTCGGCCACGCGCCCGTCGGCCTTGAGAGCCTGCAGCCCCTCCTCCGAGGTCACACCATAGTAGACCGTCAGGTTGGTGACCGGGTCGGGGATGCGTCGGGCGACGAATTGGCCGTACTTGGAGAGATCCGTCCCCTCCGGCGCGACCACCCTCACGTAGACGGAGCCTTCCTCAAAGAGGGAAAACGCCGGCCCGTCGGAAGGGGGGACGCGGTCCGGGGGAGGGACAGGGTCTGCCCCAGGGGCTGCCGCCGAGGGGGTCGACAGCATAGGCAGCATCATCCCTATGATGAGGAAGGATGTGAACACCCTCCAGAGTATCGTGATCTTCCGCATAGTTCTCTCTCCTGTTCTTCGATGAGATACATACGACGATCCGTTGCCGAATCCTTTGGTCTGTTGAGGTCGCAGGATGCTGGAAAGCCGTCGCTGGGGCATCACCTCCTTTCCAAACGTCGGTCCTCCTTTCCTCGCTCGTGCGTCAACGGGGTACAGTAAGAGCCGTGAGAAGGGAATTCCTCGACGGCTCCTGGTAGGGGGAACAAAGGCCTGCCGTTACGGTTGGTCGTCGATTGGTGTGTGGTAAGGGATTGGTGGCTACCTGCGGAGGCCTTTCCCCGCCCACTGTAATTGTAACCTAGCATAGATTTTTTCTAAAGTCAAGCCGATTGGGGGAGGTTGGGCTGCTGAAAGGAAAATTTTAAGGTTTTTGGACGCCCGAAGGAGCGGGCGTATCCCGCTTTCAGGGGGTGTTCCGCCCGCGGTGACTGGTCAGCAGGCTCCTGTAGATGTGCACCAGACGGCGTCCGGCGCGTTCCCAGGAGAAGTGACGGGCCGCTCGCCGACGCAGTTCCCTGCCGATGGCGCGGCGGAGGGGGGGATTCTCAACCAGTTTTTGGATCCCGTCGGCCAGTGCGGCCGGATCACCCGCTGGTGCCGCGTAGACCCCCAGCGAGCCCAGGTACTCCCGACTTACCGGCGTGTCGAAGGCTACGGTCGGCAGTTCCATCGCCATATAGTTCAGCAGTTTCCCACTGCCCTCGGTGGCGGAGAGTTTGGGAGCCACCGCGATGTCCCCCAGCGCCAGCATCGCTGGGGCCTTCTCGTAGGGGATCTTGCCGGTGAAGACCACGCGGTCGGACACGCCCAGGGCCGCGGCCATCTGCCGGTAGGTGTCCACGCTGGGGAAGCCCATAATCAGGAAATAGACCTCGATCCTCCGCTCTTTCAGGATGCGGGCGGCCCGGAGGAGATGGGGGGTGCCCTGGTAATGGGCCAGCAGGCCCAGGTACACGACGACGGGGCGGTCGGGCGGCAGGCCCAGCCGGGCCCGCTCGGCGGCGACCTCCTCCGGCGTCAGCACCTCGGGATGGAAGAACTCCAGATTGACGCTGTCGGGCAGGGGGTGGATGCGGGCGGCGTCGCAGCCGAAGTGCCGCTCCAACTGGATCGCCCCCAACTGCGTGCTGGTGACGATCACGTCCGGCATCTCGTTGATCCGCTCCTCCAGCAGACGGACCCACCGATACCACGGCCCGTCGGGGTTTAGGAACCGGTGGTCCACCATCTCGCTGGTCAGGCTGCCCTGGCGGTCGAACAGGAGGGGAAGGCCGCGGATCCGGCCGAGGACGGCACCGATCAGCGCGCCTTCGTAGAGGTGGGCGTGGATCAGGTCGAAGCGGCGCTTCAGGATGAGGCCGAGCACGCGCCAGGCCAGGAAGACGTCGAAGGCCAGTTTGTGCAGGCTGGAGCCAACCTCGTAGTCGGCCCGCCAGGGGGTGGGGCGGGTGCGCACGATCTCCAGGCCGGGCAGGTCGCGTCCCAGGTGGTAGGTGACGATGGTGACTTGGTGACCCAGCCGTTGCAGGACCCGTGCTTCTTCCAAGATACGGACGTGGCAGCCGTAGTCGAGGAAGAAGGAGGTGGGGGCGATCATCAGGATGCGGAGACGTCTTTCCAAGACCACGCCTCGCCTGTCGGATTATTCTTCTTTCGTCCGGGGGCGGCGGCGGAGTAGGCCCCCGAACAGCAGCCGCTCGAACTGTTCGCCGACCCCCGGGATCTCGCCCAGACCGGGGCTCTCCTCCCACGTCCCGCTGGCCCGCTCTTCCAGCCAGCGAGTGCGTCCGGCGGCGGCATCGGCATAGGCCTCCTGCAGGGCCTCGCCGTCGCTATCTACCAGCCACTGCCGGAGACGCAGCAGTTCCTCCAGGAACATATCCAGCCGCCGCAGGAGGTTTTCCCGGTTGAGGATCGCTGCGGCGCGTAGGGCGGCGGGGTCGCCTGTGGCCGGCTCGGTCGCCGCGGCGAAGCCTATCCCGGCCACCTTGCGCATCTCCATCCAGCCGGGAGAGTCGACGGTGGATCGGAGCAGGGCCATCGCGATCAACGTGGGCAGGTCCCCGATGCCGGCCTGAAGCCCGTCGAACTCCATCGGTTCCATAAAGAGAGGACGCGCGCCCAGGGCTTCAATCAGGCCCAGGAGGACCGTCACCGCCTCCGGGTCGGTGTCGCGGGCGGGGGTGACGCAGTAGAGGCCCCCCTCGAAGAGGTCGGCTCGGGCGGCCTCCGGGCCGGTGAGCGCGTCTCGTTCGCCGACGGAGGGGCCGGGGAAGGGAGCGCCAGTGACGAAGCGGACCCCCCCGGGCAGGTACTGGCGTGCCCATTCCAGGACCGGCGTCTTGAGGAGGGCGGTATCGGTGACCACGCACCCCTCTTCCAGGTGGGGCCCCAGCACTTCGAGCGTCTCCCGCACGGCGGGGAGGGGGAGGGCCAGGATGACCAGGCTGGCCCCTTCGCAGGCGGCGGGGAGGTTCCAGTCCGTCTTGCTCACCGCACCCATCCGCGCTGCACGGCGGGCGTGGTCCGGCTCCAGATCGTGCCCGACGACCTCCAGGTCGGCCACCTGCTCCCGCAGGGCCAGGCCGATGGAGGTCCCCACGCAGCCCAATCCAACGATCGTCACACGACCTTTCATCTCGTTCTCCTCTCTCACCAGTTCCCGTCCGCCTGCTGCAGTTTGCGCAGCAGACGGTCCACTTCTCTGTCCGTCTGTCCCGGCGGCGTGTGGTGCCGTCGGATCAGGTCGACCGTCAGCGGCGAGCAGCCCGCTTCGGCGGCCCATTCCGCGCCGATTTCGGCGTGCCGCCGGTAGACCGCGAAGGGCTGCCGCCACCCTCGGGCCTCTCCCTCGCTGATCCGCTCCAGCGCGCGGGGCGCGAGCCGGTCCAGCAGCACCGTTGCCACCCGCACCCACAGCGGCATCGGCGCGGCGGCCTTCCCCACGTCGTGCAACAGGGCGGCGACCAGCAGGTCGCGGGGTAGCCCTCCTTCCCGATCCAGCGCCCGGTAGACCGCCAGGCTGTGACGCCGGTCGGCGGGAGACATGCGGAGGAAGAGCGCCTGCTGCTTCGGCGTCAGCACCCGCGCCACGGGGGTCAGGTCGTCCTCGGTCAGGGACGCGGTCAGCGCGCGGAAGAACTGCCGCACCCGATACATCGCTCGGACCATTACGGCAGGAACAGCCACGTTTCCAAGGGTTGCCGAATCAGGCCGATCAGGATCCCGATCAGGTCCAATCCCACGTAGGGGAGAATGAACAGGAGGCCCAGGAGGATGTACGGGCTGTAGGGGCGCAGTTCGAGGAGCCGATCTCCCCAACGGGGGGGCAGGACGCCTACCAGCACCTTTTCCCCATCCAGCGGGAAGAAGGGGAGCAGGTTGAACAGGGCCAGTCCGATGCTGACGTCGGCGACGTACCACAGGATCAGGGCCGGGTTGAGGAGGCTCCGTCCGGTGAAGATCTCCGCCAGGTTCACCCAGCCCAGGCGGAAAGGGATGGCGCAGAGCATCGCCACGAGAAGGTTGGATAGCGGGCCGGCGAAGGCGGTCAGGGCCATCCCGCTGCGGGGGTTCACCCGCATCCGGTACGGGTTTACCGGCACCGGCTTCGCCCAGCCGAAGCCGGTCAGCAATAAGAGGAGGCTGCCCAGGAAGTCCAGGTGGGCCAGGGGGTTCAGGCTCAGCCGCCCTTCCAGGCGGGGCGTGTCGTCCCCCAACTCGTGTGCCGACCAGGCGTGAGCCCACTCGTGGATGGGCATCCCGACCAGAAGCACGATCAACCGGGCTAGCAATACAACAGGTGAAAGCCCTAACGGCATCGTTCGCTCCGTCGCGCGGATTGTGATTGCACGATGGAATTATAACACAATCCGTCCACTCCGGCGAGGCCTCTTCCTGCTTCCCTGTGGCCGGCTCCCTGCTATTCCCGTCCAGCCCTCAAGATGGCGCTGACCAGGTGGCTGCCCAGGATCGCCAGGCCGTCGGTGGGCATGTAGTGGGGAGCGGTGTCCTCAAAGAGGATCGAGGCCCTGGAGGGGAAGTCCTCGTCGCCCTGCCAGTAGACCGCTGCCATATGGATGCGGGGGAAGACCCGGAAGGCGTATCCGGCGCTGCCGATCTCGATCGGTTCCCCGCCTAGCCGCTCCGCGCCCCGGCGGAACGGTTCTATGCCCCCTTCTCCTAACTCCCGCACCAGCCGGTCCTCCGCGTAGCCACGGAAGGCCTGGGCGTAGAACATCCCGTCGGGGAGGCTGTGGAAGGCGATCCAGCGGCTGGACGGGGTCGTGCCGTCGGCGGTGACCAGGTAGGTAAGGAGCATCGCCTGGATGAAGGACGAAGGTTCTTCCCCCGTGTCGGCCCGCTGAACCGTGAACTCCGGCGGGCGGATCAGGTAGTCGCGCCAGAAGAACGTCAGCCGGTACGTTCCGTCCGGCTCCTGTTCGCAGCCGCTGCGGAGCACCAGTTTGTGCGGAGGGATCTCCCGCAGTCGCTCCCGTGCCTCCGCCACGCGCGGTGCCAGTTTGTCGTACCACTCCCGAAGGCCCTGGGGATGTCCACCGGGTCTCAGCAAGGTGCTCCTCCTCCGACTACTGTTGCTGGTTGGGGCGCAGAGAACACAGAGGCTCTCCAGAGAGGCCTCTGTGCCCTCCGTGTGTGTGGCGAAGCGGTGCTGCCTATTTGGCGACCGCTTGCTCCATCAACTTGGTAAACTCTTCCCACTCCTCTTGGAAGAAGTGGACCGTGACGTTGCCAAACTCCAGATGGTAGGTAACCTCCCCATCCGGCTCCTTGGCCCGCCAGACGCTGAAGTCCTCCGTCTCAGCCAGAATTTCGATCTCTTCCACGTTCGTTCTCTCCTTTCAAAGGTCTCTCGAAGATCCACAGGCTGTGCTTCCACACCCGCACAGCGCCTGCGGCCTCCAGCGCTTCCAGTAGCGGGGGGTAACTGGGGGGGCGGAAGCGCACCTTCTCGTATCCCCGCTCGTAAGCCAGCACCCGCAGCCCCCAGGCCAGCGCGGTGATCCCTTCCGGCTGCCCGTCCACGTACCCCACCGAGATCTGCCCCCGCTCCGGGTCCTCCTGCACGATCGCCACTCCGGTCAGCCGCCCTTCCAGTTCCCCCCCCCAGACCTCCCCCCGCTTCAGATGGCCTGCCAGCCGCTCTCGGGTGAGGGTCATCCAGTGCCACCGGACCTCGTACAGCCCTCCCGCGGCCTGCAGGATGGGCGAACCGGCGATCCGCTCCCACACCGCGTCCAGGTCGTCCGGCGTCAGCCGCCGAAGGGGGCAAGGGCCAGGGAGGGGTTTGGCCTCGTAGGCCAGGAACTCCGCGACGCGGCGGAACCCGTCGCGGGCGGCATTCCGGTGCACCGGCAGGTTCCACGAGCCGGTGGCGAACCGGAGCATCCCCTCTCCGATCCGTTCCGCCAGGGCCACCTGATGGGACTGGAGGAGATGGGCGACGCCCAGTCTCCGGTACGCCGGATCCACCCGCAGCCCCTCCAGCCACCACTCGTCGTCGGCGATGCGGGTCAGTTTCCCCAGCCCCACCACCCGGTCCTTCAGCACGACCACGCTGAACTGACCGTGGGGGTCGTGCAACCACTCCTCCCAGACCTCGGGGATGTAATCGTGGCCCTCCCAGATCTGGGCGCAGATGGCCTCCACGCCCTCCCGGTCCTCCGGCCTCGCCGGGCGGATCTCCCAGCGGGGGGCCAGGAACCGCCGTCGCGCCCGATCCCAGAGGCGGCGGCCCAGGCCTCGGCGGGGGGGGGGAGGGACGGCGGTTTCGGGGAACGGGTCCCGGTCGGTCAGGCGGCAGTAGAGGTAGTGGCCCACCACCCGCAGCGTCGCCACCGTCGGGGCGGCCAGGAGCATCCCCAGGATGCCCGCCAGGCTCCCCCCGGCGATCACCGCGACCAGCACGACGAGGGGGTGAAGTTTCAGGCTGCCTCCCAGCACCCGGGGGAGCAGGATGTTGCCCTCGATCTGTTGGATGACGAGATATAGACCTAGCACCAGGACGGCGAACCAGAGGTTGCTGAGCGGAAGCCAGGAGGAGCCCTGGAAGAAGGCCAGCAGCACGGCGGGGATAGCGGCGATGATGGGACCGATGCTGGGGACGAACTCCATCAGTCCGGCCAGGAGGCCCAGGGCCAGCGCGTTGGGCAGCCCGACGACCGCGTCCACGACGGCCGTGATCACGCCGATCAACACCCCCATCAGCAACTGGCCCCGAAGGAACGCGTTCCACACCTCCGTGATCTCCTGCCGGAGACGAACGATGTCTTCCTGGATAGAAGGGGGCGGCAATGTGTCCAGCCATTTCGTCAGCCGGTCCGCGTCCCGCGTGAGGTAGAAGGCTGCCAGAAGGATGAACACCAGCCAGAAAAGCGTAGATGCGAACCCGACCACCAGGTTGAAGGTTCCCGCCGCTACCGTCTGGATGAAGTTCCGCAGCGTGTCCAGCAGTTGGACGTACACCTCCTCCAGGTTCCACTCGTAGCCGAACAGCGTGATCGGCTGCTGGACCATCCGGCCCACATCGGCCGCGATGCGGAGGAAGTCCAGGTTCAGGGACCGGACGGCGCGGACGATGACCGGGATGGCGATGGCGGGGGCGGCGAGGAGGAGGAGGACGACGGCGAGGAAGACCAGGGCGGTCGCTGCCGTGCGGGACATCCGGGCCCGGCGTTCCAGGAAGTCCACCAATGGATCGAGGACGAAGGCGAGGAGGAAGGCCAGGATCAGCGGGGGAAGCACGCCGCGGAACCGGTACAGGACGAGGGCGAGGACCACCAGGAGGATCGTGGCGACCGTCCGTTTGGTGGCCGTGTCCCATCGTTGGGCTGCCTCGCTCACTTCTTACCCTCCTCGGCTGGTTTCTCGTCGGTGCGGATCTTCTCCTCGACCCGCGCCCATACCGCTTGCAGCCAGCCGGGGGTGGAGATCTCCATCGCCGGCTCTCCCTCCTCCTGCGGCGGCCACGGGTAGAGGTCCAACAGTTTGCAGTAGGTGTACTTGACGATCACCCGCAGCGAGGAGATGATCGGCGCGGCCAGGAAGATCCCCAGCACGCCAGCCAGGATGCCGCCCACGATGATGCCGACGATGACCACGAGGGGGTGGAGGTGGACCCGGCGGCCGACGAAGCGGGGGATGTAGAAGTTGAGGTCCACTTGCTGGAGGACGATGTGGATGCCCAGGACCAAGACGGCGAACCAGAAATTGGGGAGCGGGAGCCAGAGGGAGCCGCGGAGCAGGGCGATGGGGATGGCGATGATCAGCCAGATGGTGTGCCCCAGGCTGGGGAGGAACTCCAACACGACGGCCAGCAAGGAGAGGATGAGCACGTTGGGCAGGCCGATGGCCCCCATCAGCACCAGGATCGACCCCCCCATTGCCACTCCGACCAGCAGTTGACCGCGGAAGAAATCCCGCCAGATGTTGTCGATCTCGTCTCGCAGGCGGCGGTAATCGTGGCGCAGGTGGGGCGGAACCCATTTCTCGACCTGAGCGCCGAGCCGATGCCCGTCCTTGGTCAGATAAAAAGAGATCACGAGGATGAAGACCGTCCAGACCACCGTCGTGACGGCCTGCATCGCCAGGGCCAGCGTCTGCGTGACGGCGGGACGGACCATCGCGGCCAGTTCCTTCTGCAGTTCGAGGTAGAGCGAGGAGGGGTCGATGACGAGGCCGCCGATGGTGTACTGGCGGGTGAGGAAAGATTCCAGCAGGTCCGTCGCCGCCTCCAGGTTGAGCCGCAGGGCGGTAACCTGGCGGACCAGCGGAGGGGTCAGCAGCCCGATGGCCAGGCCGAGCAGGGTGAGGAAGAGGAGGTAGACCAGCAGGGTCGCCAGCCCTCGGGGGAGCCGCACGCGGGCGCACACGAAGTCGACCACCGGCGTCAGGAGGTAGGCGATCAGCCCGGCGATGACCAGTGGGGG
>DROW01000217.1 GCA_011388675.1 Chloroflexota bacterium | reverse complement strand
GGCGGGGGAAGGCCACCGCCGATCTCCTCGGCCTGGAGGACGAGGACCCGCGTACGATGGAGACCATCCTGCTCCACCACCCGATCGAGCACGCTACCTATCGCGTGCTTCGTCGGGATGAGATCACGGAGATCGAGCCCCTGCTGGTGGACGTGCTGAGGGAAGGGCGGCTGGTCTACGAGTTCCCCTCCATTGAGGAGATGCGTCGGGTCCGGGAGGCCGACCTGGAGCGGCTGGACCCAGGCGTGCGCCGTCTCATCAACCCCCACGTGTACCACGTCTCGCTGACGGAGCGGCTCTGGAACCTCAAACAGGACCTCATCCGCTCTCTCAAACAACAAGGGCGGCGATGATCGCCGCCCTCCGTCAACCTCCCGCGGGCCCTCGGGCGCGCGGGAGGTTTTTTCTCTTGTGGACCCGGAACGGATCAGGGCGACCCGGGCAGGGAGGGGATCTTCTCCATCCAGTCGTCGGCGTACTCGACGTTCTCCATCTGCTGCTGCATCCACGTCTGAAACGCCCGGCCTTTCTCGTAGATCAACATCGTGGGGTCCAGTTCTCGCTCTTCGTGGCTCAGGACCCGCACCACGTAGTACTGCCCTCCGAAACCGGCGATCGGGCGGGTGTGCTCTCCGGGCTCCAGGGAGAAGATGATCTCCACAGAGGCCGGATCGAACAGGTCGGTAAGATAGGACCGGGTGCGCCATCGAGGCTCTGCCACCCGAACCCCGCTGTCCTCCTGGTCTGCTAACTCCTGGGTGATCGTTTCCCACTCTTCTCCCTGATCCAGCCGGTCGGCGATGCTGGCAGCGTCCTCCTCGGAAGAGAAGGCGATGTACTCGATCTCCACCTGCTCGGTGATGGTCGGGACGTCCGCGGTGACGACGTCCCACACACGGTCGTAGAGGAGCGCGCCCTCCATCGCTTTCCGGAACCCCTCGACGCCCATTCCGCTGGGCTCTAGGACCCGGTCGATGTAGTCCTGATACCGCTGTCTGAACTCCTCCTCGGTCACCACGGTCGTCTGGGTTGTCCCTTCCGTCGCGGTGATGGACGTTGTGGCCTCTGCCGCGCGCTCCCGGTTGTAGCCGAAGAACTGCTCGATCGCCAGGTCGATCTCCTCATCCGTCACCACGATCCCCTGGCGGGCCGCCTCCTGACGGATGATCTCTTCCTGGGCCATCTGTTCCAGCACCCGACCGGCGATGGAGACCAGTTCTTGCTGAGAGGCATCCTCCAGGATCGCCTCGGCCAGGACGCGGGCCTGCCACTCGTCGGTTCGGATGGGCACCCCGTTGACGACCGCCACCGGCTCGCGGGCCTTAAGCACCACCTCGGTGACGTAGCCGTAGATCAGCACGCCGACGATCAGCACACCGACGGCGATGGCCCCGCCGATGACGATGCGGTTCAGCCGCCGCTCCCGCGCCAATCGGGAGCGTTCCTTCTTCGTCATAGGTCGGGGGATCGCCTTCTTTTTCTTCCCCATACTTCCTCTCCACCCGTTGGGTCAACCGCTCTCAGAGGGCTCGCAGGCCCGCGCGGGACCCAGCACCCCGTCCCCGTGAAGCGGGCCGTGAAGTGATGAAGAGAACGGGCATAGGAGCGACTCCTATGCCCGGCCGCGGCCCGGTCGGGGATCGGGAACGCTAGGCACCGCGAATGTGTTCGGCGGTAAAGGGCAGCAGCGCCAGATGACGGGCCCGCTTGATCGCTCGGGCCAGTTGGCGCTGGTGTTTCGCACACGTACCCGTCTGCCGACGGGGCTTGATCTTTCCCCGATCGCTCAGGAACCGCCGCAACGTGTCGGCGTCCTTGTAGTCGATCTTGGCGATCCCCTCGGTGCAGAAGTAACAGCGCCGGGTTTGACGTTGCCAACGGCGCACCCGTCGCTGCGTCCGCTGAGATGTCGAAGACGATGCCGTCTGAGTCGTTCGGGTTTCCTCGGCCAAACCGACCTCCTTACTCTCGTAACTCCAACCGACCTAAAAGGGGAATTCCTCGTCCGAGATTCCGTCCCCGCCGCGGGAGGGATCGGTCGTCCCCTGCGGGGGGCCGCCCAGCATAATCATCTCCTGGGCCACCAGTTCGGTCCGGTAATGCTTTCTGCCGTCCGCATCCTCCCAGCCCCGGGTCTGCAGCCGGCCCTCGATGTACACCTGCTGTCCTTTCCGCAGGTGTTGCTTACAGACCTCGGCCAGGCCGCCCCAGGCGACCACGTTGAACCACTCCGTCTCTTCCTGTCGCTCGCCGTTGGAGTTGGTCCAGGTGCGCGTGGTCGCCACGCTGAAGGAGACCACCGGCCGACCGCTAGGGGTGTACCGTAACTCCGGGTCCCTCCCCAGGTGGCCGATGATCATCACCTTGTTCAGCCCCCTGGTCATCCCGCCTACTCCTCAATCCGCACGATGAGATGGCGGATCACCTGCTCCTTCAGTTTGAGACCTCGTTCCACCTTCGCCACGCCGTCGGGTTCCAGGCCAAGTTCCATATAAACATAATGGCCTTCCCGCACTTTCTGAATCGGGTAGGCCAGTCGCCTGAGCCCCCACGGCTCGATCTTTCGGACGGTGCCGCCGTTCGCCTCGATGAGGCCCTTTACCTCTTCGATAACGCCGGCCAACCCCTCCCGATCGACCTCGGGGTGTACGATGAAGATCATTTCATAATCGCGCATCGGTGACGGTGTACCTCCTTTCCACGGGATTGCCCCCGGACCCTGCCGGGAGCGGAAAGCCCGTCCCAGGGCGCGCAACGGGGCAATGATAACACAGGTCCCGGGTTTTGACAAATCGGGCGAGTTCTTGCGCCAAGAGACCGTTCCAGGTGCCGCTGGCGATGTGTTCCCTCCCTTCCCCCTCCAGCCCGACGGATCAACCGCGCAGCAGGTCGCTCAACTCATCCGCCTTGATGTAACCGACCACCTCGATCTCCTGCCGGGTTACCCCCTCGACCTCGGCGACCGCGTCGCGGATGGAGAGAGCCAGCGGGACGGCGATCGGGCAGAGGGGGGAGGAGGGCCGGAACTTGTAGCGGACCACGCCTTCTTCACTCACTTCCAGGTCCTCGATCAGCCGCATCCGTACTACGTCGACCCCGGTCTCCGGGTCGATGACGGAGGAGAGCCGTCGGAGGACCGCTTCTCGCAACGTGTTGGGGTCGGTCATCGTTCTATTCCTCCAGTCCGAGGCGGCTCTTCACGCGGGTCCAGACCGTCCGCAACGCCTCGGCCACCGGCCCGTCGGTGTGCTCCGTCACCGGGTGGCCCTGGACCATCGCCTCGGTGACGACGGTGTCGTAGGGGATTCGGCCCACCACGTCCACCCCCCGCTCGGCGCAGAAGGCGGCGATCTCCTCGGCGCGGGCCGGGTTCAGGTCCGCTTTGTTGATGACCGTCAGGGCGGGCACGCCGAAGTGATCGGTGGTGCCCAGGACCCGCTCCAGATCGTGTACGCCGGAGACGGTGGGCTCCACGACGAGGAGGGCCAGGTCCGCTCCGGCGCTGGCGGAGATGACGGGACAGCCGATCCCCGGCGGTCCGTCCACCAACACCAGCGGTGCCCCAGTGTCCATCGCCAAGAGCCGCGCCTGCTGCTTCACCAGGGTAACCAGTTTCCCCGAGTTCTCCTGCCCGGCGAAGAGATGGGCGTGGAAGAGGGGACCGAAGCGGGTGTCGGAGCGGAACCACCGCCCGGCCTGCTGTTCCTCCATCCGAATTACTTTCTCGGGACACTGGTAGTAGCAGGCCGCGCACCCCTCGCAAGCCAGGGGGTCCACCTTGTAGGCGTACACGAACGGTTCCCGGGGCGGGTGGACTGCGTCGAACCGACAGACTGCTTCGCAGATGCCGCAGGCGGTGCAGCCCTCCGGGTCGATCACCGCCACCTGCCCGCCCATAAAGTCGTGCTCCTCCCGTCTCACCGGATCGAGCACCAGTTCGAGATTGGCCGCATCCACGTCGGCGTCGGCCAGGACGAGAGGGATCTCCTGAGAGGCCAGATGGGCCAGGGCCGCCGTGACGGTGGTCTTGCCCGTGCCTCCCTTACCGCTGAGGACGACCAGTTGTTTCAACCTCATACCTCCCTGATGCAAACGTGTCCATCTTCAAGTGCGGAGCGTCGCGATCAGCCGACGGGGACGGAGCAACAGGTCCAGCGCCGCCCCGATGTCCGGCACGACGAGATCGGCAGCCCGGATGCAGGGGGTTGCCAGCCCCTCCGGGCCGAGCACGGCGATGCCCAGCGCGGCGCGGGCCAGCATCCGGGCATCGTTGGCCCCGTTGCCCACGGCGACCACCCGCTGAGGCCCCAACCGGTCCACCAGGGCCTCTTTCTGTGCCGCTTCGTCCCCTGGCTCCAGCCGATGAGCCGAGACCGCCAGGTCTGCAGCGATGTCTGCCAGCGTCCCCTGCGTGTCGGCGCTGACCAGGTGGACGGTCAGCCGCTGTCCCAGTTCGGCCACGCGCTCCCGCACGCCGGGCAGCAACCTCCCATCCAGGGCGAGGGTGCCGTTGAGATCCAGCACGAGGTGCTCCAGGCGGAGCGAGCCGAAAGAAGGGACAGCGATCTCAAGCATCGGCGTCCTCCCGGGCCTGGCGGACCCGCGCGGCGATTTCTTCCCAGAGGGCAGCGAACCGCTGGCGGTACTCCGGCAGCGCCTCCACCAGTGGGATCCCCTCCGAGTATGCCTCGGCGATCCGTCGGTCGAGGGGGATACGCATCAGGATGGGGATCCCTTCCTCGGCGCAGTACGCCTCCACGCCCCGATCGCCCACTCCGTCCCGGTTGATCACCACGCCCACAGGCAGCCCCAGTTCATTCCGGGCCACCTCTACTGCCAGCCGCAGGTCGTGCAGGCCGAAGGGAGTGGGCTCCGTGACCAGGAGCACGAAGTCCGCGCCGCGCATCGTCTCCACC
Organism: Chloroflexota bacterium; assembly: GCA_011388675.1. Lineage (GTDB taxonomy): Bacteria > Chloroflexota > Anaerolineae > B4-G1 > DUEL01 > DUEL01. The sequence continues at coordinate 26,653 of DROW01000217.1, read as the reverse complement.
ACGGGGCAGGCGGTGCCCGGCGGGGCGTCGAGGACGATGGGGCGGTCGCCCGGTTCGGGTGGGATGGCCCACCGCTTCAGTTGGCGGATGATGGGCACGGCCATCGGCTCCCCCACGTTCATCGTCCCCTGGGCGAACTCCACCGGCCCGGCCCAGCCCCGCTCGATGGTCCCCATCACGTCCAGCACCTCGGTGATGGCGCCGGTAGGGCAGTTGAGCGTGCAGCTCCCGCAGCCGTGGCAGAGTTCGGGGAAGACCAGCACCTTCTTCCCGACGACGGCGATGGCGTGGTACTGGCAGACCTCGGCGCATCGTCCGCAGTAGATACACTTTTCCGGATCCACCTCTGGGATCAGTTGCCCCACCTCTTTGCGTTCCTCAATGGTCGGCTTGAGGAAGAGCGCCGCGTTGGGCTCCTCCACATCGCAGTCTAGGAACAACGGACGGACAGGTTGACCGGATTCGTTACCCGCTAAGTTCCGCCGATCTGCTGCTATACTCAACGCCAGGCTGACAGCCACGGTCGTCTTCCCCGTACCGCCCTTGCCACTCGCCACAGTGACAATCATATTCCCTCCAAACAAGACGTCTGCTACATCTTATCCAGCCCGCTCAGCCCGCTTAACCCGCTTAGCCCGCTTAACTCGCTCTATCCGCTCCATCCGCTTAATCCGCTTGATCCGCCGACCCCTCCCCCCACTCCACCACCGCCCCCGCCGGGAAAGGAGCCACCCGTTCCCCGAAGGCCAAGGCTAGCGTCACATAGGCCGCCCGGCCGGTGCAGTGGTTCAGGTAGAGGGTCGGCGGCCCCATCCGCTCCAGCACCTCCACCAGACGGCGCAGGTGGGATTCGTCGGCAGCGATGAGATGGGTCCCGCCGACCACCGCTACGGGGTCCCGCCCGAAGACCCGTCGCACGTGGAACAGGGTGTTCAGGAGCCCGGCGTGGCAGCAGCCACAGACCAGGACCAGCCCCTGCGCGGTCTCCAGGACCAGTGCCATATCGTCCCGGTAGGGGTCGGCCATCCAGGGCGAACCGGGTTTCGCCCCTACCGCGCGGACGAAGTGACGGTCGCTGCGCCCCTCCGGCTCCGGCCGGTCGGCGATCTCCCCCGTGGTCCAAACGCCGGGGAGGACCTCCTGCGGCTCCGCGCTCAGCCGAAGGTCAGCCTGGCGGCGGAGGGCCTCCAGTGGGAGCGGGATCCCCACCGACCGCATCTCCCCTTCCCGCCGGGAGAACCGCTCCCGTGGGAGGTCGGGGTGGGCGTAGACGGGCAGGCCCGGCCGTCGTGCCAGGAGCGCCGGCAGGCCCCCGGTGTGGTCCCGATGGCCGTGGCTGAGGACCAGCGCGTCGATCTCCGCCGGTTCGACGCCCGCCACCCCCAGGTTATGCAGCAGCACATCGCCGCTGGCCCCCGTGTCGAAGAGGACCCGGCCCGCCTCCGCCTCGACCAGGAAGGCAAGACCGTGCTCTCCCTGGTATCGGGAGTGGGGACGGACCGCGTTGTCTACCAGACAGGTCAGTCTCATCGCTCCTCCTTCGGCAACACGCGGACAGGGTCGCCGCGGGCCACCCGACCCCCCTCGATCACGCGGCAGAAGACTCCCTCCCGGGGCAGGATGGAAACGCCCCGGAAGTTGTAGGTGTGGGCGACCTCCGGCGGCTTGCCGATCTGGACCACCTCCAGCAGCGTCGGGCCGACCCGCAGCCGGTCCCCCACCCGCAATGAAAGAAGGTCCAGCCCCCGGACGGTCAGGTTCTCGGCGAAGGAGCCGGGAACGGCCTGGATGCCGTGCTCCCGGTTGGCTCGCTCGATGCTCTCCAGGGCCAGGAGGCTCACCTCCCGCTCGCTCAGCCCCGCGTGGGCATCTCCCACCAGCCCGTATCCGGCCCGCAGTTCCCCTTCACCCACATCTACCTTCGGATCGGTGCGGCGCGCACTCCGGCAGACGGCGACCACCCGGCCCATCCCTCCGAACGGCCCTCCCGGCTTCTCCCCCACCACCCAGAAGATGAAACTCCGTTCTTTTCCTTCCCGCCGCAGGACGCGCACCCGGCGGAACCCGGCCCCCTCCAGCAGGCGTCGGTACTCCTCGGCGGTGCGGGCACGGGTGCCTCGGTCGAAAAAGACGTGCTCCATCACCTCGAAGAACGGCCCCATCCAGTGGGCCCGGTCCACGTCGGCGACGACGAAGGCGCCACCGGGCCGGAGCACGCGGTAGACCTCCCGCACGACCCGTTCCGCGTCCCGCAGGTGGTGGAAGGTCATCACGGTGGTGGCGACGTCGAAGGCCGCGTCGGCCAGGGGAAGGTGCTGGGCGGGGGCGTGGAGGCACAGCAGGCGTGGCTCCGCCCCGGCATGCCCCCTCTGCGCTCGCTGCAACACCCTATCGGAGATGTCCACCCCAACGGCGGACGCGCCCGGCACCCGCTGCACCAGGTATGCCGCTCCTTTTCCCCCGCCACAGCCGATGTCCAGGAACCGGCTGCCGGACACAGGGCGCAGGTGGGCCAGCGCGAAGTCGTAGGCGGTCGGCTGCGCCCGCTCCGAGCAGGGCAGGATCGCTGGCAGTTTCATCTCACGCCAGTCCCAGCAGTCCGTAGAGGGCTGCCCACTCCTCCTCCGTCCCCTCGAACCCCCACCCGCGCACCTCCTCGTCCAGCGCGGCCACTACATCCCCCAGCGAGGCACGGCTGAAGCGGCGGGCCGTCCTCATCAGCCGACCGTACAGGCCGGGGGTGATGCGGTAGATCTTGAGGAGATCGGCCAGGGGATAGGTGCCGGAGACGGCCGTCGGCTCGAACATACACTTCTGCGGCATCAGCGGGCAGATGACCCTCTCCCGCGCCTTGCCGAACTCGAAGTACATCCGGCACTTGGGGCAGAAATACCGCCCCAACGGCCCCGGAACGATCTCAACGAAGTCGATCTGGGCCGGGTGAGGGAAATCGACCTCTCGCCGCAGGTGCTCCAGCGCGGCTTCTCCCACCTCCCGCAACGCCTCCCGGTTCGGCCACACCCGGTCGGGGTCCAGGACGATGAACAGGAGCCGGTCGGCGAGCCGGCGTTGGGAGACCTCGCAGCCGGAGAGAAAGACGACGAAACTCTTCAGCGTCTCCACCGGGTTCTGCCGGTACTGCACCCGCCACTCGGTCAGTTCTTCCAGGTAGGCATCGGCGAGGGCCGCTCCCAGTTCGGCTCTCTGCTCTGGAGCCACCCCGTCCACCAGCCAGGCTAAGGCCCGCTGCGGGAACTTGGGGTAAAAGAGGCCGAACCGCTCGTAGGCGATCGGGTGGGGGGGCGGCACGCTCTCGACCGGGATGGCCTGGTTGATGCACATCCCGGTCATATACGGACAGGTCGGCTCCTCCATCCGGAAGAACTTCTTACACGTGGCGCACCAATAGTGGCCGGAGGGAGAGACCTCCCCCGACGGCAGCGCAGCGATCCGTGCCATCTTCTCCTTCATCGACATTCCTTGCATCCTACCTCCTCTCACATCACTCGTACCGCACCCAGCGGGCAGGCCTCCATACACGCCCCGCACCCCACGCACATCGTGGGATGGACGTCCGGCATCTCGTAGGGAGCCTCCTGGCGCATCACCTTGTTCGGGCAGGCCTGCGCCGCCAGGCAGATGCCGTCTTTGCAGTGTTCCGGTCGGCACTTGCCGTAGTCCACCATTGATCGCTTTCTGGGCATACGATCTCCTCCGTCCTCTACATCAACGGCTCCAGCCCCAACGCCGGGTGCTTCACGCGCTCCATATGGGCCAGCACCTCCTCCTCGCTTAGCGCGTCGTCCTCCGTGGCGATCTTATCCACGAAGCCGAGCACCCCCGCCTCGGCGGCCAGCGCCTCCAGCGCAGGCCGCATTTCTTCCCGCAGCGCGCGCGGCATCCAGACGATGCGCCGCCAGCCGCCCTCGGCGGCGATGTACTTGGCGCTGCGCAGCAGCCGCTTGCTGTGGCCGATGAAGCCGGGCACGGGGAGCCCGCCGCCGACCAGTTCGTACAGGCTGTCCCAGTCCATCCCACTGGGGGTCGGCCCCCTGTACTCCCGGTCGACGACCATCACCCCGTTGGCCATCGGGAGCATCGCGGTGATACACTCGAAGTCGCCGCAGGAGGGACCGGGGTCCTGCATCATGCTGTAGAGGCTGTACGCCTGGATCGCGCCGCCGGTCTCCTGCTGCACGATGCGGTCCACGCTCTCCCACCGGCCCAGGCGGGGGTCGATCGGCCCCTCCTTCGGCACGGGCCGGTTCGGGCCGACGGGCCGGATGCTCACCGCCGCCCGCGTGTCCAGCCAGTCCTGCGCTCCGCAGACGCCAGGGTGCTCCGGGCTGATGACGCAGATGTGCGTGGCGGCGATGGACTGACAGAGGGTGCAGGTGTAGAACGTATCCACCGCCTCGTCCGTCAGGCCCTGCAGGCGGGCGTCCCGCCGCGCATAGACCTCGGCGGCCCGCGCCGCCAGTTCGGCCACCCGCGCCGGATCGGTGAACACCGTCACCTGGACCCGGCTGAGGATGTTGCCGAACTCCTGATGGAAGCGGGCGTGGAGGAACCGGCCCAGGTGGCTCAGGCGCAGCCCCTGCTCCACCGCCCGAGGGGCAACGCGCAGCGTGACCGCAGCCCGCTGTCCGCGGTGCATCACCCCGCGCAGTTCGTTGACCATCGTCTCGATCTGCCGCTCCAGCACCCCCTCGAAGTCCGGCTGCATCGCCCGCCCGCTCACCTCGATCAGCAGACCGAACGGCTGTTCGTCGGCGATCCCATCCAGATCGGGGCCGACGACGGCAACGCGGCCGTCCTCCAGCCCCTCGCCCATCAGCACCAATTCGACGCCGCGCAACGTCGGGCCCTCGCGCACGACCTCGCCGCAGAAGTCAGGCCCGTGCTCCACCGGCAACGCCGGTACGGGGACGTGGATGCGCAGCCCGCGCTCCTCGATGGCCGTGGGCACCAGGTCGCCGGGCGGGAGACCACCGACGACGGCCCGGTAGCCCATTTCCTCCTCGTTCCACCCCTCGTCCAGAGGCGGCAGGTCGGCCGTGCCCACGAGCGGGCAGCCGAAGGCCAGCGCCGCGCGGGCCGTCGCCAGCCGGTCCGGCGTGGGCTGCCCCAGGAGAAGGGTGAACCCACGCAGCCGCCGACGGGCATACGCCAGCGCCGCCTCCTGGTCGCTCGCGCTGCCGAAGACCTGCGCCACGCGGGCAATGAAGGCCAGCGCGTCGATCCCCTCCAACGGGACCACGCGGCTTTCCCATCCCAGGGCCACCCCCGACGCCCGCAGCGCCTCGACCAGCGGCTCCTCGGCGACGAAGGTCAGGATCTGCCGCCCGGCCAGCGCCCGGGCCACGTCCGCCGCCGCCGCGCCGTCGTCGCCCAGCAGCAGCGCGTAGCCGGGTACCGTTCCGTCCACCAGGCCGATCCCCTGCCGTCGCACCTCCCCTTCATCCACCGCATCCGCAGCGGCGAAAACTCGGTCTACAACTTCCATCCCCGCTCCTTTGCTCCCTGCTCCCTTGCTCCCTGCTCCCTGCTCCCTGCTCCCTTGCTCCCTGCTCCCTGCTCACACCTCCAACCCTACTTTGAACCCCTCCTGGATCGCCTCCAGCGCCTTGCGGGGTCGGACCGCGTCGCCGATGACGTGGACCTCGAAGGGAGCATCCTGAAGGGCGTCGGCCAGTTCCCGGTTGGCCCGCGCCCCCACCGCCATCACGATCGTCTCCACCGGGAAGACCACCTCTCGATCCCCCCGCTGGGCGATCACCCGGTCCTTCTCCACCCGCACCACCTTCGTTCCGGTGTAGACCATCACCGCCCGCTCCTGGAGCCGCTTCGTGAGCACCGCCCGCGCCAGGGGGTCCATATCCCCGCCGATGGTGTCCAGCATCTCCACCACCGTCACCCGCTTCCCCCGCGCGGCCAGAAAGTCGGCCGTCTCCAGCCCCACCAGTCCCCCGCCGATGACCAGAGCCGAATCGGTCGTCACCTCGGCCCGGCCGTCCAGAAGATCATGGGCCGACACCCAGTTGGATTCCTCCAGGCCGGGGAAATGGATGATCAGCGGCACCCCGCCGGTGGCGATCACCGCCACGTCGGGCGCTATCTCCCGCACCATCTCGGGGGTGACCGGGGTGTTCAGGTGGACCTCCACCCCGGCCCGACGGACCATCACCTCTAGGTAACGGATGAGGTCGAAGAACTCCTCCTTGTGGGGAGGGACGGAGGCGATGTGGAACTGGCCGCCCAGCCGGTCGCTCTTCTCGTACAGGGCGACGTGGTGGCCCCGCTGCGCAGCGACCCAGGCCGCCTCCAGCCCGGCCACCCCTCCGCCGACGACCAGAACTCGCCTGGGGTGATCGGCAGGGGTGATCCGAAACTCCCCCTCGTGGCCAGTGAGGGGGTTGACCAGGCAGGAGGTGGTGTGGCCCTTGCGCAGTTCGGCCAGGCAACCCTGGTGGCAGGCGGCGCAGAGGGCGATCCCCTCCACGTCCCCCGCCTGGGCCTTGCGTGGCCAGTCGGGGTCGGCCAGGAAGGGACGGCCCAGCCCGATGAAGTCGGCCTGGCCCCGCTCCAGCACCTCCTCCGCCCAGTCGGGCCGCCGGATGCGGCCCGCCACGCCGACCGGCACCGAGACGACGGTCCGGATCTGGGCCGAGAAGGGAGGCAGATGAGCCTTGGGGGTCCCCGCCGGGTAGAGGCAGAAGGGGACCGACTCGCACATCGTGCCGGAGGTAATGCTCAGGCCGTCCACCCCCGCCGCCTCCAGCGCCTGGGCGATGGGGACCGCGTCCCACAGCGTCAGGCCGCCAGGGACGTGGTCCAGCGCGTTCATCCGCACCAGGATGGGGAAGTCCTCCCCCACCGCCTCCCGCACCGCCGCCAGCACCTCCAGGCCGAAGCGGAGCCGGTTCTCCAGCGGTCCGCCGTATTCGTCGTCCCGGTGGTTGGTGAGGGGGGAGAGGAACTGGTGGATCAGATAGCCGTGGCTGAAGGGAATCTCCACTCCGTCGAACCCGGCCTCTTTGGCCCGGCGGGCGGCCTGGGCGAAGTAGCCCACGTAAGTGGGGATCTCCTCCCGGTCCAGCGGCCGGGGCAGGACCCCGTTGGCCGGGCAGCGGACCGCCCAGGCGGAGACCCGCTCCCCCTCCGGCACCAGTTTGGGGTTGGCCGCCCGCCCGGCGTGGTTGATGTGGGCGAAGATCACCCCCCCGGCGGCGTGGACCGCCTCGGTCAGCCGCTTGAGGCCGGGCAGGAGGCCGTCGTCGTGGATGCCCAGTTGGGTGGGGATCTCCCGCCCGTTGGGCCAGACGTACATCGGCTCGGTGATGATAAGGCCGGCCCCGCCCTCCGCCCGTCGGACGTAGAAGGCGATGTGCCGGTCCGTGACCTCACCCTGCTTGGTGGCGTACCCCAGTTTGACCGGGGTCATCACCACCCGGTTGGGCAGCGTCAGCCCACCCAGTTGCAGGGGTTGAAAGAGTCGCTCAAACGTGTCGCTTCGGTCAGACATCCTCTCCTCCTACCAGATGATTTTACCACAAAGACTCAGAAGACGCGGAGAAGTTCCCCGTCTCTGTGCCTGTCGATCGACCCTCACGATGCGCACTCGTACTGCTCCGCCGGCAACGGATCCTCCAGCGAGCGGCCCCGACCCGCCTCCCCGGCCCGCACGATGGCGAACTTGACCATCACCGGCCCCACGATCTGCACGACGAAGGTGGTCGCCGTGATCACGTTGATCACCGTCTGCCCCAGTTGGGCGCCGACCTCCCCGTACCCGTCGAACCGGTTGGCGATGGAGAGGGCCAGTCCGATCGCTACGCCTGCCTGCGAAAGGAGGCCGAAGCCCAGGTAGTTGCGCACCGTGGGTGCGGCCCCACCCAGCCAACCCCCCAGCCAGGCCCCGCCGAACTTCCCAGCGCTACGCAGCAAGATGTAGGCCAGGCCCAGCAGCCCCATCTGGGGCAGGAGGGATACCTGCAACCGCGCCCCCACCAGCGCGAAGAAGAGAATGTAGGCAAGCGGCCCCACCCGCTCCACCACACAGTGAGCGTACTGGCTGTTGTCCCCCTTCACGTTGGCCACCACCACTCCCATCGTCATCAGAGCCAGGATGAGGGAGACCCCCAGCGAGGTAGAGAGGCCGGCCACGAAGAGCACCACCCCGACGATGAAGCCGCATACCGCGTGTCGCCCTTTCAGCCGGTTCAGGATCCACTGAAAGGGGAGGCCTACCCCGATCCCCAGCAGCAGCGCCCCGCCGATCTCCCGCAGCGGCAGTTCCACCATCTGGGCCAGGGAGAGCCCGCCCGTGCCGGCCAGGAGCGATTCGGCGACAGCGGCGGCGAAACTGAAGAGGAGCAGGGCCAACGCGTCGTCCAGACCGACCACGGCCAGCAGCGTCGTGGTCAGCGGCCCTTTCGCCCGGTACTCGGCCAGCACGTCCACCGTCGCGGCGGGGGCCGTGGCGGCGGCCAGCGCGCCGAAGATGAGGGCGATATAGGCGGAGCGGGTGAGGAAGTACACCCCCGCCGTCACCAGCGCCAGCGCTCCCAGCGCCTCGCCGATCAGGATCGCCACGATGCTCCGCCCCAACCGGCGCAGTTCGCCGAAGCGGAGGTGGGAGCCCATATCGAAGCCGATCAGTCCCAGGGCGATCTCGCTGATGAAGCCCAGTTCGCGCACCAGCGGCATAGGGACCAGGTTCAGCACCGACGAGCCCAGCACCACCCCCACCAGGATGAACCCGACCACCTGGGGAACGCCGACCCGCTGCACCCCCTTGCTACCCAGGTAGGCCAGGGCGATGATCAGGCCGATGATCGTCAACGTGTCGAATTCGATGGAGAAGAGGCTCATCCGGGTCCTCCTGCTGCCCCTGGTGTAGCCGGGCCTCAGTCCGTGGGTTGGGGGCTCCGCCGCGCCTTAAGCAGCCGCACGTAGCCGAAGTAGTAATAATGTGCCCGGAAATCGGCGAAGCCGTGCTTAGACAGGATCGCCCGCCAGTCCCGCCGCACGAAGTCGGTCGCCAGGGGACACTCTACCCGCCGAAAGGCGAAGCGGACCGGCCAGGGGGCCTCCTCCGGCTCGAACTCGTTGTAGTCCAGGATGAGGAATTCCCCCCCGGGTCGCAACGCCCGGTAGACATTGGCGAGAATGCGCAGCCGGTCCTCCTGGACGAAGCCGTGCAGCACGAAAGAGATGAAGACCTTGTCGAACTCCTCCTGGTAGGGCAGCGGCTCCTCGATCCGCCGCCGCTCGAAGGTCACGTTAGGGAAGCGGCGACACCTGCGCTCCGCCTGCCTCAGCATCTCTTCCCCGATCTCCAGCCCCAGGATGCGGCCTCGGTCGGAGAGGTAGCGGGCCATCAGGCACTCGTTCCGCCCCGTCCCCGCCCCCAGGTCCAGGATCGCGTCGTCGGGGCGGATCCCCATATCCCGCACCACCCGGCGGATGAAGAACGGGTACGTCCCGCCGGTAATCAAGTTCATCAGGAGGTCGTAATGCCGGGCCTCGAAGCCCGTGATCTCTACCTTGGATAGTTGTCGTTCTTTCACCTCTCCTCCGATGGTGTTCGGCGTTCTATGTTCTACGTTCTGCGTTCTACGTTCTGCGTTCTACGTTCCACGTTCCACGTTCCACCGCCCCGCCAGCACCGCTCCCACGCCGATGAAGGCCGACGCCAGGAGGAAGAGGGCCGGGTAGGACCAGGATCGGAGCAGCGTGCCGCCGACCAGCGGGAGGAAGGCCACCGGCAGCGCCAGCACCGCATCCAGCGCGGCGTAGGTGGGCCGTTCTGCGTCGGGGGCCAGTTCCAGCACCGCGCTGTTGAACCCCACGGCCCGCCCGTTGAAGACCGCCCCGCCGAGGAAGAGGACCGGCAGCATCCCCACCCATCCCAGCCTCCCCATCCCGATCGCCAGCAGCGGGGTCAGGGCGGAGACGGTGGCGCAGGCCGCCAGCATCCTGTGGCTGCCGTATCGGTCCACCAGCCGCGCCCAGGCCAGATTGGAGAGCACCCCGCCCACCACCTGGGCCAGCAGGAACCAGCCCACCGCCTCCAGCGGCGCTCCCAGTTTCTCCCGCGCGTAGACCACGTAGAAGGGGAGGGCCATCAGGCTGAAGCCGGTCAGCAGTTGGATCCCAACCAGGGTCCGTAGCCGCCGGGCCGCCCGCGCCAGTTGGGACCGGTACTCCCGCCACGGCCGCACGCGCCCGTCGGCGTCGGCCCGGGGCGGCTCGCGCACCGCCCAGAAGCCCGCCGAGGCGACCAGCAAAGCGGCCGCTGCCAGGCCGAAAAGGAGGGCGTAACCATCGGGGTAGGGAGCCGTGGCCAGAATATGCCGGGCCAGCAGCGCCGCGCCCATCGCCAGCGGCCCCGCCAACGCCTGCTGCCCCCCGAAGAAGGCCCCACGCCGGTTGGGTGGGATGACCTTGCCGACGATGTCGGTATAGGGGACTCCCCCCAGCCCTCCGCCGGCGTAGAAGAGGGCCAGGAGCCCCACCAGCGCCCAGGCCAGCAGCCGGGGGTGGCTGGCACCGATCAGATAGATCAGCACCGCCAGCGTGGCCCAACTGGCCACCCGCAGGTAGATCGCGGCGAGAAGGTACGGCATCTTACGCGGGCGCGGCTCGATCCACCGGGCGACGAACAACTGCGGGAGCGTGCCCGCCACCGTCAGCACCGTCGAGAGGCCGCCCACCCAGACCGTCGAGCCGGTCAGGTCGGCCACGAAGGCGGAGATGACCGTCGTCGGTTGGGTGAGGGAGACGCCCAGCGCCAGGAAAGCCCCGTGCCACAGCAGGGCGTAGAAGTTGCGCCGGGTGTCCTCCCGGTCCCGCGCCTCACGGAGCGCCGTCGTCGCCCCCGCCGTCATCCCTTCGCGCCACCCAGTTTCTCCAACGCGGCCCGCAGGTGGTCGCTGGCCGCCTCCAATGCGTCGGCCGCGGCCTCCAGATCGGCCCGGGCCGCGCCCGCCTGCTCGGCCCACCGGCGAAACTCCTCGGCGTGTTCGGCGTTGTGCTCGATCCAGTGGGGAATCAACACCCGCAGTTTTTCGATCTCGTCCACCTCTGTCCTCCCAAAGATTTAACCGCAGAGGATACAGAGAACGCAAAGATCTTCACGTCTCTACTCTGCGCCCTCTGCGGTTGTCTCTCCCAATGGCTCCAAGACGACGCGGTGCTTCAGGAAGTCGATGTGCCGGATCCGTCCGGGGACGACGCGCGGCTCCTCGAAAAAGGTCGCCAGCCGCACGCCCTCCTCGGCGGGCTCCAGCCACGTCACCTCACGGGCGATCTCCTTATCTCCCAGATACACGGTTGCCTGACACATCTTTACCTCCGTGTCGCGTGATGCGTGATGCGTGATGCGTGATACGTGCCATATAGTAGGTGTGACCTTCGTACTCCGTCTCCACCAGCAATCCCTCATCCACCAATCCACCGACAATCTCCCAACCCGCCCCGGTCCGGGCAAGAAGGGCCTCCACCGCCTCCCTCCGCATCGGGTGGACGGCGGTGATCCGCAGCAGATCCTCCCGGGCGTCGCCCGTGGCGGCAAAGGCATCTCCCTCGTAGCCGATGAGGAGCTCCACCTCCCCCACCGCCGAGGCGAGGATCTGGTGCGCCCGCAGGATGGCCTCCTCACTCGGAGGACGCACCCACTTCTCCGCCGGGGGGCGCGTCGGGACCGAGATGTAGGCTCGGGCGGGTTTCAGGCGGGCCAGGAACTCAGCGACCTCCCTCAGGGAAGCCTCGTCGTCGTTGACCCCCTCCACCAGCATCGTCTCCGTCACCAGCGTGCCCTCGTAGAAGCGAGCGAAGGAGAGCAGGCCCTCCAGGATCACCGGAAGACGGAGGGAGCCGTGGGGCCGGTCGGTCCGGCGCCAGACCGGCTCCCGGGCGCTGTCCACCTTCAGCGAGACCCAATCGGCCCCCGCCAGATCCTCCTGCACGTCCTCTCGCCAGAGGAGGGAGCCGTTGGTGATCACGGCGATGGGGATGGACAACGGCCGAAGCAACTCGATCTCCCGGCCCAGGTTGACGTCCAGCGTCGGCTCTCCATCGGGGACGAAGGTCAGGTAGTCGATGCGCTCACCGGCCGCGTGGGACTTCTCCACCTGCTCCCGGACGTCCCGCAGGACCTCCTCCGGCGCATAGAACGGCCGCCGGTCCACCTGCATCCGGATCGTGCGCCCCAACTGGCAGTAGACGCATGAGTAAGTGCAGACCTTGGGGGGAATGTTGTTCACCCCCAGGCTACGACCCAATCGTCGGGATGGGATTGGCCCAAAAGCGATCATCTTCCCTCACTTGGCAGGGCAGTGGAGGTGGCAGTCGCCAGGAGCGACCGCCACCTCCCGCCACCCGTGCATCACGTATCACGCCTCACGGACCATCTGGGTTCCGCATTCAGGGCACTTCTTCTTGTAGCAGGGCTGTCCCGCCACGTGGGGCTCCCGATGTCCACAGTTGGGGCAGACGCAGTAGCCGCCCGGTCCGGCGGCGAAGGGGCCACCCATCCGGCCCGGCCCCCGACCGCCGCCGCGCCCGGCTCCGCCACCCCGTCCGCCTCCACCACCTCTACCGAATCCTCGTCCCATTTTCCTCACCTCCTTATCACTCCTGCCTCTTGCGTTCTGCGTCCTGTATCGCTTCTCCCACCGTCTCCGCCTCCGTCAACACCATCTTCACCCCCGCGTCGGCGAAGACGTACTCCGGTCCCTTGCCCCGCAGGCTCTCCTTCAGCAGCACCACATCCACCTTCTGGCCCACCAGCCACTCTGCCACCCGGATCCCCTTCGCCTTCTCCACCTCCCGGTGCGGGTTGGGGACCACCTCCCGCTTCTCCACGGCCCCGTCCGCCAGCCGCACCGTGACCAGGGCGAAGTAGGGGGCCTCGCCGAAGTGTTCGCTCACGCGCCCGTGGGGGTCGGTCAACGGGATGGCGTAGCGGATGTGGGTACGGACCACCGGCTCATAGTGGATGAGCACCCGCTCCACGAAGGGGACCTGCTCCCGGATCGCTCGCTCGATCCGCTGGCTGACGGCGTGCGCCTTCGTCAGGTCGCCGACGCGCAGGGCGACCTCCGCCTCCAGGAACCGGTAGCGGCCGGAGTTCCGGCCCGTCAGCGACTCCACCCGCACCACCGCCGGATCCGCCTCGATGATCCGCCGCACCTGGGCCAACGTCTCCGGATCGAGCGAGGCGTCCAGCAGCACCCGCATCCCGTCCCGCAGCAGTTCCCAGCCGGTCTTGCCGATGAAGAAGACGACCAGCAGGGCGGCCCAACGGTCCAGGCGGACGCCGAGGAGGTGACCGACCAGGGCGGCCAGGACGACGCCGGAGGAGAAGACGTGGGCCCGGTACTCCTGAGCGTCGGCGATCAGGCTGGGGGAGTTAGCCGCCCTCCCGGCGCGCAACTCGAAGTGGCTGAAGACCAGCGGGATAGCGGCGGAGAGGGCCACACCCCCCAGCATCCACAGGCCGACGGTCGTCTCCCGCGGAGGGGCGAGAACTGCTTCCTTGACGATCTCGTAGCCGGTGAAGAAGATGAGCACCGCCACCCCCACGGCGACGACGTTCTCGACCTTGTAGAGGCCATAGGGGAAGGCCTTGCTCCTGCGTTGGGAGAGTTTCAACCCCACCAGCACCGCCACCGATGCCGCCAGGTCCACCAGGTTGTGGACCATCTCGGCGGCCACCGCCAGGCTGCCCGAGGCGACGGCGATGGCGAGGTTCAACAGGCTCAGGACCCCGTTGACCCCAATAGAGGCCCAGCCCCAGTGTTCGATGGACATCTGCCTTTCGCTACCCAACCCGCCACCGTCCTCGGCGGCGATGCCGCCAGCGACGGCGTCCCATCCCTGCATCGGTCACAGCAGGACGACGGCTCGCCGTCGTGCGGACACCGCTGGCGGGAGACGAAGCCACCTGCATGGATGAGGCCTGTCGCCGGTCCCAGGCATCTAGGAGGGCGACCGCCACCCGCGGGATCACCTCCCGGCCCACGAAGGCCAGCGCGGCCCCCAACCAGGGCAGAAGCCGCCCCGTCGAACGGGTGGTCAACGGTGCAGAGCGAGCGGGGACGGGAGAAGGCGTCCGGACCGGGACCGGTTTCAGAACCTCTGCCGGTTCCTGAACTGAGGTGATCGCTCCCCGCGGGCAGGCCTCCAGACACACCTCACACCCTCGGCAGTGGTTCGGGTCCACCCGCGCCACGCCCTCCACCAGCCGGATCGCTCCGGTGGGGCAGGCCTCCACACACAGGCCACACCCGTCACACCGCGTCTCGTCTATCCTGATCATCTTCCTCCTCAACGGAGTACGGAATACGCAATACGGAGTGCGGAGTACGGAATAGCGTACTGCGTATTCCGTACTGCGTATCCGTATTGCGTATCACGTGATTTTCCTCAACCGCTCCATCACCTCGTCCAACTGACGCTGCAGCATCTCCGCCTCCTCCCTGAGACGGCCGATTTCGTCTTTCTCGTACTCTCCTTCAGCGGGAAGTTCGCCGTGGCCGTGTTCGACACTTTCCGCGCAGGGCTCCGCACCCTGCAACTCTCCTCCCAGGTACTGCTCCAGGGCGGTCCGCACGGTGCCGTAGGCCCCGGTGACCGCCTCGATGCCGTACTGCTGGAAGAAGGCGATGGCCCGGCCGCCCATCCCGCCGGTGAGCATCACGTCCGCCCCCTGCTCATGGATGAAGCCGGGCACCTGACCGGGGCGGTGGTTGCCGTAGAAGGGGTTGGCGACGGTCCGCACCGCCCTGACCTCCCGCCCCTCCAGGTCCACCAGCACGAAGTACGGACAGCGCCCGAAGTGCGGGCTGACCACGCTCTCCAGTCCCCGGTCGTCGTCTGCTGAAATGGCGACCCTCATCCTTTCTCCCCTTTCTCCAACTGGTCCAGCCGTTCCATAATCTCCGCCAGACGGCGACGGAGGTCCGCTGCAGCCTCTTTCAACTGGGCGATCTCCTCCTCGCGGGAGGGTCCGGCGGTGACTGTGCGGCGGCCCATACCCATTCCCCGGCCTGCACCCCGGCCCATTCCTCGACCCATTCCAGCGTGCTCCGGGGCGGTGGCCCCGCCCGCGATGGGCAACTGGCCCGCCTTGAACGCCTCCACCGCCTCCCGCACCGTCCCGCCGCCGAAGAGGTGGACGGGGACGTTGGCCGATTGGAAGACCTGGAAGGCGTTGGGGCCGACGTTGCCGGAGACGACCGCCCGAGCCCCCTTCTCGATGACGTACTGGGCCGCCTGGATGCCCGCCCCGCCGGCCGCGCCGACGGCCGGGTTCTCCACGGCCTCGAACTCCGAAGTCTCCGTGTCTACAAAGACGAAGTAGGGACATCGCCCGAAGACCGGACTGGCCTGGGCGTCCAGATCCATCCCATTGGACGAAACGACGATCCGCATTTGCAATCCTCCCTTGAAAGGCTATAATGGCGAGGTGTCGGGGCGGGCAGTCCCCCTCCTGGATGACCGCCCACCCCGACCCCGGGGTAGGGGCACGAAGCCGTGCCCCTACTCCTCTTTCTGTTCGAGTTCCGTGATCCGCTGCTCGATGGCCTCCAGTTGCTCCTTCAGCCACTCCGCCTGGTTGCGCAGGAGATCGACCTCCTGCTCAGGCGTCGGCGCAGCGGCGTAGGGAGCGACCGGGGGCACGGACCAGGCCGGTGGCGCGCCGTAGCGAGCCCAGCCAGGGACGCCGGTGGCGTAGTACCAGTGGCGCCAACGCCAGCCGCCGCCCCAGCCTCCAGCCCAGCGCCCGGGCCAGCCACGGCCCCAGCCCGCGCCCCAGCCGCGCCGCCACCCCATCCCCATCCGGGGGACGGCGGGGTTGGCGTAGCCAGGCACGCCGTAGCCAGCGCAGTACCCCGCGCGCCGACCGGTCATCGGTCCCAGACCCAACGGACCTGTCCCATCACCTGCTGGCATCTGTCTCACCTCCTTTCTTTCTGGATGTTCACCGCAGAGACACAGAGAACACAGAGGGATCTTGAGAGAAAGAGAGATCTCTGTGCCCTCTGCGTCTCTGCGGTTTCATACCTCCACACCGAAGACGGTGCGCAGAAGGGCGCCAATGCCGAAACTGATCGCCGCCACGCTCAGGCTCAGCACTGCCATCTCCACGAAGCGGCGTCGGAAGGATACGTCTTGGGCCACGGAGATGTAGTAGTTGAAGAAGGCGATGATCAGGAGCCCCGCGATCAGCGTCGCTGCCAAGCAGACGACATAGTTGCTCAGCACCAGGTACGGGAAGATGAGGACGAGAACGGCGAAGATGTAGGCCGCGCCGGTGTACAGCGCTGCCTTCACGGGGTCCCGATCCGTTCCCTCGGCGCGGGTGGAGAGGTACTCCGACGCCGCCATCGAAAGGGCGGCGGCGATGCCGGTGACCGCACCCGTCATCGCGATCAACCGGGTGTTCTGCAGGGCGAAGGTCAGCCCTGCCAGCGCGCCGGTCAACTCCACCAACGCGTCGTTCAGCCCCAGGACGATGGAGCCGGTGTAGCGCAGCCGCTCCTCGTCCAGCATCCCAATCAGCGCTTGCTCGTGCTCCTCCTCCTCCCGGGCGATCTTCTGCGCCCCCGGGATGACCCCTTCCAGCCGGGCGTACCCCTCGTGCGCCTTCTGCTCGCCCCGCTCCATCAGTTTGACGGCGAAGGTGACGCCCAGGATGCGGCCGATCAGGTAGTACAACCAGATCTTGAGCCGGTTGGGCCGGACCTCCACCCCGGTGTATTCGTGCCAGTAGCGGGAGTGGCGGAGTTCATCCGTGGCGATCCGCTCCAGAACCTGGCGGTTCTGGGGGGAGCGGACCGCGCGCGCCAGCCGGGCGTAGATGTGATGCTCGGTGATCTCGTCCCGCTGGTAAGCAAGCAGGTCCCGCTGCTGCTCCGGGGTCAGCGTTGGCCGCTCTTTCATTCTTCTCTTTCCTCCGGCTCAACAACCCACCGCATTGTGCGGAGGAACCTCGCCAACTCCCGCCTCACCTTGGGCCACTGTGCGGGATCTTGCACCTGCTGGGGCAGTTCCTCTACCGCCCACTGGTACATCACCCTCGGTAACCCCTGCACAGCCACCGCGATCCCGCCCTGCTGATACCGATCCCACGCCTCCGCGACGGTCTGAGAGAACCGGCGTTGTGCCGCGTCCACCGCTGCGCGGTCCCCTCGCTCCAGCGTTTCAAGAAGAGCCTTCGCCTCTTTCTCCATCCTCTCCAGCACCGCCATCGCCTGCAGCGCCCTGCGATGTCTTGCTCCCTTGCTCCCCTGCTCCTGTTACTTCAGGAACAACGGCACGCTCTTGGTCGCCGGCAGCCGTCTCATCACCTCCTCCGCCAGCGTATCCACCGTGTCGTTGTAGTACGCTTCCACCTCACCCGCGTCGCAGCGGCGGGCCAGTTCGGGGTCCAGGGGCAGCCGGGCCAGCACCGGAGCCCCCAGCATCGCCGCCGTGTGGATCGCCTGGCTGGGGCCGAAGACCTCGATGTGCTCGCCGCACTTGGGGCAGACGGCGTAACTCATATTCTCCACCAGCCCGACCACCGGCACGTTCATATGCTGGGCCATCCGGGCCGCCTTGCGCACCACCATCCCCGCCAGGTCCTGCGGAGAGGTGACCAGCAGCACGCCGTTGAGGGGGATGGACTGCATCACCGTCAGCGAGGCGTCGGAGGTGCCCGGCGGCAGGTCCACCACCAGGACGTCCAGGTCGCCCCAGACCACGTCTCCCCAGAACTGCTGGATCGCGCCGCTGATCAGAGGGCCGCGCCAGATGACCGCCTCGTCCTCGCTGGGCAGCAGCAGGTTGATAGACATCACCTTGATGCCCGTCTTGGTCTCGGCAGGGAGGATCCCCACCGGCCCTATCGGTGGGGGCTCGTGCAGGCCGAACATCTTGGGGATGCTGGGGCCGGTGATGTCGGCATCCAGCACACCGACCCGCTTCCCCTGCCGCCGCAGAGCGGTCGCCAGCATCGCCGCCACAGACGACTTGCCCACGCCGCCCTTGCCGCTCATCACCGCCACTACGCGGTCGATGTGGTTCAGGTGGGCAGCCACACCCGGCTTCTGCTGCTTTTTCTGTTGCCTTGGCCAGATGCGCTCCTTTTCCTCCGGCGTCATCTCCCGCAGGTCCACCTCCACCCGCTCGACGCCGTCCAGTGCCAGCACCGCCTTCCGGGCGTCCTCCGCGATGCGGTCCTTGAGCGGACAGGCCAGCGTGGTCAGCGCCAGCGTGAACCGCACCGTTCCACCATCCACCTTCACGTCGTGCACCATCCCCAGGTCCACGATGCTCTTGCGCAGTTCGGGGTCCTCAACCCCACGCAGAGCCTCTATGATCTTTGCTTCGTTCACTGGTTCCTCCTGATACGTGATACGTGATACGTGATGCGTGATGCGTGATGCGTGATGCGTGGTGCGTCAGGCGTCACGCGTCATCGTTAGCAAGCGCAGGCCACCGGTCCGCTTGATCTGGCGGAAGGTGGCCCCCTGAGAGAGCGCGGTCAGAACCCGGTCGGGGTCGGTGACCACCGTGCCGCTGACCGCGTCGACGCCGGCGTCGAGAAGGACCGGCGAGAGGGGCGCGCTGGGCCCCAGAAGGAGGACGTAGGCGTCCGGACGACAGAGCCGCACCAGGTCGTCGAAGGTGTGGTTGAGGAGCGAGGTGCCGGTGAGAGCGACCACGTCCGCCTGGGGCAGCACCTCGGCAGCCCGATCGGCGGGCAGGTCGCCCGGACGGGGGTGCAGTTCCAGCACCCAGCACGTCGCCGCGGTCTGCCGCACCCGGTCCACAAACGGAAAATGCCCCACGATAGCGACCCGTCGGCCGGCTCCCTTCTCGACGATGACCTCCTCCGCGTTTACCTCGACGCAGGCCGATGCATCCACCTCCAGCAAGGCGTTGAAGGCCGCCATCCCGATGCTCGCCTCCATCGGACGGGGCGAGTGGAGCCGCTCGGCCAACTGGCGCGCGGTGCGCTCCAGCAACCGGCCGGCATCCGGCACCGGCGGGCCCGCCTCGTGGCTCTCCCCACGGAGGGTGGAGGCCAGCCCGCAGCGCGGCGGATCGGTGTCCAACACCACCGCTGTCCAGAAGGCACCCACCAGGACCTGCCGGACCGGGGCGTCGCCCCGAAGGCTGCTCAGTAACGCGTCAATGGTGTTCACCTTCCCCTTCCTCCATATGGCGGCGATAGGCCCCCAGGAGGTGATCGATCAGTTGGCGCGTCTGCTCCAGATCCTGCGTCCACAACGCCAGCGCCTCATCCCCCAGCGCGGTCAAACGGTAGACCCGGCGGGGTGGGCCCTGCGCCTGCTCCTCGTCCCAGTAAGAGGTAACCCACCCTCGCCCCTCCATCTCCCGCAAAGCCCGGTAGACGACGCTGGGGTTCACCCTCCCCAGGCCGAACTCTCCCAGACGCTCTAGCAGGGTGTACCCGTGAGCCGGGCCGTGGTGCAAGAGGAGAAGCAACGTCGGTTCCAGGAACCGCACCGCCCGGCGAGAACAACCCTGCCACCGCCATCGCCGCCTTCGCCCTTGCATCCCTTTTTCCTCCACGGGAGGAGTATAGCACACTATGTGCAATTTGTCAATAGTCAGATTGAAGATAGTTGCCCCCGGAACGAGCAGTCTCACCCGGGGGGTTCGAAGATCACGCTGCCCGGAAGTGGCCGGCACGTTCGGCCCCCTCGGGGACAATTGCTGACCTGCAGGGGTTCCCTACAGGCGCTCTTGCCCTCGTTTCGCAAGGGTCGGTCGCTTCTCTCTGTCTTCCGCTCGAATACCCCGGCCCGGCTGTTTGCGCTCCCACGCGCCAGCAGGTATAATCGACGCTGGAGGCAGAGGATGCTCGTGCGAGAATGTATGACCCCGAACCCCATCACCGTCCGCCCGGAAAGCGACCCCCTGGCGGCGCTGGCCCTCTGCAAGAGCGGCGGTTTCTGCCGGCTACCGGTGGTGGACGAAGAAGGACGGGTCGTTGGGATCGTGACCAAGAACGACCTGAACCTCTTCCTCTCCACGGCTCCCTCCCCCGGCGTGATGAAGCGGCAACATCGGATCGACCAGGTGATGCACTCCCCGGTGGTCACCGTCCTGGCCGACTATCCGCTGGAGGAGGCCGCCCATCTGATGATTGAACACGATGTCGGCGGGCTGCCGGTAGTGGATGAGAAAGGGCATCTGGTGGGGATCATCACCCGCTCCGACCTCTTCGCCCAGTTCGCCGAGGCGCTGGGGGCCGAGACATCCTCGTTGCGGCTCACGGTCCAGGTGCCGGACCGGCCCGGGGAACTGGCGAAACTGGCCGGGCGGATCGCCCAGGTGGGTGGAAACATCTGCTCCGTGGTCTCCCACAGGCCGCAAGAGGAAGGGCGGATGAACCTCACGCTTCGGGTGGAGGGGGTTGAACGGGACGTACTTCTGGAAGCGATCCGCGCTGATCCGGAGGTGGCGGTGCTCCACGTGTGGGAGCGCGGGGAGCAGGGAGAATGAACCGCGCAGGCAGATGGCCTCTGATCGCAGCGGCTCTCCTGCTGACAACGGGGCTCCTGCTCAGTGGCTGCCGCCACGCCCAGGGAGGCGAGCGACGGCCGGCCGGAGACGCCTTCCCGCCCCCCGAATCCACCCCGCCCCCTCAGTCGCTGCTGGTGCCGGGGGAACCGGTGGAGGGACGGTTGGAGGGGGGGGAGACGGACCGGTGGATCTTCGCCACAGAGGGGGGGCACCTGGCGACGGTTGAGGTATGGTTCCGCCCCTCGACCGCCTCAGGCCCCGAGGCGGCGGTGGCGGCAGTGCTGATCGGGCCAGGGGGGGCAGCGCTGGCTGAGGAGACGGGTACGGTAACCCTGCCACCCTACATCGTCGAGCAGGAACTCCCCCAGACGGGCTCCTACCTCCTGCGGCTGGAAGCCCGTTCCGGCGCGCCAGGGCAGTATACCCTGCTGGTGACCCTGTCGGAGGAGCGATACCTCACCCGGCCCGAGGTCTACACCGGCACGCTGCCGCTCGAACCGCCAGCGGAGGAGAAAGAGGGGGCCGGAAGTTGGGGGTTCATCTGGCCCAGCCCTCGTCGGGCGATCTCCGGATGGTATTTCCACGACCCGGAGAATCCACGACACAAGGGCCTGGACATCGCGGCCTACCTCCACGACCCCATCTACGCTGCCGCGGCCGGCACCGTCGTCTTCGCCGGCGTCTCGGGCGGGTACGGCAACCTGGTGATCATCGAACACGCTGACGGATGGGAATCTTGGTACGCGCACCTCTCCGTCATTTCGGTAACCGAAGGGCAAGAGGTGGAACAGGGGGAGGTCATCGGGGCCGCCGGAAGCACCGGCTATTCCACAGGTCCGCACCTTCACTTTGAACTGCGTTACCAGGGGAGACCGGTGGACCCCCTGGTTTATCTTCACTAGGGACCCACATCGCCGAAGGGGACGGGAGGGAAGAGCGTGACGGGGCCTCCGCAACCGAGCGTTGAAGAAATCCTGGAGGAAGTCGAAAGGCGGCGAGCAGCGCGGCGAGCGCCCCGACCGCTCAGCGCTACCGACCGTCTCGTGCTCTGGATGGCACACCACTGGCTTGCCCTCTTCAACCTGGCCGCGTTTCTCTATGTGGGTCTCCCCTTCCTGGCTCCGGTGCTGATGCGCACGGGAGCGGAGGGGCCTGCGCAGGTCATCTACGCGATGTATCGCCCCCTCTGCCACCAACTCCCCTATCGGTCCTGGTATCTCTTCGGCGAGCAGGCCGCCTACACCTACGACGAACTGGCCCGGCGGGTGGGAGAAGACGAACTGGTCCCACACGGCCTCATCGGGAACCCTCAGATCGGGTATAAGGTGGCCATCTGCCAGCGGGACACGGCCATCTACGGCTCCATCCTCCTCGCTGGGCTGGCCTATGGCCTGAGCCGTCGCCGATGGCCGCCGCTTCCTTTCTGGGCCTACATCCTGTTCGGCGTCGTCCCCATCGGCCTGGACGGAGGGATCCAGTTGCTGAGCTACATCCTCGATTTCTTCATCCCGGGCTTCCCCCTGGGTCCCCTGGAGAGCACTCCCCTCCGCCGGACGATCACCGGCCTCCTCTTCGGCGTGGCCTCGGTGTGGCTGACGTACCCCCGTCTAGACGAGGTGGCGAGCGAGATCCGGAAGGAAGCCGCCAGGCGGATGGGGAACACAGAATCGGTTTTCGGATAGCCTCCGCCTGCCGGTTGGGGGAAGGATCTATCGCCTTCCCTACCTCGCCTCCCGCCGCACCAACCAGACGGCCTCGCCGCGAAGCCCTCTCCCGCAGGAGAGATGGGTCATCCGCAGGAAGAACGGCCGCGGGCCGAGCCAGAAGAAGACCTCGGACCGCACTCGATCCAGCGTCCGAGGGTCCGGCGCGACGAACCGGAGGTCCCCCTGGGCGATCCGGTAGCACGCCTCCCACCGGGCCTCCCGTTCCTCCGGAGGGCGCGTCAGGTCCTCGACCTCCACCGGCACGCGCCGGTCCCCCTCGCGGAGCATCAGGTCGGGCTGGAAAGCCGTCCCGTCGGGGAGAGGCACGGGGGCGGGCGTCCGCTCAACGTCGTAGCCCGCCCTGGTCAGCAGGTTGGCTGCCCGTTGGACCAGGGCCCGCCGGTGCTCGTCTGAAGAAGGCGGGGAGGGGCCGTCCGGGGCGGACCGGGCACGGAGCGCGGCCACTTCCGCCTCCGCCTGGGTCGCACGGGCCAGCGCGGCGCGCAGTCGGTCCTCCAGATCGGCGACACGGGCCTCCAGCCCGCGCTCCGCACCGGACGGCCTCCGACGAGCGGCCTGCCGGATCACCAGATCGGCGATCTGACGGGGGGAGAGGACGGCGAGCCCGGAGGCGGAGGAGAGCCGCAGCCGATCTACCTCCTCTGGGCAGAGCGCTTCCGCCACCCGCTCCAACTCCCGCCGCGCTTCCTCCGCCATCGCTTCGGCTGCCTTCCGCAGGCGGGTCTGTGCCTCCAGCAGTGACCGCAACTGGCGCAAACTCGCTTCGTGCATCTGCCGATCAGCATGCATCTGACCACACCCTCCTTTTCCGTTCGATCCGCAGCGCCGACGCCGCCTCATACCTCTTCCGGAGCCGCGCACCGATTGACCGGCTCCGGTGTGCTTACCCGCCTGACCCTCTCCTCGGGCGCGGCCGGGCAGGCCGTCGCCGTGGCCTGCACCGCCGTGGGGGGCCAACCGGCCGCCGGGGAGGCAGCGCCCCTCGGGGAAAAGCAGCGGAGGGACCGCCCCACCGTCCCCTTCCAGCGGACAGCGAGGAGGTCGGGGACGACACGGAGCATCAGGACGAGGTGAGACGAACTCCAGGGGCTTTCTATAGGGGAAAGCGATGAACCACCAGCACATCGTTCTGCGACGTCGGCTTCGTTGTCGATCCGCGAGGGATTATATCCCGGTCGCTCCAGAAGTCAAGGGAACAGACGGCGGGTATCCGAGGCAAATCACGCTACCCGGAAGGCGACCGGCACGTTTCACTCCCTCAGGGGCGACTGCTGACCTATAGAGGCTCCCCACAGGCACTCTTGCCTTCGTTTCGCAAGAGCCGGTCACCTTCCTTGCTCTCCGCCTCGAACACCCTGGCGGAGCACGTCCTTCGGCGTCAGCCAGCCCGTGGAGGGAAAGAGGCAGGCGATCTGTGGCATCGGCGTACCCCGACCGTCCGTCAGGAGCCGGCGCGGCGGGCCTTCGTCCACGACCTCTCCCTTCCGCAGCACCACCACCCGGTCCGCCGCTCGCGCCGCCAGTTCCACGTCGTGGGTCACGATCAGCACCCCTGCCCCGTCCTCCCGCCACCGATCCAGCAACTGCAGCAGATTCTCCTTCGCCCGGTAGTCCAACCCCCGCGTCGGTTCGTCTAGCAACAGCACCCGAGGCCGGGTCACGGTTACCGCGCCGATCGCCACCCGCGCCCGCTCCCCCACCGAGAGATCGCGGGGGTAGGCATCCGCCAGGCGGGCCAACCCCAGCCGCTCCAACAGCACCTCCGGCGAGATCGGCGGGCGGTCCGCCAGGCCGTGGTTGACCAGGGTCAGTCGCAGTTCCTCCCTCACCGACTCGGCAAAGAGCAGTGCGTTCGGGTCCTGCGGCAGATACCCCACCTGCCGGCAGACCGTCGCCGGGTCCGCCCCGGTGATCTCCTTCCCCCCCAGCCACACCTTCCCCCGCTGTGGCTTGAGCAGCCCCACGATGCATCGCAGGAGCGTCGTCTTCCCCGCACCGTTGGGGCCCATCAGCACCACCCGCTCCCCCGCCCTCACCTGCAGGTCCACGCCGCGCAGGACCTCCGCGCCGTCGTAGGAGAACCGAAGGCCCTCGACCACCAGGAGGGGATCAGGATTTGCGGTTGCAGGTTGGAAGGTTTCAGGTTCGAAGGAGGAGGTGAGAGGCAGCCGTGCCGCAAACGGTCGCGCCTCCTCCACCGTGACTGGCAGCGGCTCCCAGCCCAGGGCGCGGCCCAGTGCGACCACTGGAGGGACCAGGGGGACGTCTCGCAGCACCTCGCGCGGTGGCCCGACCAGCGGCGGTTGACCCACGCCGGGCAGGTAGACCATCAGCTCGGCATATGGCAGAACCCGCTCCAGTCGGTGCTCGGCCAGGACGACGGTGATCCCCAGATCTTTCCGCAGTCGGGCCAGCAGGTCCAACACCTCCTGAGCCCCGGCGGGGTCCAGTTGGCTGGTCGGCTCGTCCAGCACCAGGACGGCGGGCTCCAGGGCCAGGGCGGCCCCGATCGCTACGCGCTGCATCTCGCCGCCGGAGAGAGTATGGAGCGGCCGGTCCCGTAGCGGAGACAAGCCCAACCGGTCCAGCACCTCCTCCACCCGTGCCCGCATCCGGCCCGGCTCCACCCCCGCGTTCTCCAGTGCGAAGGCCACCTCCTCCTCCACCCGGTCGGTGACGAACTGAGCCTCCGGGTCCTGAAAGACGAACCCCACCCAGCGCGCCAGGTCGCCGGGGCCGGCGGTGCGGGTGTCCATCCCCCCCACCCACACCCGCCCTCCGAACCGGCCGCCGCTGGCGTGGGGCACGAGGCCGTTGATGCAGCGGAGGAGGGTGGACTTCCCTACGCCAGAAGCCCCGGAGACCAGGGCGAAGGTTCCCGGCGGGATCTCCAGGGAGACGTCGCGGAGGACAGGGGCGGAGGCAGTCGGATAGGTGAAGGTTACGCGGTCGAAGCGGATCGGGACCGGCTGCCGCGGGGCGGCCGGGCGGCGCGGAGCAGCCGGTCCGGAGCGGTCGAAACGCCGGGCTGGCGGGGTCAGGAGGGCCGGAGCCGCCAGCAGGACCAGGCTCGTCCCCACCAGGGGGTCGAAGGGGGGAGGAGCGATGCGGGGATAGGGGACATAAGCCAGCGCGGACGGTCGAAGCATAGCCAGGGCGAGGAACGCCACCAGAGGGATCGCTGCCGCGATGGCCGCCCCGCGATCCGCAGCGGTCCATCGAAGCGGCCGATACCGGGTCCGGCGGTCGCGCCGCCCGACGCGCCAGAGGGTCCAAGCCACCACGGCCGCACCGGTCGCAGCAACGCAGTGGCCCACCCAGGCCCCCGCCGACCAGAGAAAGGCGGCGAGCCATCCTCCCAACATACCGGCCAGTCCCACGGCGAGCAGGGCCCGCTCCTTCGTCGAAGGTCTGGACCCGCCGCCGTATCCTCGCGCTTCCAACGCCTCCGCCAACTGGACGGCCTGCTCAAGGCCGCTGATGAGCAGGGGAAGCAGCAAAGGCGGCAGATCGCGGACGCCCCGCACCCGATGCCCCCGCACAGCCTGCGCCTCGCGGATCTCCCTCAGAGCCCGCGCCGTCTGCGGCACGAAGGTCAGCGCGACGGAGGCCACCAGGGCCGTTTCCCGCAGGAACGCGGGGACCATCCGGGTCAGTTCGTGGGGGGAGATGGCCCGGTTGAGGATGAGGAAAAGGGTAAGGAGAAGGGCCAGTATCCCCCCGTTGACCGCCCCCCACGCCCCCGCCTCCAGCGTCAGCGGTCCGCCGACGAGGGGCAGCCGGGAGGGAAGGGTCAACAGCACCGTCTCCCCGACGTGGACGGTGAGGAGGTTCCAGAAGGTGGTCAGCCCCAACAGGGGCAGGACGAACCGCAGGAGGCTGGGGAGGTCCGGCAGGAATCCCCTCGCCAGCCCGACCCAGACCACCGCCAGCCAGGCCAACGAGAGGTAGAGTGGATTGCGGGTCAGCAAAGCCACAGCCAGCCCCGCCCCGCCCCAGGCGAGCCAGACGTGAGGATGGAAGGAGCGGCTCGCACCTCGCGCCACACTGCAACCGTACATATCCGACGCCGTTCATCCTCGCCGTCGAGCCCCAAGCAGGAGCCCCGCCAGCAGCCCGGCGGCGAGGACGCCGAAGACGACGTATCCTGTGGGGAAGTGAGAGCCCGCGGTTCCCCGATCCACCGGGAGAGGGGTCGCCGGGACGGTTGGGGAAGCGGCCGGGGGCTGAGTAGCGGCCGGTCGCGGAGGGGAAGTCGGGCTGATCACGGCGGCGGAGCGAGGGGAGGGTGTGGGGGAGGGGACCGGCGTGGCGGTGGGGCTTGGGGCCGCCTCGGGGGAGGGCGTGGTCGTCGAGGTCGGGGCAGCAGGGGGTGG
>DROW01000216.1 GCA_011388675.1 Chloroflexota bacterium | reverse complement strand
TCCCAGACCTCCGGGCGGTCATTTTCGATTGGGGCGGGGTTTTCTCCCCTCTTTCCTTCTTCCGCCGCACCGAGGAGTGGGAGCGGCGGTTGGGGCTGCCCGCGGGGACCCTGGAGCGGGTCCTCTGGGGGCGGGAGTGGAAGCAACTGGAGATCGGCGCCCTCTCCCAGGAGGCCTTCGATGAGCACGTGGCCCGCGGCCTGGGGCTGCCGGACCGGGAGGCGGTTCGGCGGTTCTACGCCGAATACTACGCCGATCAGCAGGTCGAGCCGCGGCTGGTGGAGGCGGTGCGCGCACTGCGCGACCAGTACCGGGTGGCGCTCCTCACCAACGCCTATCCGGGCCACGCCGAGGGGGTCAAGGAGCGGTACGGCTTCGATCCGCGCGCTGAGTTCGACCTCTACGTCAACTCCGCCGAAGTGGGGATCGCCAAGCCGGACCTGGCGATCTACCGCTACGTGCTGGATCGGCTGGGGGTGCGAGCGGGGCAGGCGGTCTTTCTGGACGACCTGATCCGCAACACCGACGCCGCCGCTCTGATGGGCATCCACACCGTCGTCTTCACCGACGTCGAGACCGCGCTGGAGGACCTGGCTGCGCTGTTAAATCACCCGGTGCCGTGATTGTCGTTTAGGAAAGGTGCATTTCATCGGCCTGAGGGCCTTCGTTCCCCGGCTGGTTGCCGACGGGGCAGGTGGGTGCTCGACGCACTCCTCATCTGCTCCGTCGCTGTTTTTGAAAGGCCCGCGGCCGATGGACGCCGGGTGATTTCACCGCAGAGGTGCAGAGGACGCAGCGTTTTCTTCATTTCACTGTGTCTCTGTGGTGTCCTATTTTGGGTGTGCGTCCGAACTCGCGTCAGAAGTGCGGAAGAGGCTGGGGTTTGGACGTGAGTTTGGACATTGCTGGATCTTCTCGCCCAGCGACTGGAAGTCGCGGGCTACGGGAGGCAAAGCCCGGCCTTCGCCGGGCTCTCCCTGGCGAGCAGAGGAGGGAAAAGCCGCCGAAGGGCGGCTTCGCTCCGTTGTAGCCGCGGCTTTCAGCCGCCGGGAGAGCGTGTCCGAACTCACGTCCGAAGTTGAGAGGAAGAGGCTCTTGACTTTTCTGGTTGTCCGTCGTATAATTAGTTTGTCTAACTAATTAGATGGCGAACAATGACCAGTGACGCGCGTGTAGATCGGCTGCTTGATCTCTTTGACCGCCTGCGACGGATGGGGTTGGACCGGCATCCGTTGGGGGCCGAGGGCATCTCCCCACCCCAGTTGGCGCTGTTGGACTGGGTAGCCCGCTCGCCGGGTGCCCGGCTGCGGGAGATCGCCTCCGGCCTGGGGCTCACCCCGCCCACGGTGAGTGTGGGGATGCGCCGGCTGGAAAAGGCCGGGCTGGTGGCGCGGCAGCCCGATCCGCAGGATCGCCGCGCCGTCCGGTTCTTCCTCACGCCCCAGGGGGAAGTACTGCACCGGGAGGCCCGGACGTTCCGACGGCGCAAGGTGGCCCGCCTGCTGGAAGGCCTGACGCCACAGGAGCAGGATACCCTGTTGGACCTCCTGGACCGGGCCATCGGCGCCGCCGAAAGAGCACAGGGTCGGTAGAATTCACAGCTCAGGAGGAGAGAGAAATGCCAAGGCAGATCGTTTTCGCCGTCGTGACGTTCCTGCACGACCTGTTCACCGCTGTCTGGGTGGGCGGGCTGATCGGGCTGGGGGTCGCCGTCCTCCCGGCGGCCAGGAAGGTGCTGGGGACGGGGCCTCAGACCAAGCAGCTGATGGATGCCATTCAGAAGCGGCTGAGCGCGCTGGTCTACGCGAGCATGGCGGGGCTGGTGCTGACTGGGCTCCTTCTCGCCAACCGCTCCCCCGCCTTCCAGGGTCTGTTCCACTTCAGCAACGCCTACTCGGCCGTCCTAGCGGTCAAGCACATCTTGGTGCTGGCGATGATTGGTGTAGCCCTGTACCGAAGCCTGGTGCTGGGCCGCCGGAAGGGGCCGCTCGGCCCGTCCCAGGAGAGGGTCAAGGCCGGGTTACTCTTCCTCAACGTCCTCCTGGGAATCGTGGTCCTCCTGCTCAGCGGCATCAGCGCGGCGCTCTCGGCAGGGCCGCCACCTGCGTAGAGAGGGAGGCTATGGCCAACGCCATTGAGGTACATAACCTGACCAAGTACTATGGCGACCTGCTGGCCGTGGACCACATCTCCTTCGAGGTACGACAGGGAGAGGTCTTCGGCTTCCTGGGGCCCAATGGCGCCGGGAAGACGACGACCCAGCGGATGCTGACCACACTGCTGGAACCAACCGAGGGCCGCATCATCATCTGGGGTCACGACCTGGCCCGTGACCCCTACGTGGTCAAGCGGCAGATGGGGCTGGTGCCGGAAGAGTCCAACGTCTACACCGAACTGACCGCGTGGGAGAACCTGATGTTCACCGCCACCCTCTACCGCGTGCCGCGGGCGGAGCGGGCGAGGCGGGCACGGGAACTCCTGGAGACCTTCGGCCTATGGGAGAAACGGGACGTGAAAGTGGAGAATTTCTCCAAGGGGATGCGCCGACGCCTGAGCATCGCGAT
This sequence comes from Chloroflexota bacterium, assembly GCA_011388675.1. Taxonomy (GTDB): domain Bacteria; phylum Chloroflexota; class Anaerolineae; order B4-G1; family DUEL01; genus DUEL01. The sequence continues at coordinate 1,766 of DROW01000216.1, read as the reverse complement.
GGCCATCATCCACCGGCCGACCCTCCTTTTCCTGGACGAGCCAACGCCCGGGCTGGACGCTCAGAGCGCCCGTGCCATCCGTGACCTGATCCGCCGTCTGAACGCCGAGGGAACGACAGTCTTCCTGACCACCCACCAGATCGAGGAGGCCAACCAACTCTGCGACCGCGTGGCCATCATCAACCACGGCCGCATCGCCGCGATAGATACCCCGGAGCGGTTGAAAGCCGCCTTCCGACGGGTCCAATCGGTGGAGGTCGCTCTGGAGCCGGACGGGCAGGTGCACGGTGGGCCGTTGGGGGCGCTGCCGGGGGTGAGCACGGCGGTCAAGATGGGCGACAAGTGGCGGCTGTACACCGAGGACCCTTCGGCCCTGCTGCCGCAGGTGGTGCGCTACGCGGAGAGCCATGGACTGCGGGTGGTGAGCCTCAGCACGTTGGGCCCCAGCCTGGAGGACGTCTTCCTGGAGATCACCGGTCAGCAGGTGGGCACGGTGCAACACGAGACCCGGGAACGGGGCACGAGGCGGGCGATGGGGGAGGGCGATAGGAGGAGAAGAGGATGAGGAAAGAATGGTTGCAGCGATTGCGTGATGAGGTGGCCCAGGCCTGGGCCGTCGCCTTCAAAGACATGAGGGTGTACTATCTCCGGCCGGGGATGATTATGTTCGGTTTCCTGATGCCTTTCTTTATGTTCTTCTCCTTCTCGGTGCGACGGGAAATGGCAGCAGCGCAAGGGGTCGCTCGGCTCCTGGCCCTCACCGTTTTCTTCACCGCCGCCGCCGCCGGACCGTTCATCATTCCCCTAGAGCGGCGCCTAGGCACCTACGATCGGCTGCTAGCCGCGCCGATGTCGCTCTTGAGCCTGCTTCTGGGCAAGGCGGCAGTGGGGGCCTGTTTCGCCATCGGCGTATCGGCGATCGCGCTGATCGTCGGCGTGGTGGCCTTCGGCGCTTACATCGCCCATCCCTGGATGCTGGTCGGAGGAGTACTCCTGGGTGCCTTCTCCTTTTCTGCCCTGGGGCTGGTCTTCGGCTCCATCCCCACCCGCAATCCTGGCGACGTGCAGATGCCCAGCACCTTGTTGCGGTGGGGGTTGCTCTTCATCAGTGGCGTCTTCATTCCACTGGAGGAGATGGCCCCCGCAGCGCGGGCAGTGGCCTATCTCTCACCGTTGACCTATGCCCAGGACTTGATGAACCACGCTGTGCTGGGAATGGGGTTGCTCAGCCCCTGGCTGGACCTGGTCGTGCTCCTGTTCGCGGGCATCCTGTTCCTGCTGCCATCCATCTGGATGCACCGGCGAAGTCGGAGGTTGGGCTACTGATACCTCACTCGATGTAGATCTCCACCCGCTCGTTGTCCTCCATATCCGTCACCTCCACGATCTTTCCCCCTGCCCCCTCTGCAATGAGGCCCATAATTTCCTGAACGTCCAGGTCGCCGAACTCGTCCGGGGCGAATCGCTCGGCGATGCGCAGGCCGGCCTGCACCAGGCCGATGGGGACGGTCACGTTGACCTTAGCGGTTCCCGAGGCCATATCGGTCACCTGAATGCGGAGGAAGCGATGTTCCCCCCCCACGGCTGGCGTGTCGGATCGGGCACGTTGGCCCCCTTCCAGCGCCCGCAGCAGCGTTGCCGCCTCCTCGGCAGTGATTTTCCCTTCCTCCAGCATCTGTAACACCTTCAACCGTTCGTCGCTCGTCGCGCCCATCTCTTGCCTCCTATCCGAAATAGACTTGTATTCGCTCTTCCCCCTGCCCCTC
>DROW01000215.1 GCA_011388675.1 Chloroflexota bacterium | reverse complement strand
GGGAGGTGGTGAAGCAGATCTTCCTTCAACTCTTCCTCCTCGCCGTCCTGGCGACCGTCCTCTTCCCCGTCCTCTGGATCTTCTCGATGGCCCTCGACCCCCGCAACATCGACAAGCCGCTGGAGTTGACGTTGATCCCACCGGGGGCGTCGTTCGAATCCTTCAGACAGGTGCTCTTCGAGCCGTACCGGCTGCTGTGTAAGGACCCCAGCGACGTCTCTACCTGTATGACCTTCGGGCGGCTGATGTGGAACAGCGTTCAGGTCTCGCTGGGCACGGCGGTCTTCTCGGTGGTGACGGGGGCCTCGGCGGCCTACGCCTTCTCCCGCTTCCGGTTCATCGGCCGCCAGGTGGGGATGCTGGGCTTCATCGTCCTCCTGATGCTCCCCGGCGTGGCGACGATGACCCCCCTCTACGTGCTGCTCAGCGCCATCAAGATCGGTCGGGAGAGCCTCCGCTCCACCCTCCTGGGTCTCGCCATCGCCTACGCCTCCGGCACCCTCCCCTTCGCCATCTGGAACCTGAAGGGGTACTTCGACACGGTACCGAAGGATCTGGAGGAAGCGGCATTGATCGACGGGGCCAGCCCCCTGCAAGCCTTCATCCGCATCATCCTCCCTCTCTCCGCCCCGGCGCTGGCGATCACCATTCTCTTCGCCTTTATGAGCGGGTGGACCGAGTTCCTGATGGCCTGGCTCTTTCTGGAGGACCCCAGCCGGTTCACCCTGGCGATGGCCCTCCAGTCGATGCGGGGCCAGTTCGCCACCCCCTGGTCCGTCTTCTCTGCCTTTTCCATCGTAATGTCCATCCCCATCCTGATCCTGTTCTACCTCCTCCAGCGGTACATCGTCTCTGGGCTGGCAATGGGGGCGGTGAAGGGATGAGGATGCGAATCAGGTGTGGCGGATGGGATACTCACTTGACAAAGATTTCAAATTGGATTACTCTCCATTGAGAGAGTAATCCATTTGGGGGTAGAAAAATGGCACGGTCCGCTCCGAAGTATACGCGGCGGGTACAGACGATGCTCACCTCCCGTCAATACGAACTCCTTCGCGCATACGCAGAGGAGGTGAAGAAGCCGGTCGGCGCGGTGGTGCGTGAGATCGTGGAGCATACTCTGCTGGACGAACTCGAGCGCCGCCGGAAGCGGGAGGCGCTGGAATGGCTCTGCTCCCAAGAACTGCCAGTTGACGATTGGGAGGTAATGGAGCGTCAGATCGAGGGGATGTGGGAAGAGTCCGAATGACCGAGCCGATTTTCGTCGATTCCAACGTCGCTATGTACGCTGTAGGGAAAGAGCATCCCTACCGTCGCCCCTGCCAGGAGGCGCTACGGCGGATCGCGGAAGGGGAGGTCCAGGCAGTGGTGGATTGCGAGGTCCATCAGGAGATCCTCCATCGATACCTCTCTCTTCGACTCCCCGAGAAAGCCCAGCAGATCAGCCTGAGACTGGAGGTCCTCATCCCCCACACCCTGCCGATCACGTCGGAGGACATAGCCCGTGCCCGACAACTGGTCGACCGTTATCCCGACCTTCCGGCCCGCGATCTGCTCCACGTGGCGGTGATGCTGAACCACGGCATCACACGGATTCTGAGCGCCGACGCCCACTTCGACCAGGTCGAGGAAGTGGAGCGGATCGATCCCCTCTCCTTTGCCGCCGAAAGCGAACTCGGCTCCTAGGCCAGATGTAGTGTACTTCTACTGACGGTCAGCGAGAACGGCAACGTCCTCGGCTACGTCCCCCTGGACCCTCTTTCGCCTCGGGGAGGGTACGTGCTGGGGGTGGAGCCGGAGTCAAAGTAGGAGAATGCCGATGGAGAAACTTCGCCGTGCGAATACATACCTGCTGGCCCTGACCCTGCTCGTCGCTGCGATCCTTTCTGGCTGCGGGGCCACGTCCACTCCCACCGCCATCCCACCCTCACCGACCGCCACTCCGACGCCCATCCCCTCCCCAGAGGACGTCATCTACCTCGCCATCATCTGGCACCAGCACCAGCCGGTCTACTACAAGGACCCCGCCACCGGCGTCTACGCCAAACCCTGGGTGCGGGTCCACGCGGCCAAGGACTACTACGATATGGCCGCCATCCTCCAGGACTATCCCGACGTCCACGTCACCTTCAACCTCACCCCCAGCCTCATCCGCCAACTGGACGACTTCGCCGCCGGGGCGACCGATATGTACTGGGAGATGACGATGGTCCCGGCCGACCGACTGACCGACGAGCAGAAGTGGTTCATCCTCCGCTACTTCTTCGACATCAACCCCAAGATCATCGACCGGTTCCCCCGCTACGTGGAACTGCGGGAGATGCGGCCCGGCGCCAGCGACGCCGACATCCAGCAGGCGATGGAGGTCTGGACCCCCCAGGACTACCGCGACCTGCAGGTGCTGTTCAACCTGGGCTGGACCGACCCCGACTTCCTGGCTCAGGAGCCGTTGGCCTCGCTGGTCGCCAAGGGGCGCGACTTCACCGAGGAGGACAAAGCCACTGTCCTCAACGAGCACCTGCGCATCCTCAAAGAGGTCATCCCCCTCCACCGACAGATGCAGGAGAGCGGTCAGATCGAGGTGACGATGACCCCCTTCGCCCACCCCATCCTCCCCCTGCTGATCGACACCTCCCTGGCCGCCCAGGCGATGCCGGATGCGGAACTGCCGTCCCCCGCCTTCCGCTTCGGCAAGGACGCCGTGGCGCAGGTGGAGTTGGGGGTGCAGTATTACCGCGACCACTTCGGCACCGACCCGCGGGGGATGTGGCCCGCCGAGGGCGCGGTGGCCCAGGCGATGGTCGGTCTCGTGGGACGGGCCGGCCTCCGCTGGATGGCCTCCGACGAACTGGTCCTGGCCCACTCGCTCGGGATGGACGGCTTCACCCGCGATAGCCAGGACGTGGTCCAGGAAGCCGACCTCCTCTACCGCCCCTACTGGGTCCAGGAGACCGGCGGGATGGAGGCCCCGCCCGTCGCCATCCTCTTCCGCGACCACGTCCTCTCCGACAGGGTCTCCTTCACCTACTCCGGGATGGACGGCGAGGCGGCGGCCCAGGACTTCGTGGACCGGGTCCACGCCATCCACCGGCAACTCCAGGAACAGGGTGCTGAAGGCCCCCACCTGGTCACCGTCATCCTGGACGGGGAGAACGCCTGGGAGTACTACGACAACGACGGCAAGGCGTTCCTCCACACCCTCTACCGCCTCCTCTCGGAGGACCCCACCATCGTCACCGTGACCCCCTCCGAGTACCTGGACCAATTCCCGCCAGAGGAGACGATTGAGGACCTGTGGGCCGGCTCCTGGGTGGACGGCACCTTCTCCACCTGGATCGGCGAGGAGGAGGAGAACAAGGCGTGGGAGTATCTCTACCAGGTGCGGGACATCCTCTTCAAGTACGAGGCCGGCTACAAGGAGATCGACCCCGAGCGACTGGACGCCGCCCGGGAGATGATGTACATCGCTGAGGGGTCGGATTGGTTCTGGTGGTACGGGGCGGACCAGGATTCGGGGCAGGACGAGACCTTCGACCTCCAGTTCCGGGAGACGCTGAAGGAGGTGTGCCGACGGCTGGGTGAGGAGCCGCCCGCCTTTCTGGACGTGCCGGTCATCCCCCAGCGGGCCCAGCCCCCCACCCAGCCCGCCACCGACCTGGTCTCGCCGGCCGTGGACGGGGCGGCAGGCGAGGAGGAGTGGGCCGCCGGAGGGTACTACGACGCCACCACCAGCGACGCCTTCGAGCGGCTCTACTACGGCTTCGACGGTCAGGCCCTCTACCTGCGGCTGGATGGCCGCCAGAATTGGGAGACGCTGCTGGCGACAGACTCCGGTCCGGCCTACCTGGGCTTCTACCTGTCCGTCCCCGGCGACTGGCCCTCCAACCCCTTCTCCCGCTGGGGCGGTCGGCAGACGGTGCTCGGCTTCGGGGCGACCCACCTGCTGGAGGTCGGCCTCTCCTCTGCCGCCCTCTACATCGCCGACGGGGAGGGGGGATGGGTGCCGGTGGATCAACCCCCCGGTCCGACCGTCGCCTTCTCCGGCCGGACGCTGGAGGCGGCCGTCCCCTTCACCCCCCTGAACCCCGAACTGGACACCGGCGACCGGCTCAGCCTGCGGGCGGTGCTCAGCGCCGGGCCGGAGGGAGCGGTGGAGGACCTCGCCCTGATGCCGGAGGGCGGCCCGGCCCAACTGGTCGTGCCGGACCTGGGGCGGACGACCATCGTGCTGGAGGTGGCCGATCCGGAGGGGGACGACCACGGCCCCGGCTCCTACACCTACCCCACCGACTCCGTCTTCCGGGCCGGCGTCTTCGACCTGACCGGCTTCAGCGTGGGCTACGACGAGCAGAGCGTCGTCTTCAAGTTCACCGTCCGCGGGCCGGTGGACAATCCCTGGGGCTCCCCTACCGGCCTCTCCCTCCAGGCCTTCGACGTCTACATCGACCAGGACGGGCCCGCCAGCGGGGCGCGGCTGCTCCTGCCCGGCCGCAACGCGGCCCTCACTGCCGACTACGCCTGGGACTGGGCGCTGTGGATCAACGGCTGGACCCCCACCCTGTACCGCGTCGGCCCCGACGGGGAGCCGGAGGAGGTCCGCGCGGAGATCCGGGTGCTGCCCGACCCCGGTCAGCGGAAGGTGACGGTGAAGGTCCCCCGCTCGGTGCTGGGGGACGACCCGGCATCCTGGCAGTTCCTGGCGCTCCTCCTGAGCCACGACGGGTACGGCCCCTACAGCCTGCGGGAGATCGAGCCGGAACCCTCCCAGTGGCAGTGCGGCGGCCGCCCCGACGCCACCAACTACCCGCGCATCTTCGACGTGGCCTGGCCCGCCGACGGGACGCCCTCCCAGGAGGCGATGCTGTCCGACTACCCGCCCTCCCAGGAACCAGCGGAGGAACTGGGGCCGGACGATTTCGCCCAACTGCGGATGCTTCGGCCATAGATCGAACGCACCACAGGGGCACAGAGAACACAGAGAACAATCGACGGAACTCTGTGCCCTCCGTGTCTCTGTGGTGAAATAAAATGGGACAAGGGGCGAGATGAAGTCCTATCGTTTCGCTTCACGCACCTGTTTACCCGTCCTCGCCGCGCTGGCGGCCCTTGGATCGGTGCTCCTCCTCCTGCGGTCTCCCCTGCCAGCCCAGGGGGCCTCCATCGCCGTGGACGGGGCCATCGACCCGGCCTACGGCCCCCCGGCCGCCACCGACAGCACCGCCGACGGCAACGGCAACGAGAATATGGACCTCGGCCAACTGTACATCGCCGAGGACGACACCTACTTCTACTTCGCCTTCACCGTGGACGCCGACGTGGGGGCCACGGACTGGGGGAAGTACGTCATCTACGTGGATACCGACGGCTCCCCCGGCTCCGGGGCCACCTCCGACGCCTGGGGGCGCAACGTGGTGGTGGACGATCCCCACCGCCCCGAGTACGGCCTCTACTCCTGGGTGAACTGCGCCACCTACGACGCCAACTGCACCCAGTTCTGGCGATGGACCGGTAGCGGATGGACCCAGGATGGGACGCTGGACGCGGCGGCCCTCTCCACCGGCCCCACCTCCGTCCTGGAATGGAAGGTCGCCAAGAGCCGCCTGGGCAACCCCTCCACCATCTGGGTGGAGGCCTGGTCCACCGGGGAACTGGGCAACCCCAGCGCCCAGGACACCGTCAACGACCCGCCGGAGGACTGGAACGCCTGGGATTGGAGCACCACCGCCCACCTGGCTTGCTCGACCCGCTACCCGGGCGTCAAACTAGGCGTCTCCTCCCCCGCCGACGGCGCGTACCTCCTCCTCCCCTCCCTGGACGTCGTCGGCGTCGTCTCCCCGACGGCGGGCGTCACCGCCACGGTGGACCTCAACGGCACGGTCCGTTACACGCCCACGCTGGACGCCGCCGGTCGCTTCACCCAACCGGTCGCGCTGGCCCGCGGGGCCAACGTCATCACCGTCACCGCCCGAAACCTCACCGACACCACCACCGTCGTCCGCCACGTCACCTTCGGGGCGGACCACGACGACGAGGTCTTCTGGGACGGGTTGTTCCACGACTCCCGCGACCCGGCCTACCGCACCCCCGTCGGCCCCGTGCCGGCCGGCACCCCCGTGACGCTGCGGCTGCGCGCCTACGCGAACGACCTCACCGCCGTCCGCCTCCGCGTCTACGACGACCGGACCGACGCCGTCGCCCTCTACCCGATGTCCGTCGCCGCCTCCGACGGCGCTTACGACTACTGGTCCATCACCATCACCCCCACCCAGCCCACCGTCCTCTGGTATCGGTTCGTCGTCCAGGACGGGGCGGATACCGATTACTACGAGGACGACCATGTGGTAAGCGGCGTCTACCGGGGCTACAACGAGGGCGGCCCCGGCCGTCCCTACGACACGTCGCCCGACCTTTCTTTCCAACTCACGGTGTACGATCCCGCCTTCCGCACGCCCGACTGGCTCAAGAACGGGGTCGTCTACCAGATCTTTCCCGACCGGTTCCGCAACGGCGACCCGACCAACGACGTCGTCTCCGGCACCCACTTCGTCTACGGGAACCCCACCGGCGGCATCACCTACACCACCTGGAACAGCCCGGTCATCGACCCCCGCGACCCCGCCGGTCCCTTCTACAACCGCTGGGGAGAGGACTTCTACGGCGGCGACCTGCAGGGGGTGGCGGAGGAACTGGACTACCTCCAGGGCCTCGGCGTCACCGCCATCTACCTCAACCCGATCTTCCGCTCCCCCTCCAACCACAAGTACGACACGACGTCCTACGAGGAGGTGGACCCCCACCTGGGCGGCGACGCGGCGCTGCGGCAACTGCTGGACGCGGCGGCGGCGCGGGGGATGCGGGTGATCCTGGACGGGGTGTTCAATCACACCTCGTCGGACAGCGTCTATTTCGACAGGTACTCCCGCTACGCGACGGTGGGGGCCTACGAATCCCCGGCCAGCCCCTATTTCGACTGGTACACCTTCTCCGACTGGCCCGACGACTACGAGGCCTGGTGGGGGTACGAGACGCTGCCGGTGCTCCAGTCGGACAACCCCGAGGTGCGGACCTACATCTACAGCGGCACTGACGCGATCGCCGTCCGCTGGGTCCTCACCGGCACGGCGGGCTGGCGGCTGGACGTGGGGGGCGACATCGACCCCGGCCTCACCCGCGACCCGACGGACGACTACTGGGAGGGGTTCCGCCAGGCGGTGAAGGGGGCCAACCCCGAGGCGGTCATCGTCGGCGAGGAATGGGGCGACGCGACCCCCTGGCTCCTGGGGGCGGAGTGGGACGCGGTGATGAACTACCGCTTCCGCAGCGCGGTCCTCTCCTTCCTCCGGGAGACCCACTACGAGGACAACGACAACAACGCAGCCTCCTACGGCGGCGTCCTCGACCCCATCACCGTCTCCCAGTTCGACGCCTGGCTCCACAGCCTGATCGAGGATTACCCCCCCGAGGCCCTCTACGCGATGCTGAACCTGGTCGGCAGCCACGACACCAACCGGGTCCGCTTCGTCCTCTCCCACGGTCAGAAACCCGGCGGCGGCGACCTCACCTCCGCCGAGACCGACGCCTACCAGCACCTCCTGGCCCTGATCCAGTTCACCCTCCCCGGCGCGCCCACCGTCTACTACGGCGACGAGGTGGGGGTGGAATCGCCCGGCCGGTGGTACAACGACAAGTGGGAAGACGACCCCTACAACCGGGTCCCCTTCCCGTGGGACGACACCCCCGGCCACTACAGCCAGCAGCCCGCCGTCCGCGAGACCTACGCTCGGTTGGGCCGGGCCCGCGCGGCCCATCCCGCCCTCCGCACCGGCACCTTCGACACCCTTCTCACCGACGACGACGCCCGCCTCTACGCCTACGGCCGCAAGTGGATCTCCGGCACGCTCTCCGACGCGGCGGTGGTCGTCGTCAACCGCGACGCCACGACCCACACCGCCGTCGTGGACGTGGGGGGCTACCTGGGCGCGGGCGCGGTCCTCACCGACGCGCTCCACGCCGGGCGGGCCTACACCGTCTCCGCCGGGGGGCTCGTCACCGTGGCGGACCTGGGGCCGATGGACGGCGCGCTGCTCGTCCTGGCCTCCGGCGACGTCGTCCCACCGGACCCACCATCGGGCCTGACCGCCGTCGAGGGTGCGGGACAGGTCGCGCTGACCTGGCAGCCTGTCGCCGACGCCGTGGCCTATACCGTCTACCGCTCCCTCCTCTCCGGCGGCGGGTACGCCCCGGTTGCCACCGTCTCCACCCCCGCCTATACCGACACCGCCGTCGTCAACGGCACGGGGTACTACTACGTCGTCACCGCCCGCGACGCGGCGGGCAACGAGAGCGCCCCCTCGAACGAGGCCGCCGCGCTGCCCCACTACCCTATCGACGGGGCGCTCCTCACCGGCCCGGAGGCGATCACCCACACCATCGGTCTCACCCCCACCCCGCCTATCACCGGCCGCGTTCGGATCAGCGGGGTCACAGGCCAGCCCGGCCCGACGGAGGGTCTCCTGGCCCAGGTCGGCTTTGGCCCCACGACGACCCCGCCGGTCTCGTGGACCTGGTGGGTGGACGCGGCCTACCACGGCGACATGGGCGACGAGGAGGAGTTCACGGCCCGATTGACGCCTGAGTACACGGGGACGTTCCACTACGTCTACCGCTACTCCACCACCGGCGGCCGGGATTGGGTCTACGCGGACCGGAGCGGGGTCGTCTCCGCGACGCAGGTGGTGAGCCCGGGCGTGCTTCACGTCCTGCCGTCGTCCGACACCACCCCGCCGGACCCGCCGACGAACCTGCGGGTGACCCGCTGGGGGATCGACCACATCGCGCTGGCGTGGGACCCCGTGTCGGCGGCCGACCTATACGCCTACGACCTCTACCGCTGGGAGGAGGGGCGATCCCCGGCCGACGCAGCGGTCGTGGCGCGGGTCCTCTCCCCCACCACCGCCTACACCGACACCACGGTGCGCACCGGTACGGCGTACACCTACGTCGTCCGCGCGCTGGACACCTCCTTCAACCGATCCGGCTCCTCCAACCCCGCCAGCGCCCGCGCCGAGCAGCGGTGGGTCACCCTCACCTTCTCGGTGACCGTGCCCGCCTTCACGCCCCAGGAGGACACGGTCTACGTCGCCGGGGACGACGCGGCCGTCTTCGGCGCGTCGTGGGACCCCGCCGCCCAGCCCCTGCAGCGGATCGACGCGACCCACTGGCGGACCACCCTGCGCGCGCCGGAGGGGATGGCGCTCCGGTACAAGTACACGCGGGGGAGTTGGGACCGGGTGGAGAAGTGGGGGTGGCTGGTGGGCCTCGCCAACCGGACCATCACGCCCACCTGGGGGACCTCCGGCGCGATGACCGTGGCCGACGTGGTCCACAACTGGCGCGACCCGCTGGCGGTGGCGGTGGGGCCGGAGCCGGGGGC
>DROW01000214.1 GCA_011388675.1 Chloroflexota bacterium | reverse complement strand
CATCCAGGAGGGAGTGGTCTCCCTGGCCGGGTACGCCTACATCTTCCTCCGCAACGTCCTCGCCTCCGGCGTCATCCCGCAGATCTCCGCCATCCTCGGCCCCTGCGCCGGCGGCGCGGTGTATTCGCCCGCGATGACCGACTTCATCCTGATGACCAAAGAGACCAGCCACATGTTCATCACCGGTCCCGAGGTCATCAAGGCGGTCACCCGAGAGGAAGTCACCTTCGAGGAACTGGGCGGCGCGATGACCCACGCCGCCAAGAGCGGCGTCGCCCACTTCGCCGCCGAGAACGAGGAGCACTGCCTGGCCCTTATCCGCCAACTCCTCTCCTACATCCCCCAGAACAACCTGGAGGACCCGCCCTTCGTCCCCACGACCGACCCTGAGGACCGGATGGACAAGGAACTGAAGACGATCATCCCGGATAGCCCCACCCAGCCCTACGATATGAAAGAGGTGATCCGCCGCGTGGTAGACGAGGGGACCTTCCTGGAAGTCCACGAGCACTGGGCGCAGAACATCGTCGTGGGGTTCGCCCGGCTGGGCGGCTACTCCGTCGGCATCGTCGCCAACCAGCCGATGGTGCTGGCCGGGGTGCTGGACATCAACGCCTCCCGCAAGGCGGCCCGCTTCGTCCGCTTCTGCGACGCCTTCAACATCCCCCTGATCACCTTCGTCGACGTGCCGGGGTTCCTGCCGGGGGTGGACCAGGAGCACAACGGGATCATCCTCAACGGGGCCAAACTCCTCTGGGCCTACTGCGAGGCCACGGTCCCCAAGATCACGGTCATCACCCGCAAGGCCTACGGCGGGGCCTACGACGTGATGAGTTCCAAGCACATCCGGGGGGACATCTCCTACGCCTGGCCCACCGCCGAGATCGCCGTGATGGGACCGGAGGGCGCAGTCAACATCGTTTTCCGCAAGCAGATCGCCGCGGCAGAAGACCCGGAGGCGGAGCGGGCGCGGCTGGTGAAGGAATACCGCGAGCAGTTCGCCAACCCCTACGTCGCCGCCGCCCGCGGCTACATCGACGACGTCATCGAGCCCCAGGAGACCCGTCCGCGGCTGATCGAAGCGCTGAAGATGCTGCAGAACAAGCGGGACGCCAACCCGCCGAAGAAGCACGGAAACATTCCGCTGTGATGTTGTGGTGTTCGGTGTTCTGTGTTCGGCGTTCTGCGTTCAACACCGAACATCGAACGCCGAACGCAAAAACGTCAAGGAGGCTGCCGTGGGGAAGAAGCAAAACATCCGCGAGGCAGCATCGCGGCTCACCCAGCCCTTCAAGCACCTCATCATCGGCCAGGTCGACGACTACTGCGCTTACCTGACCCGCATCGAAGGCACCTACATCTTCCACCACCACCCCCGCGACGAGATGTACCTGGTGCTGGAAGGGGAAATCGCGGTGGACTACGGGGATGGCACCAGCGTCACGATCAGCGAAGGGGAGAGCCTAGTAGTGGAAGCCGGGGTGAAGCACCGGTCCCGGTCAGAGAAAGGGGCACTGGTGTTGATGTTCAAGGCAAAAGACTTGTTCGCAGAGTGAGCACTTCTTGCGGAGGCCCTTTATGAACAACTCGCCCAACTCGCCCAATCCGCTCAATCCGCTTAATCCGCTCAATCCGCTTATTAACCCACTGAAAATCTGCGACCTCATGCTCCGCGACGGCCACCAATCCCTCCTCGCCACCCGTATGCGCACCGATGACATGCTCCCCATCGCCGAGAAGATCGACCAGGTAGGGTACTGGGCCGTCGAGATGTGGGGGGGAGCGACCTTCGACTCGGCGATGCGGTTCCTGGACGAGAACCCCTGGGACCGGATCCGTCGCCTCAAGGAGCGAATGCCCAACACTCCCTTTATGATGCTCCTGCGCGGTCAGAACGTCGTCGGCTATCACCACTACCCCGACGATGTGGTCGAGCGGTTCATCGTCCACGCCCACGCCAACGGCATCGACGTCTTCCGCATCTTCGACGCCCTCAACGACGTGCGCAACATGCGGTGGGCGATGGAGGTCGTCAAACGGGAAGGGGCCCACGTCCAGGCTGCCATCTCCTACACCATCGGCCCACCCTACAGCATTGACTACTTCGTCGAACTGGCGCTGAAACTGGCCGAGATGGGCGCCGATTCCATCTGCATCAAAGACATGGCCGGCCTCATCACCCCCTACGCCGCCTACGAACTGGTCCGTCGCCTCAAGGCGGAACTGGACATCCCCATCCACCTCCACTCCCACGCCACCAGCGGGATGGCGACCACGGCGATGCTGAAGGCGGTGGAAGCAGGGGTAGACATTGTGGACACGGCCATCTCCTCCCTCTCTCTCACCACCTCCCACCCCCCCACCGAGTCCATCGTGGCGATGCTGAAGGGGACGGAGCGGGATACGGGGCTCGATCTCGACCTGCTGGCCGAGATCGCCGCCCACTTCGCCCGGGTTCGGCGCAAGTACGCCCGCTTCGAGAGCGGGATGTTCGGGGTAGACGTGCGCGTCCTCCAGTACCAGATCCCCGGTGGGATGCTCTCCAACCTGATCTCCCAACTCCGCGCCCAGAACGCCGAGGACAAATACGAAGAGGTCCTGGCAGAGGTGCCTCGCGTGCGGGCCGAACTGGGCTACCCGCCGCTGGTCACCCCCTCCAGCCAGATCGTCGGCACCCAGGCCACGCTCAACGTGCTCCTCGGCGAGCGGTACAAAGTGATCCCCAAGGAGGTCAAGGACTACATCCGGGGCCTCTACGGCCGACCGCCCGCCCCCATCGCCCCGGAGGTGAAGCGGAAGGCCATCGGCGACGAGCAGCCCATCGACTGCCGCCCGGCGGACCTCTTAGAGCCGGGGATGCCGAAGGCGTGGGAGGAGATCGGCCACCTGGCCCGCAGCGAAGAGGACGTCATCTCCTACGCCCTCTTCCCCCAGGTGGCCCGCCCTTTCCTGGAGCGGCGCGCCCGTGGGAGCGAGGGCAAGGAGCCCGTCGTCGCCGCCATCGCCGGGGTGCTCCTGAAGCGGTTGAAGGAGCAGACAGCCGCCGCCGCTGCCCCAACCGGTCCCGCCGTCTCCCCCTGGAAGACCTCCTGGCGACCCGGCTCGGGCCGCTGGTGGGGCCTCATCGAAGGGGCCGGCGGCCTCCGCTAGCCTGCAACTTGCGACTTGCGACCTGTGACCTGTAGGAGGAGGTAGCGTGAAACAAGAATTCACCATCACCCTCAACGGCGTCGAATATCCCGTCGTCGTCGAAGGGGACACCATCACCGTCAACGGCCGACCCTTCACCGTGGAAGTCGCCGACGACGGGACGGTGTACGTCGATGGGATTGCCTACGAGGTCGCCGTGGAGGAGAAGCAGGCCACCGTCGACGGGACCACCTACGAATACGAGGTTCACGGCCTGACGGTAACAGCGACCACCGCTCCCACCCCATCCCCCTCCACCGCTGGCCCTGCCGCTGTCGAGGCTGGCGCGGGCGCGGTCCTGGCGATCATGCCTGGCAAGATCGTCCGCGTGATGGTCGAGCCGGGCCAGAAGGTCGAGGAAGGCGATCCCGTCTGTATCCTCGAAGCGATGAAAATGGAAAACGAACTCCACGCCCGCAAGAGCGGCACGGTGAAGGCCGTTTACGTCAAGCCTGGCGACGACGTGGAGAAGGATCAGGTGCTGGTAGAGATCGAATGAGCCCACGCCAAGCCCCCACCTACGAGATCGTCGGTCAACTGGAACGGTTCGACGAACGGGACACGGTGTTCGCCCGCGAGCGGTTGGTCCCGGGGAGCCCCGAGGAACAGGCCTACCACGCGATGCACCCCGAACTGGTGGAGATCGACCGCCGCCTGGCTCGCTTCATCGAGGCGGTCGACCAGCCGGAGGCCGCCGCCAACCCTGCGGATGCCGCCCTCTACCGGGCCACCTTCGGCCCCATCGCCGGGCTGGCCCTGCCGGACGTGGTGGACGGCGAGGTCGCACCGGAGCGGGTGGAGGCCGACCCCGCGCAGATGGCCGCCCGCATTAAAACGCTGGCCCGCCGCCTGGGAGCGGACGACGTGCGCATCGGCCCGCTTAACCCAGCCTGGGTTTATTCCCACCGCGGCACCCCACCCTTTTTCGAGGATTACCGGCCCAACCCACCTCACTTCACCGGTATCCCCGAGGGATATACGGGCCTGAAGTGGGGCGACCCCATCGAGGTCCCCCACAAGTACGTCATCGTGATGGCCTTTGGACAGGATCGGGACCTGTTGCGCACCGGGGGGACGCCTCACTCCGACTTCGAGATCGGCCGCGTTTACGGCCTGAGCGCGCTGGTCGCCGTCCAGGTCGCTGCCTACATCCGCGCCCTCGGCTGGCCCGCCCGCGCCCACCACCTACGCAACTACGGCGTCCTCATGGTCCCCGTGGCGGTGGACGCCGGGATGGGTGAACTGGGCCGCTGCGGCTATCTCCTCCACCCTCGCCTGGGGGCCAACCT
>DROW01000213.1 GCA_011388675.1 Chloroflexota bacterium | reverse complement strand
TTTGGAACCGGGCTCGGCTCTTCGCCAAGCTTACCAGGGGTGGCCCCATCGCGCAACTCGGCCTAATTTTGCCAGAGTCCAGTACTTTACATCAACCCCGTCTCATCGTCCAGCATCTGACCGGTGAAGATGTGCGCCGTCAGCCCGCCACCGGCCCGTCCGGCAGCGGGACGGCCATTTGACTTTTCCCCCGACCTATCCCATACTTCCCCTCAATCTTCAGTAGCCTCGCAGAGATCGCGGCTACGCGGACACGTCCCATTGGGAGGTAGGAGGGGCGATGGAGAATCTGTTTCTGGCGATTTTCGGAGAGAACCGGATCCTGATGGGGATTGCCGGAACGCTGCTGACCGGCCTGGCGACCGGCGTCGGGGCCTTGCCGGTACTCTTTACCGCTCAGGTGTCGGACCGGATGCTGGATGTCCTGCTCGGGTTTGCCGCGGGCGTGATGCTGGCCGCCACTGCGTTCAGCCTCATTGTGCCGGCGATCGAACTGGGGGGGATCGGCGTGACCATCGCGGGGATTTTCATCGGAGCCCTGTTCCTCACAGTCCTCGATCACCGGCTTCCCCATTTCCACTTTCTCAAGGGGGCTGAGGGTCCTTCCTCGTCGCTTCGCCGTGTCTGGTTGTTGATCATCGCCATCACCCTCCACAACTTCCCGGAGGGGCTGGCGGTGGGCGTGGGGTTCGGCGCGGAGCGGCTGAGGGACGCGGTGGTGTTGATGATCGCCATCGGGCTGCAGAATATGCCGGAGGGGTTGGCCGTGGCCCTCCCCCTCGCCCGCGAGGGATGGTCCCGTGGGCGCGCCCTTCTCTACGCCCTGGGGTCCGGCCTGGCGGAACCCATCGCGGGGGTGCTGGGCGTGCTGGCGGTCAGCCTGATGCGCCCCCTGCTCCCGTGGGGCCTGGCCTTCGCGGCTGGCGCGATGCTCTACGTGGTCTCCGACGAGGTGATCCCCGAAACCCACAGCCGGGGCTTCGAACTGGAAGGGACCTGGGGGGTGATCGTCGGCTTCCTGGTGATGACCTTCTTGGACAACGCGCTGGGGTGATCGATCGCATTGGGAAAGGGCCCGCCGTCTTCTACGGGTCGGCGAGCCGCACCTCCACGGTCGTCATCGCGCCGCCGGAGCCGGGCAGATCGAACGGCTCGCTCGTGCCCAGTAGCCGTTCTCCCCGGGCCAAATAGACCACCCAGCGGAAGGGCCCCTTGCCCAGGTCGGCCTTGGCGACCCACCACGTCTTTTGGCCCACCACGTCCTCACCGCTCACAGTGACCCCGTCCAGCGTCCCCTGCCATCCCTCCACGTCGTGCCACGCGCCCCAGCCATCCTGCCACTGGACGACGGTCCAGGGGGTCTGCCAATGCACCTCGGCCCAGGGCCAAGTGGGAGGAAAATGCGCGTGCAGCGCAATCCAGGCACCGATGGGGGTCGGCTGGGGGGACGGTGTGGGTGTGGCCGGCTGGGGGGACGGCGTGGGCGTGGCTGGTCGGGGCGGCAGCGCAGGCCGGGCCCGTGCCAGCCCCGGCAGCAGGATGAGCGCGATCAGCACCCCGAGGCCGATGATCAGTACGGCGTGGGGATGAATCTGGGTTTTGGCCATCGCTCCATCTCTCCTGGCTCATTTTGGGACCGGGGCGGCAGGTGGCCGTCGGCGGGCCGCGTCGCCGATTCTCCGACGGTCGCAGACCCTACTCCCGTTGCATACAGAACCGAGTCCACCGGCCCTCTGATGTTATCGTACGCGCCGCCGGTCAATTCGTGCTTTTCCAGCACCGCGCCGTAGTCCGTGGCGGTGTTGGCCGAGTCGACCTGCGCCCACACCTGGGTCTCATCGGCCAGCGGCCAGTCGACCTGGCTCAGGTCTGCCCAGTAGTAGGCGTCCCCTACGGTGAGGGTGAGCGTCCCGCCCGGCGTGAGGGCGGGCAGGGCATCGGCGGTGACGCCCCACACGATCCCCTGCTCCCCCAACTGGCTCCAGGTCTGGTTGACGCCGGTCGGCTCGGTCTCCGGGGCGATGTAGACGTCCACCCAGAACTCGTCGGTGACGGGCCTGTCCCCGACGTTCTGGATGACCACCTGCACGTTGTCGGGGATGGCGACGATGCGCTGTACCACCAGGTTGGGGGCCGGTACGTGGTTCCTTGCCGCCATCGGCAGATAAACGGTCGGCTGGGGGATGACCGCCACCTCGAACGGCCCCGCCGTGGTCACGTTGCCCGCCGCGTCGGCGGCGATGACCCACAGGAGGTAGGTCCCGGCGGTCAAGGGATGCAGGTCATACTCCCAAGCCTCCCCCGAACTGGCCAGCGGCTCGCTGTAGAACTCCCCCGTCGGGGTCTGGACGTCCACCCGCAGGTAGACCGTCGGCCCGCCATCGCTTGCCGCCCCTTCCAGCACTCGGACGGTGGGGGTATAGGCCGATGTGCTCACCACCTGCGTCACCGTGATCACCGGCGCGACGTTGTCGATGATGACGTTCATCGTCGTCGGGTCGGCGGTGCGGTTGCCCAGCGCATCCACCCCGTAGAGCGAGATGGTCTCGGTCACGTAGTCCATTGGCTCGTCGTTGACCACCTGGTAGGACCAGCGGCCCGACGTGGCGGCGCTGTAGCGCGGCGTCAGCACCAACTGGCTGCGGTAGTAGGCCCCGTCGTCCGCGGCGGGGTTCAGGTCGCAGATGCTCAGCGTCCACGTGCCGGCCGCGTCCTCGCCCCGGAAGGGTTGCAGCGGCTGGAGGGGCCTGGCCCGCTGTTCGTAGTAGGGGGCAGCCGGGTCCTGGTCGCCACGCAGATCGCCCAGGCCCACCCTCTCAACGTCGTCCAGGAAGAGGTCGTAGTTCTGGAAGTCGGTGCCGGGGACTCCATCGTCGTCGAGCAACCGCACGCTCGTGCCCGCCGGCGATTCCAGCGTGACCCGGAGGTCGTCGCGGTGGGCGTGGGCGGCGACAAAGCCGACGCCCACCCGTCCGATGGGGAAACTCTCGGTGACCGTGAAGGTGCGCACGATCTCGCCGCCGCCGCAGGTCGTGGTGCCGTCGATATTGATGGGCGTGGGTGGCACGTCCTCCTTGACCACGACCGAGGGGCTGGGGGCGTCCGTCAGCAGGGTAGCCGGCTCGCAGGTGGTGTCTACGCAGACCTCGACCCCGGCTACACCGCCCTGGTCCAGCACGTCGCCCTCCAGCGCGAAGGTGCCCTCCCGCAGCAGGCTGCCGGAAATGATCCCCGTGGCGGTCACGTCGAAGGTAACGGTCGGCGGCCTCGCATCCACCAGGAACGGCTGCCAGCCGGTCCATCCGCTCTCCTGCCCCCAGATGTCCGTGGCCTTGAGACGCAGGTTGAAGACCTGACCATCGTGGGCGCTGCTCGTGTCCCAGGTGCACGACCATTGGCCGTCCTGTGGCGTGTCATCCAGGCAGGCGAACCCGCCGATCTCCTGGACCTGCACCGTCACCAAGGGCACGCCGGACTCGTCGTAGGCGTAGCCGATCAGCGTGTTCTCCCCGGCGGGGATCCGGTAGGTTGGCTCCTGGACCCCCAGGAAGACCGGGCCGTCGCCGTCCACCCGGTGGTCGGTCCACATCCACTCCAGCGGCGGGCCGGAGGAGGGGTGGGCGTCGTCGTAGACCTGCGCCTCGACCGAGGCCCAGCGCACGCTGCTCTGGCCTGTGTCCACCACGCCCTGGAAGACGAGTGTCCCTTCCTCGCCCGGACCGATGTCGCCCAGGTTCACTACCCGGTGGTCGTCGCCGGGCGTCAGGCGCAGGGCATCGTGGGCCGAGAGGTCCACCCACACGCCGGTGGCGGGGTCCGTCCCCTCGTTGCGATAGCGGAGGGTGTAGGTGATGACCTGGCCGTCGCCCAGCGGCGGAACGTCGGCGTTCAGCCAGTCGAGGGAGGAACCGGCGTCGGCCGGTCGGTCGCCCGGCAGCAGGCCCCACAGGTCGAACAGCCCGTCGCCCAGGTAGTGATAGACGGCCCCTGGTGGCTCGACCGACAGGCGAACCCGGAGGTCGGCGTCCAGGTAGGGGGCGGTGATCCCGTCGCTCCCGTTGGGGCAGACCCCCGCGCCCAACCCGTCCCAGTGGTAGCGGTGGCTAAGGGCGAACTCGTGCTCCCCGTTGGAGGGCGTCTCGACCACGCGGCGGCTGTCCACACTGTTGCCGTTGGGCATCACAGCCCACGGGCGCAGGCCGTCCTCCTCGCTGGCGAAGGCCACAAGGTCCAGCGACGTCGAGGCCGGGTCGGCGATGCCCAGCAGGTCGAAGGGCAGGTAGAGGTCGGTCTGGCCGTCGCGCAGGGCCGGGTCGAAGCGGTACTGGGCCGACGACAGAGCGCTTCCGAAGGCCCAATCGCTTCCATCCCAGTTCAGCAGCAGGGCGGTGTCGGAATCGCGCACCCACACCAGGTAGTCGGCCGCCATACCGACAGTCGGCGAGATGGGCGTGGCACCGGGTAGATAGATGACCGTGTTGGTCATCGTGGCGCTGTAGGGGTTAAAGGCGGTGATGGCGCCACCGGCCCGGACGTCCAGGTAGACGAACAGGTCGCCGTCGGTGGACCAGTTGGCGCCGGTCCAGGCCAGGCGCAGCGCTTCATTGTTCCAGGTGACGTAGAAGGTCTGCTCGGCGCTCAGGGCGGCCCGGCTCGTCGCGTTGAGGCTGACCCGCCGGTCCACGCCGACCCGCGTGCAGCCGCTCTCCATCCAGCCGTCATACAGGCCGTCCGGGTCGTCCAGCGGCACATAGTCGGGCGTGGTGGGGCTGTCCACGTAGACGGGGCCGATGCTCTGCGCGGTCTGCTGGCCGTACACGTCCCGGCAGGTGACCTGGGCCGTCACCTTCTGGCCGTCGCCGGCCTGGTATTGGGCCTGGCGCGCGAGCGGGTCGTGCGCGGTGGCGGTGGTCGTCACCGTGCTGGTCACCTGGACCGTCCATTCGGCCAGATAGTCAGCCAGGCCGCTGCCGTCGCTGCTGGCGGTCCAGGTGAGGGTCAGCGTGGGCGAGATGGCCCGTAGGGTATCGCCGGGAGCGAGCGGGCTGCCGCCGCTGCTCAGGGTGAGAGTGACCGGGGTGGGCGGCACCACGTCCACGGTGACGCTCTCGATGTCCTGCGCCTTGTGCCCGGCGATGTCGGTGGCCTGGGCCGTGACGGTGTAGGTCTCGCCGTCGGGCAGCGGCCCCGTGCCCAGATACCACGGCACGACCCACGGGCCGCTGGCGGAGTCGACGCTCCCCTCGAAATGGCGCGCACCGGTGACGACGACCCGCACCTGAGGCTGGCTGACGGTGTCGGTGACCCGGCCGGTCAGATCGAGGGTGTTGGGCACGTGGTAGTGGGTGGTGGTGAGCAGCGTGGGGGTGATGATGACGCTCGGCGGCTGGGCGTCCACGGTGACGGTGAGGGTGTCGGTGGCGACGTTCCCGTCCCAGTCGGTGACCAGTGCCTGGAGCCGGTGCTGGCCCTCGCCGGAGGGGATCCAGTTGGTGGACCAGTATGTGCCGGTGACGGTGCCGCTGGCCCAGGTGTCGGTGTAGAGGGTAGTGGTATCCACGGTGACGGTCAGGGCTCGCAGCGAGGAGGTGACCGCCTCGGCCTGGCCGGTGACGGTGACGGGGTCCAGGCTGCCCAGCACCGGCGGCACGCTGAGGATGGAGACGGTGAGGCTGGGTTGGCTCTGGGCCTGGACCAGGGCCGTCGTGTGGAGGGTCTGTTGAGCGGAGGCCAGGGTGACCGTGGTGCAGTTGCCGGCCGTATCGCAGGCCGTGGCCTGCTCGCCGCCGGCCGGGTCGCAGGCCACAGTCCCCCCGCCGCCAGCCCCGGTCAGGCTCAGCACCCGCAGCCCGTAGTCCCAGGCGGCCACGTAGGCGTAGTCTCCGGAGACGGCGACGCCCCGGGCGTAGCCCGGCGTGTAGAGGCCGTCCGTGAACTGGGGGTTGGTGGGATCAGAGACGTCGATGATGGGCAGGCCGCTGAGGCCATCGGCCAGGTAGGCGGAACCTCCCTGGAGGGCCACATCCTCGGCATAGCCCGGCGTGTCGTAGGAGCCGACCTCGGTCGGGTTCGAGGGGTCCGATACGTCGATGACCCGCAGGCCAGCGGAGCCGTCGGCCACGTAGGCGTGGGTGCCGGAGATGGCGACGCCGACGGCGTTGCCCGGCGTGTCGTAGGAGGAGACGACGGTGGGCGATGTGGGATCGGTCACGTCCACGATCGCCAAGCCGGCGCTACCGTTGGTCAGATAAGCATAATCCCCGACCACGGCGACGGCGTTGGCCGACCCGACGGCGGACTCCTCGCCCACCCGGTACGGCCAGGTGGGGTCGGAGACGTCCATTATGACCAGGCCCCTCCAGTTGTCGGCTATGTAGGCGTAGTTCCCTGCCACAGCGACGTCCCAGGCGTCCGACACCTCGGCACCCCCGACCGGGGTCGGATGGGTCGGGTCCGAGACGTCCAGAATGAGCAGGCCGTCTAGATCGTCGGCCACGTAGACATAGTTGCCGACCACGTCTACGCCCAGCACCTTCCCCGCTGTGTCGTACTGGCCCACGAGGTCCGGCTGGTCGGGTTTCGAGACGTCCACCACGTACAGGCCGCTCTCCCTGGCGGCGACGTAGGCGTGGGTGCCGGAGACGGCGACGGCGTGGGCGACGCTGGCGGAGCCCAGAGCGCCGACCTCTTGAAGCGTCGCGGGGAAAAGGTCGCAGACCGCGGTCAATTGGTAGAGCGGCCGCGCCGTCTCGGACGTCCCGCCGGAGAGGGCGGCGTACCACGGGGACTGGAAGTAGCGGCGCTCGGTGGCGACGCCTGTGCCACACGGCGTCTCGAAACGGTCCGCATCTAGGCTGAAGTCCTGGGCGACGGTGGTGTAGCGGCAGTAGGGGCCGACGATGGTGCGCGTCATCGTCAGGCGCGGGGCCAGGGTGTCCACCTCGCCGCGCCACACCCCCCGGCTCTCCACCGAGTTGTCCACGTGGCCGGCCGCGTCCCAGCCGCGCAGGTCGAGCCGGTAGGAGCCCTCCAGCCCGGCGGGCGGCGCGTCGGTCCAACTGGCCAGTTCCCCGCCGGCAGGGGCGACCGTCGTCTCGCGCCAGCGGCTCTGGTAGAGGGCGTTGATCTCCTGCTCCGAAAGCGCGCGCGGGTAGATACGCACGTCGTCCAGCCGCCCCTGCCAGTACGCCAGGATGTCCGGGGCGGCGGTCACGTCCCAGCGGAGCGTGGCCGAGGTATGGGCATCGGCGAAGGTGTGGCTGCCGGACCCGAGGGTGGTGTCGAGGGCAAAGGTACCCAGGGAGGACCAGACGAATCGCCTCGTCGTCGGGTTCCACCCCACGCGCTCCACCTCAAGGGTGGCGGAGCCGCAAAAGAGGGTCGCGCGGTCGAGGGGGATGTCCTTATCAGGCGTGGGCCAGGGCGGGGTGATGTACGCCACCGTGCCGTTGACTCTGACCCGATAGAGCGGGGTCCATTCCGGGTGGGGGATGAGTCCCCCCAGGGTGAGGACGGCGCAGGAGGAATTGGCGACCACATCGCGGCCGACGTCGAGCCGCCCCGTGGGGTAGGGGGTGCGGCCGGCGAACTGGTCCGTCGCCGCCCGCTCGACGCCGTCCACGTAGATCCGGTAGGTGGTGCCGTCGAAGGTGACCGCCACGTGGTTCCAACGGTTCTCGGTGAGGATGCTGCCGGTGGTAAAGGTGTCCCGGCTGGTACCGTCGCCAAAGCCGATCTGCAACGCCGTGCGGTTCACGACCCGCAGGAAGGGGTAGGCGTAGGGAGCCTCGCCGTAGGCCCCGCTGCCCAGGATGGGGTGGGCACCGTCGTCGGCCGGGGTGGGGTAGACCCAGGCCATCTGGGTGAAGCGGCCGCTGCTCAGGTCGAGGCCGGCGTCCGGGGCGACGCTGACGTAGTCGTCCGTGCCGTCGAAGGGCAGCGCGTAGGCGCCGGCCGGGCCGGGCACGGCCTGCTTGGCAGGGTCGTCCGCGCCGGTGTGCAGCGTGCCGTGGTGCTCCCAGCCGGAGGCATCGTCCAGGCGCGTGCCGTCGGCGGCCCAGGCGGTATCGAAGGGCAGCCGCAGCAGCGGGCCGGCGCCCAGGTAGAGGGCTTGTATCTCGTCGGCGGAGAGGGCGCGGTCGAAGACGCGCACCTCGTCGATCTGGCCGGCAAAGGGTTCGTTGCCCCAGAGGTCCCGGCCGATGAGCAGGTCGTCGTCGGTATCGGGGTTGGCGGGAGCGCTTCCGGCGACGGTCTCGCGGGCCTCGCCGTCCACGTAGAAGGTGACGCTGTTGTCACCGTTCATCACGGCGGCGACGTGGTGCCAGACGCCGGGGGTAAGTTGAACATTGGTGGTGTCGTACTCCTGCACGCCGAAGGTGGCGAAGCGCAGGCCGGCCCCGTTGAGGAAGAACCCGAACCCGTCCACGTTATGCCAGCGCTCGGTGCCGATGATGCGCTGCACGCCGGTGACCCGGTCGGGGTTGATCCAGGCCATCACGGTGAAATCGTTGGTCAGGCGGTTGATGGCGCTGTTTCTGATCCAGACCCAGTCGTCCAGCCCGTCGAAGCGGGCCGCGCTGCCATCGTGGCCGGTCGCTCCGACGGTGGGGCAGATCGCGCCGTAGCACCAGCCGTCGTTCCCCTGGCCGGAGACGTCGCGGAAGGTGACGTTGCCGTTCCGGTCCGGGTCGTCCTCGAAGGGGAGGTGGAGCAGTTCCCCGGCGGGCGGGGGTTCGTCGTAGAAGGGCGAGCCGGGCAGGGTGGACTCAAAGGCTGCCTCGACGCGGGAGACGCCGGCGACGGAGACGTCCGGGCAGGTGGACGCATCGGCGACGAAGGGCACGGTGGTCCCGGCCCCGTAGTTCCCATCCCACGTAGCCACCGTCGTGCCGCAGACCTGCACCGTGCCGGTCACGCCGCCGTTTCCACCGCTGTCGCTCAGGCCGACCTGGCAGGTTGCGCCCTGATGGACCCGTCCGTCCCACGTGTAGGTCGTCTGGGAGGCGAAGGTACCCTGCTCGACCCGGTAGAGCGTCGTGCCCAGGCACCGGATCTCGATGCCGGATTCGTCGCCAGCGCCGTCGGTCCTCCAGGAGACGACGACGGGCACGGACCGGTCGGTGACGTCGCCCTGGAGGGTGACCGTGCCGGTGAGGGTGGCCGTGGGGATGCCCGCCAGGTCGAGGTGGGCGGCGGGGGCGGCCGCGTCCACGTAGACGGTCGCCAGGTCGACGCTCGCCTGGTTGCCGACCTGGTCGGCGGCCTCGGCGTGGACGGTGTAAGGGCCATTGGGCGCGCCGTCGGTGAAGACGTACTCCACGGTCCAGGTGTTCCCCGTCACCGTGGCCGCCTGTGTTCCCTGACCGGCAGGGGTGCTGTCGGGGGCAAGCAGCGTCACCCGGAGGCTGCCCGCGGCCAGGCCGCTGCCATCGTACCCGCCGGGGAGGGGCGGGTCGCTCACCGTGCCGCTCAGGTGCACCACCCAGGCGTGCTCGATGGTGGGGTGCGGCACGGCGTCGAGGCGAGAGCCGCTGGCCACGTCCAGGGTCACCGCGGGGGGCGTGCCGTCCACGTAGAGGGTGTAATCCTGCGGCGAGCGCTGCCGGTGGCCGACCCGGTCCACGGCGCTGGCGCGCAGGGTGTAGCGTCCCTCGCCGGAGGGGGTGAAGGTAGGGCACCAGGCAGCGCCGTTCGGGGCGTCCAGGCAGCGCGGGGCACTGACCCAGGTAAAGGCGCTCTGGCCCTCCCGGCGGAAGCCCAATCCCACTTGCATCACGTCGGAGGTGGGGTCGATGGCCTCGATGTGCATCACCACGTCCCGCTCGGCCCGATAGTCGGGGCCGTCGGTGCGGATGGAGCGCAGGACCGGCGTGGGGTCGTCGGCGTCCACGGTGATGGGATGGCTCTGGCGGTCCTCGACCCACTTGCCCTGGTAGAGGAAGACCTCGCGCACCTGGCGGGGCGAGAGGGCATAGTCGTAGAGCGCGACCTCGTCGATGCGGCCGGCGAAGGAGGTAAAGAAGGGATTCCACTCACGCCCAATCTTGAGCGGGGCGTCGCTCCGGCAGACGGTACTGGTAAGCGGGACACTCCGATCCAGACTGCCGTTAATGTAAAAGTTGACCTGCTGCCCGTCGTAGGTCATCATCACGTGGTTCCACTGGTTCAGGAGCAGTTC
>DROW01000212.1 GCA_011388675.1 Chloroflexota bacterium | reverse complement strand
TCCTTCGGGTGGTTGAAGTGGGTGTTGATCCAGACCGGCTGGTACTTCTTGAGCATCGAGATCAGTTCCTCGGTGACCCGCTGGGGAAGGACGACGGGGATGGAAGTGCCGTAACGGACGATCTCCACGTGCGGGATCTCGTGCAATTTGGCGACGATGTATTCCAGCCGCTCTGTGGAGAGGGTGAAGGGGTCGCCCCCGCTGATCAACACGTCCCGAATCCCCCGCGTCTCCCGGATATAGGCGATGGCCTCGTCGATCTCCTTCTGCGACCGGGGGCGGTCGGTCTCGCCGGCCCAGCGCCGCCGGGTACAGTGGCGGCAGTACATCGAGCACTGGTCCGTCACCAGCAGGAGCACCCGGTCGGGATAGCGGTGGGTGAGACCGGGGGCCGGCGAGTCGATGTCCTCGTGGAGCGGGTCCCGCATATCCTCCGGCGCGATGAACTTCTCGCGGAGGGTGGGCACGGCCCGCTTGCGGATCGGGCACTCGGGATCGTCGGGGTCGATCAGGCTGGCGTAGTAGGGGGTGATCGCCATCCGCAGCGTGCCCAGCGACTCCTCGATCATCGCCTTTTCCTCGTCGGTCAGCGGGATGACCCGGCTCAGTTCCTCGACCGTCGTGATCCGATTGGCCAACTGCCAGTGCCAATCCTCCCACTCCGCCCAAGAGACGTCCTGCCAGGGCGGAGGAGGGGTCTTGCGGGTCTCATCCATTGGACGACCTCCTTACAGGATACAGGGGGGGCAGTCTCTGCGGCTTACCCCACCTCCGGCAACCGATCCATCCCGGCTTCTCGGGCGACGCGCTCCACCAGTTCCCGAAGCGCTTTCTCCTTCTCCGGATCCATCGGCGGGCGTTCGTAGGTAGCCAGCAGTTCGGCCACCCGGGCCCTAGCCCGCTGGAAAGTGTCCGGGCTGCCCTGCTGGTGCCAGGTGCGGATCGACCCCCGGTCGATCACAGAGGAGGGGAGGTACTGCTCCCTGGGGAACAGGCGACGGGTGATCCTCTGCTTCAGGAAGTCGCCCCGGAAAGCGAAGTCGGCGAAGAACTCCAATGCCAGCGTGTCGGTGTGAACCTGGATTCCCTCCAGCAGCCGCTTCGCCATCCCGATCGCCTCGGCGTCGATCACCAGTTTCTCCGCGCTCTGGCAGGCCAGGAAGTCCAGCATCCCGGCCCCGGAGATCATGTTGATCCCAGCCAGCGCGCCGAGGAGGGCGGAGACGCCGCTCTCCAGCCCGGCCTGGTAATCCACCACCTTGGCATCGGTCGCGCCCAGGTAGGTATGGGTGGGCAGACCCAGGTGCTTGCCGACCTGGGCGTAGGCGGCGTCGATCATCGCCGTCTCGACGGCCCCCATCGGCGTCGTGCCCTGGCGCATATCGAAGATGGCCGGTGCCCCGCCCCAGACGATGGGCGCGCCGGGTTGGGCCAACTGGTGGATGGTGATGCCGCTGATGCACTCGGCGGCGTGCTGAACCACCGAGCCGATGAGCGTCACCGGCGCGGCCGCCCCCGCCAGCGGCATCGAGACGATCTCCGCAGGCACCCCGGCCCGCGCCAGGTCGATCAGGTTCTCGGCGCCGAAATCGGACCAGATCAGCGGCGGGGAGGGACACAC
>DROW01000211.1 GCA_011388675.1 Chloroflexota bacterium | reverse complement strand
CTCTGCGCCCTCTGGCCTTTGTCGTTACAAGACGTCGATCACCAGCCGTCGATGTACTTTGCCCACTCCTCGTTCTCCTGCAGGTAGGAACCGAACAGGTAGCGGGCGGTGGGCTTGGGCTCGAAGGGCTTGCGCAGCAGTTTCATCCGCGCCTCCTCCAGCGTTCGCCCGCCCTTTCGTCGGTTGCACTGCGGACAGGCGGCGACGAGGTTCTCCCAAGAGTGCTGTCCCCCTCGGTGCCGCGGGATCACGTGGTCGACGGTGAGGTTGCTCACCTTCCGCCCGCAGTACTGGCAGCGGTACTCATCCCGGCGCAGGATCTCCCGCTTGCTCAGGTGGACCCGCGGGCGGGGGCGACGGACGACGTAGACGAGCCGGATGACCGAGGGACGCTCAAAGGTCCGGGAGACGGTCCGGATGACCCCCCGGCCGTTCTCCAGCACGGTCGCTTTGCCCGCCAGGATGAGCCCCATCGCCCGTTTGGTCGTGCAGACGTTCAGGGGCTCGTAGTTCCCGTTCAGCACGAGAACCGGGCTGTTCATAGATGTGCCCTGGGTGCTGCCCTCGTACACCGTTCCCTCTCGGCTCGCCCACCCCTTACCACCCGCCGGTCCTGGCTACTTTTTCCCTTCCTCCGGGTACAGTACCTCGTCGATGATCCCGTACTCCGCTGCCTGCTCTGCCGTCATATAAAAGTCGCGGTCGGTGAATCGCTCGATCTGCTCCTCGGAGAGGCCGGTGTGCTTCATCAGCAACTCGTTCAGCAGCGCCCGCATCCGAAGGATCTCCTTCGCGGCGATCTCGATGTCGGCAGCCTGTCCCTGCACGCCACCCAGCGGCTGATGGAGATGGATCGTGGCGTGGGGGAGAGCGAACCGCCGTCCCTTCGTCCCTGCCGTCAGCAGCACCGTCGCCATACTGGCTGCCATCCCCACGGCGATGGTGGAGATCGGCGCGCGCAACAACTGCATCGTGTCGTAGATCGCCAACCCGGCCGGGATCACCCCGCCGGGGCAGTTAATGTAGAGCGAGATCTCCCGCTCCGGATCCTCCCGGTCCAGGAACAACAACTGGGCCACGATCAGGTTGGCCACCTGATCGGTGATCGGCGTCCCCAGGAAGATGATCCGTTCCCGCAGCAGGAGGGAGAAGATGTCGTACGCCCGCTCCCCCCTGCCGGTGGACTCGATCACCATCGGGATCAGGTTCTGTCCCTTCATTCGGCTTTCTCCTTTGAATCGACCTCTCCCCGCGCGATGGCTGTCAACCGGTCGACGATCTTCTCCTGCAGCAGGCTGTTTCGTATCCGCCGCCGCTCCGCCTCCGAGGGTGTCCACTTCCTCCCCTCCTCTTCCACCGTCTTCTGGATCTCAGCGACGCGGGCGTCGACCTCTTCGTCCGTCACCTCCAGCCCCTCAGCCTCGACGAACCGGTTCAACACCAACGCGGTCCGCAGCCGCTCCTCGGCCCGCGGCCGTATCTCCTCCCGCACTTCCTCCTCGGTCTTGCCGATCGCTTTCAGGTAATCCTCCAGGCCCATCCGGAGATCCCGCTGGACCCGCTGGGCCAGATCCTCTACCATCTCGTCGATCTCTTCTTCGAGCACTTGCGGCGGATACACCACCTTCGCCCCGTCCAGCAGCGCCTGCATCGCCTGCTCGAAGTACTCCTCGTCCGCCTCCCGCTGCTTGCGCTGGCGGATCTGCTCTTTGAGGTGCTTCCGCAGGCTGTCCAGGTCGTCGAACCCGGCCGTCCGCGCCAGGTCATCGTCCACTCCTGGGAGGAGCCGCTCGAAGACCTGCTTCAGTCGGACGGTAAACTCCGCTTCCTCGAAGTCGAAGGCGGAGTCCTCAGGGACCTTCAGCCGAAACGTCTTCTCCTCCCCTGGCTTCATCCCCACCAATGCTTCGTAAAAGCCCGGGAGGGGCCACTCGTTTTCCAGGTCCACCAGGGTTTCCGCGTCGTCGTCCTTCAGGAAGATCTCCCCCCGGTCGGTGCGGCCCTCGACCGAGAAGGAGACCACGTCCCCCGGCTGCACCGGACGGCCCTCCCGCGGCTCCAGCACGGCGTGCTCCTCGCGCAGCCGCTCCAGGGCTTCCTCGACCTCTTTCTTGGTCACCCGCACGGTGCGGGGCTTGATCCGCAGCGAGCGGTAATCCCCCAGGTCCACCTCCGGCGTCAACGGCACGGTGAAGGTGTACTGCAATGGCTCGGCCTTCATTTCCTCCAACGAGGCCGGGGCGGCGGGCTCGATCCCTTCCCGCTCCACGGCCTCCTTGAAGACCGGCTCGATCAGGTTCTCCGCCGCCTCTTTGCGCAGGAAATCCTCTCCGAGCCGCTGCGCGATGACGTGGTACGGGGCTCTGCCCTTGCGGAAACCCGGGATCGAGACCTGGCGGGCGATGGTGCGGGCTACCCGTCGCATCTCTTCCCGGACCCGCCCTTCCGGCACGTCGATGGTCAGCCGCACCTGGCGCGGCTCTACGGGCTCCGTCGTGATCTGCAGATCGGATGTCGATTCAGTTCGTTCCACGTATTCCTCCCTGTCCGGCTACACCTGGCCGATAATAAAGCACGGGGCGCGTTTGAACGCCCCGAAAGGTGGGGAAGGCGGGACTCGAACCCGCACGGGATACACCCACGTGATCCTAAGTCACGCTCGTCTGCCAATTCCGACACTTCCCCAGGCTGAAAGGAGCGTCCTCCTGTCGTGCATCTATTATAAATCGGAGCCCTGATTCCCGCAAGGTTCCTGGGGTTGGGGTGTGCTTCAGAGTAGGGGCAAGTTGAGAAGGGCCGACGGAACCGAAGCACGCCCACACCCTGTGGATGTTCTTCACAGCCCGCCCGGGCGTGAAACTTGCGCCCCTTTCCTTTCTCGTGTATCTTCATCACACAGCACACCGATCTTCGACGCTGATACGTAAGGGGGCCCTATGGTACGCCAACTGATCGTTCACGCCGACGACCTAGGCTTTCCGGCGGGCACGGTGGAGGCCATCGGCGAACTGTTTGCGGCCGGGATCGTCACCAGCGCCAGCGCGATGGTCAACCAGCCCGATTGGCCCCGTGCCGCAGCGATGCTGCGGGAGCACCCCGAGTGGGATGCCGGGGTTCACCTCGTGATGAACGATGGCCGACCTGTCCTCCCCGCGGAGGAGGTCCCCTCCCTGGTCGACCGGGAAGGTCGTTTCCGGGACGGGGCGGCCCTCCTGGCCCGCTACCCTCTCACTTCTCTCTCCCAACTCAAGGCGGAGTGGAAGGCTCAGATCGAGAAATTCATCGCCGACACCGGCCGCGTTCCCTCCC
Source organism: Chloroflexota bacterium (assembly GCA_011388675.1). Lineage (GTDB taxonomy): Bacteria > Chloroflexota > Anaerolineae > B4-G1 > DUEL01 > DUEL01. The sequence continues at coordinate 961 of DROW01000211.1, read as the reverse complement.
ACCTCGACCTCCACTGCCACTACCCCTACGTCTTTCCCGCCTGGTTCCGCCTCAGCCTGGACTTGGCCGAGGAGTACGGCGGTCTAGCCGTGCGCACCCCCTTCGACGACGCGCTGGACGAAAAGGCGGAGGAACTCTCCGCCCGCTACGGCGGCTTCCCACCCTGGTTCATCCGCTGGCAGGGCCGTCGGTACCGGCAGATGGTGGACCGCCGTGGCCTCCCGCGAACCAACTATTGGGAGCCGTCTTTCTCCCAGGACGGCGCGCGCACGGTGGAGATCCTACTGGACATCATCGACCGGCTGCCGGAGGGGAGCACGGAACTCCTGTGCCATCCCGGCACCGAGGGCTGGCGCAGGCAGGACTACGAGGCGCTGAAGGACCCCCGGGTGCGGCAGCGCATTGAGGAGCGGGGAATCCAATTGATCGGTTACGTTGACCTTCTACGACGGACCGTTTGACGGTCCATCGCCAGGGCAAGGAGCAACATTCGATGGGGGAACCCTTTCAAAGAACCGTGACGTTCGGCTGGCACCGATTGCGGGTGACCGAGGCGGGGTCAGGCGAGCCGGTCCTTCTCATCCACGGCTTCGCCGATTCCGCCTACACCTGGCACCGCAATCTGGATGCGCTGATCGAAGCGGGGTTCCGGGCCCTGGCCTACGACCAGCCCGGCTGCGGCGGGTCCGACCTGCCGGAGGGGTTTCGCTTCGGGGTGGACGACCTGGCGCGGGTGGCCCTGGGGCTGCTGGACGCGCTGGGGATCGACCGGGCGCACGTCGTGGGTTCGTCGATGGGTGGGGGGGTAGCCCTCTACCTGGCAGTCCACCATCCCGACCGGGTCCGCCGGGTGGTCGGAGTGGCCCCCGTCTGCTACCATCCGCCGTTCCGGCCCTTTGCCCCGCTCTTTCGGTGCTCGCTCTTCCTCGCCCTCGCGCGCCGCATCGCTGGGCCGTGGCTG
>DROW01000210.1 GCA_011388675.1 Chloroflexota bacterium | reverse complement strand
GGCGTAGGGGATGGGGAGGGGGTCGGCGTGGGGGTGGGACTGAGGCGGGGGGTTGGAGTGGGGGACGGGGAGGGAGTGCCCTCCGGGGGAGAGGAGACCGCTTCGCCGATGGAAGCGGTAACAGCGCCAGGAGGAACCGGAGGAGTCAGGACGGGGGCCTGGCGGTAAAGGTAGAGGGAGACGAGGCCCAACACGAGGGAGACGACGGCGATGGTGAGCCATCGCCCTCCGGCACGACGCGCCCGCTCCCGCAGGACGTAGTAACGGGCGAGCCGTACCCGGCGTAGGAAGTAGAAGTAGAGCAGAGAGCTGACCAAGAAGAGCGCGAAGAAGACCACAACCCCCCATCGGAGATAGGGGGTGAAACCGTTGGAAAAGGAGTTTGTCAGCACGGTACCCTCTTGCTAGCAAAAGGCGAACACACGCGACCCGATATTATATCTTCCCCACGAAATTGCGCCAGTCGCAGGCCATACCAGGGGGTTTGTCGAGTCTCCTGCGCACGGTAGCGTACCGGTTTTCGCACCCTTCAACCCCTCCCCGCCCTCCGAGGCTCGGAGGGAAGGTCCGTCGGTTCACCGATCAGCGACCACGGGCCGGCCCAGGTGATCCGCACCGACACCAACTGTCCTAGTCGATCCCGCTCGTCCTCGAAGAAAACCAGTTTGTCGGTCCGGGTACGGCCCCACCATCGCCCCTTCTTCTTTCCCTCCACCAGCACCTCCACCGTCCGGCCCAGCAACCGCGCGTTGATCTCGGCGGCGATGCGCGCCTGCAGTTCTTCCAGCGCTTTCCGGCGGCGCTCCTTCTCCTCCGGTGGCACGTCGTCCGGGAAACGGCGGGCGGCCAGCGTCTGGGGACGGGGGGAATAGCGGGCGATGTGCACCTTGTCCAGCCGCAACTCGGCCAGCAGATCGTAGGTCCGCTGGAACTGGGCCTCGGTCTCCCCTGGGAAGCCCACGATGACGTCGGTGGCGATGGAGACGCCGGGGATCGTCTCCCGGATGCGGGCCACGAGACGTCGGTAGTCGTCGGCGGTGTAGCCCCGACGCATCCGGGCCAGCACCTCGTCGTCGCCCGCCTGCACCGGAACCTCAATGTGCTCGCACACCTTCGGCAACGCGGCCACCGCCTCCAACAGATCGTCCCGCATCCAGTTCGGGTGGCTGGTCAGGAAGCGGATGCGCACCAATCCCTCCACCGCGTGGACGCGGTGGAGCAGGTCCACGAGGGGAGTCTGGGTCCGAAACGTGTAGCGGTCCAGCAAGTCGTACCCGTACCGGTCGATGATCTGGCCCAGCAGGGTAACCTCCCGGACCCCCTGTTCGGCCAGGGCCCGGATCTCGGTGAGGATCTCCTCCGGAGGGCGGCTCTGCTCCGGCCCTCGACGGTACGGGATGATGCAGTAGGTACAGGCGTGGGAGCAGCCCAGGACGGCCGGGACGTAAGCCGCCACCCGACGGCCCCGTTCCCGGCTCGGCAGCCCCCATCCCTCGTAGAACCGCGCTTGACGGGCCTTCGCCTCCGCCGCCAGGGCCCGGCCCTCGTCCGCAGCGCTCTCCCGGACGAGGTGGTCCAGCAGTGGACCCGGATCGGAGGGGGGCATCCATACGTCCACCCACGGATACCGCTCCGCCACCTCACCGGGCCCCCGAAAGCCCACCAGACAGCCCATCACGCCGACGGTTACCCCTGGTCGGCGCTCCTTCAGCGGCCGGAGGGAACCCAGGCGACCGTGAACCTTCTCCTCGGCCTGCTGACGGACCACGCAGGTGTTGAGGACGACCACGTCGGCCTCTTCCGCACGAGCGGCCAGCTCATAGCCCAACGCCTCCAGCGCGACCGCCAGCCGACGGGAGTCGGCTCGGTTCATCTGACATCCGATGGTCCAGATATAGTACCTCATCGCTGGCGAAAGGGGAGTATAACACGAGAGAGAGGGAGGAGCAAGGAAAGATCGGCTGGCACGAAGGATTGGGGTGCGCTTCAGTTTGGGGACTGCGAGCACTTTCCTTTGCCGTTCTCCTGTGGTAGACTTGACCTACCGTCGGGTCGGCGAAGGCTCCAGGCCTGACGGGTGCGGAGAGGAGGTGACGGAAGATATGGAGACAACCCAACTGATCTGGATCATCGCAGTAACCGTTCTCTCGCTTCTCAACATCGTCTGGCAGTTCGACCTGCAGACCCGTCAGCGGCGGTTGCGGGAGCGGT
>DROW01000209.1 GCA_011388675.1 Chloroflexota bacterium | reverse complement strand
GGGATATGAAAGAGAGGGGAATGATGGAATGGGAGCGAATCGAACTGAGGATTGAGGGGATGACTTGCGACGGTTGTGCCGCCCACGTTCGACAGGCGCTTGAGGAGGTGGCGGGGGTACGGTCGGTGGTGGTCCCCGACTGGCGGGAGGGGCGGGCCGCCGTTGTGGTCGAACGGGGCCTCCCCGATAAACGCCTCGTTGACGCCGTGGCCGGAGCGGGATACGGGGCCACCCTCGTTTCCCGCGGGCCGCTGGCTGAGAAAGGCGAACCGGTTCGGCCAGGCGAGGCGGAGGTCGATTTGCTGATCATCGGTGCGGGCTCGGCCGGGTTCGCCGCCGGCATCCGCGCCGCCGAATTGGGCTACTCCGCCCTGATGGTGGAGCAGGGAATCATCGGTGGAACCTGCGTCAACGTGGGCTGCGTGCCCAGCAAAACGTTGCTGCGGACCGCCGAGGCGTACCATCGGGCTTTTCATTCCCCCTTTGCGGGGGTCCAGCCCCAGGGGGCGGAACTGGATTGGCGGGCGGTGATCCGCGAGAAGGACGAGTTGGTGGCTCGTCTGCGGCGGGAGAAGTACGAGAAGGTGCTGGAGGTGTATCCGTCGCTGAACCTGGTGCGGGGAAGGGCCTGCCTCACGAACGACGGTGGAGTGAAGGTGAACGGCCGGACCTACCGCCCGGCGCGGGTCCTCATCGCTACGGGGGCTCATCCGTACATCCCTCCCTTCCCCGGCGTGGACGAGGTGGAGGTCCTCACCAGCACCGAAGCGCTGGCGCTCCCCGAGCGACCCGAGCGCCTGGTCGTCCTGGGAGGGCGGTACGTGGCGCTGGAGTTGGCACAGATGTTCGCCCGCTTCGGCTCGCGCGTCGTCCTGCTTCAGCGCAGCGGCCGGATCCTGCCCGACCACGAGCCGGAGATCGCCCAGGCCCTCACCGACTACCTGCGCGAGGAGGGGGTGGAGGTCTACACCGGCACAACGGTCCTCCGGCTGGGGCAGGAAGGGGCGGAGAAGTTCGTGGAGGCGGAGGTGAGCGGAAAGCGCCGGGTCTTCCGGGCGACCCACATCTTGGTCGCCACTGGCCGTCGGGCCAACACCGACGGGCTGGGGCTGAAAGCAGCCGGGGTGGAGACGGACGGGCGGGGGTTCGTGCGGGTGGACGGAGCGATGCGCACCACGAACCCCAGAGTCTACGCCGCCGGGGACGTGACGGGGCCGCCGATGCTGGTGTACCTCGCCGCGGCGGAGGGAAAGCGGGCGGCGGAGAACGCGCTGCTAGGGCGGACGGAGCCGCTGGATCGGCGGGTGGTGCCCGCAGTGCTCTTCACCGATCCCCAGGTGGCGACGGTGGGGCTCACGGAGGCCGAGGCGCGCGAGAGGGGGATCGAGGTGCGGACCTCCCTCCTGCCGCTGGACTACGTCCCACGGGCGCTGGCGGCGCGGGACACCCGGGGGCTGATCAAACTGGTGGCCGAGGTGGGGACCGGTCGGCTGTTGGGTGCTCACATCCTCGCCGCGGAGGGGGGCGAGGGTATCCAGACCGCAACGATGGCCCTGCAGGCCGGAATGACGGTACAGGATCTGGTGGACACTCTTTTCCCCTACCTGACCCAGGTGGAAGGGTTGAAACTGGCCGCTCTGGGCTTCGATAAGGACGTGGAGCATCTTTCCTGCTGCGCGGGGTGAATCCTCTTTCCCCCGCTTGCGGGAGGATGGAGGGCTTCTTCTAACCGCACCCTCGTGGCTTGACCGTCCTGTCTCCGTGACGTAAAATATCGCTATGGACGATGTGCTCACTCCCCCTATCGAGGATGGAAGGGTGGAGGCCTTCTCCCATCTCCGCTTTCGTTACCCCTTCCGCCGGTACCAGCAGATGATCTTGGAGGTCGCCGAGCGGCAGAAGGAGAACAAGTACCATATCGTCGCCCCTCCCGGTTCCGGTAAGACCATCGTCGGGCTGGAATTGATCCGTCGCTTTGGTCGCCCCGCCGTCGTTTTCGCGCCCACCACCACTATCCAGCGGCAGTGGCAGGAGCGGGTGCGGATGTTTCTTGATCCTGCGGAGGCCAACGGGTGGCTGGAATAGCATACCAGCCTCGACTCCTCTCGGCTGGCCGAGATCACCTTCCTCACTTACCAAGTCCTCTCCACCCCTGGCGAGAACCTGGAGTTCGTCGAGCGGATTGCCGTCCAGCGGTGGATGGACGACCTGATCGCCAGCGGACAGGCGGAGGGCGAGGCGGAGGCGCGGGAGCGGATCGAGCGGCTGCGCGAGGCCAACCCCCGCGCTTTCCGCCGCGAGGTCTCGAAGCGGTACCGCCGCGTCAAGCGGGAGTTCCTTCGTCGGCCCGACTTCGACGGTCGTCAGTTCCTCCATCCTAACGCCCGCGACCTGATCGACCGCATCATCGCCCAGGGAACGGGAACCGTCGTCCTCGACGAGTGCCATCACCTGCTCGACTACTGGGCCTTCATCCTGCGCGAGTTGATCAAGGCGTTGCCCGACGTGCGCATCGTCGGCCTGACCGCCACCCTCCCCGATCCGGAGGATGAGCAGGAGTACGAGAACTATTACTCCCTCCTCGGCGAGGTGGACTTCGAGATCCCCACCCCGGCGGTGGTCAAGGAGGGGAACCTGGCCCCTTATCGGGACCTGGTCTATTTTTGCGAGCCGTCCCGTCGCGAGTACCAGTACCTCCGGCACATCCAGGACCACTTCGAGGCAGCGGTGCGGCGGATCACCGATCTACCCGTCTTTCGAAAGTGGTTGCGCCGCGTGCTCCTCGATCGTGAGGGAGAGGAGGGGAAGCCGGTTCCGTTCGAGCGCCTTTTCAACCGAGAGCCCCTCTTCTGCATCGCGGGGATCAAGTTCCTGCTCGACCAGGGCGAGGACATTCCGCTGGACATCCCCTTGCTGGACGAGATGCTGGAGCCGCTCCAGATCGACGATTGGTTGGTGCTGCTGGAGCGCTTTGCCCTGCGCGTGCTGCGGTTGAGCCCAGAGCCCGAGATGCAGGCCCTCTACCAGGACCTGCGCCAGGCCCTGCTTCCCTTTGGGATCACCATCTCCGAGCGCGGCATCCGCCATCAGCGGTCCCCCGGCGATTGGGTGCTGGCCCTTTCCGAATCGAAGGACGAGGCCGTGGTGAAGATCCTGCGGGCGGAGATGGAAGCGATGGGGGATCGGTTGCGGGCAGTGGTGATCACCGACTTCGAACGGATCAGCGCCCGCACCCGTCATCTCAAAGGCGTCCTCGACCGGGACGCCGGGAGCGCGGTGCGTGTCTTCCGTTGCCTGATCGACGACCCGCAGACCAATCGGCTCGATCCCATCCTCGTTACCGGCAAGGTGGTTCTGGCCGACCAGGACAACCGGGACCGGATGGACGAGGGGATCCGGGCCTGGGTGGCGGAGAACGGGGCGGAGTTTGTGTGGGAGTGGAAAGCGACCGACGACCCTCGGGTGGCACGGATGGTGGGCAGCGGGCGGGACTGGGGCCCCCGCACTTATGTCTCTTTGGTCACCGCGCTGTTCGAGCGGGGGATCACCCGTTGCCTGGTGGGGACGCGGGGGATCTTCGGTGAGGGGTGGGATGCGTTGACGCTCAATACGCTGATCGACCTCACCACGGTCACGACCTCCACCGGCGTGCGGCAGATCAGAGGGCGGGGGCTGCGCCTCGACCCGGACTGGCCGCGCAAGGTGACCCACAACTGGGACGTGGTTTGTGTGAGCAAGAAGTTCGACAAAGGGGATTCCGATCTGCGCCGCTTCGTCGCCCGACACAAGCACATCTGGGGGATCGTGGTCCGCAGCCGCTGGCGCGATCTGGGGGATGCGATGACTGCGGTGGCATCCGGCTTTGACCCCACGTTGCCCTTCGCCGGGCAGATCGTGCGCGGCGTGGCCCACGTGGATTTCGACCTAGCGGCCGAACTTTCCTACAAGTCTTTCAAGCGGATCAACTTCGACCGGTACACCCGGCGAATGTTGCACAGCGTCGGTCAGCGAGATCGAGTGTACGATCTGTGGAAAGTGGGGGAACCTTATTCCAATTTCGTCTACAGCACCACCCAGGTCAACGCCGCCGATCTCAAGTTCCGCACCGTCTACACCGTCGAGCGTTCTCTGTGGGCGATGGTCTGGCGATTGCTGGCCTCGATCGGCGGGACGGCCGGTGTGGTGGCCTGCAACCTGGCGTGGTTCGTGTTGGCTCAGGACAGGATGCCCCTGCTCCTGATGGGGCTCCTCTTGGTGCTGGTCAGCGGGTTGGCGCTGTTGGTGGCGCTGGCGCTCAACGCGCGGGCCATCTGGCGGGTTTTCAAGCGGGCCTTCCTGGAGATGCCCGCCGACGCGGTGCTGCTGGACGTGGGAAGAGCACTGCTGGCGGCGTTGAGGGACGCCGGAGTGGTTAGCCGCAATTTAGATGAAAAGTACGTCCGCGTGGTCAAGACGGGGACGGGTGGCTATCAGGTCTTTCTGGACTATGCCTCGCCGGAGGATTCGGACACTTTCGCCCGTGCCTTTCGGGAGTTGATGGGGCCTCTGAGAGATGCTCGCTACATCATCGCCCGAGATAGCACCAGCCTGCGGAACCCCCTCTACCGTCCGTTGTGGCTGTTGGTCCGCACGGTGCTGGGGCTGGGAGGGGATCTCTACGCCTATCATCCGGTGCCGAAGGTGCTGGCGAGCCGGCGCGAGCGGGCGGAGGCGTTGGCCCGCTACTGGAAGCGGTACGTGGGTGGAGGGCGGCTCATCTACACCCGCACCGAGGAGGGGCGGCGGTTGCTGCTCCAAGCGCGGGCACAGCGGCGACGTCGGGTGCGGCAGATGGCGTTTGAGGTGTGGACGTGAAGGAGGGAGCGATGGCCGAGAAGATTCGCGTTCTCTTGGCCGACGACCACGCGATGGTACGGCAGGGGATCCGCCGCTTCCTTGAGGAAGCAGGCGACATTGAGGTGGTTGCGGAGGCCGGGGACGGCCGGGAAGCACTGCGTCTGGTGGGGGAACACCGGCCCGATGTGGCCGTGCTCGACATTCGAATGCCGGAGGTTACCGGCGTAGAGGCCACCCGACGGATCAAGAAGCAGTTCCCCGGGGTCCGGGTGCTCATCCTCACCGCCTACGACGACGACCCCTACATCTTCGCCCTGCTCCAGGCCGGGGCGGACGGGTATGTCCTGAAGACCGCCAGCGGCGACGAACTGGCGCAAGCGGTGCGGACGGTCCATCAGGGTAAGTCCGCTCTCAGCCCGGAGGTCGCCACCCGCGTCGTGCAGCAAGCGATGACCGGGAAGCCGGGCACGGCGGCAGACCAGGTGGAGCCGCTCACCCCCCGTGAGTTGGACGTCCTTCGGCTGGCGGCGCGGGGGCTGACCAACCGGGCCATCGGCCACGAGTTGGGCATCAGCCACCGCACGGTCCAGGGGCATCTGGCCAGCATCTACGGGAAACTGGGTGTCAGCAGTCGTACCGAGGCGGTTACCGAGGCCCTGCGCCGTGGCTGGATCGTGATTGAATAAGGAGCGGGGTCGCAAGGAAGCAGGGGAACAGGACGCGCCCTTGTTCCTTTGCGACCCTGCACCCCTGTTCGGAGGTATGCCGATGCGCCGGTGGTTTCACAGCCTGCAAGCCCAGCTTTTCCTCTGGGCGGTCCTCCCGGTCACCTTCGCCCTCCTGGCTTTGGCCTTCACCGGCGTCTATGCCCACCAACAGGCGATGCGGGATTTCGTCGCCAGGCGGGACCTGGCCCTGGCCCGGCTCGTCGCGCGGTTTGTGGAGGACGGCTTAGCCCACGGCACCATCGGGTCCGATGGGGGAGGGCTGGCCGCTTGGTTGTTCCCATTGACTAGCGACTCGATCGATCAGGCGACGCTCATCGTCGTGGACGGCACCGGCCGGGTGCTCCTTCACTCCGATCAGGAACGCATCGGCGCGGATCTTTCTGCCCGGCCTGGTGTGGACGAGGCGCTGGGGGGGCAGGAGGGGTTCATCGTCGCCAGAGAAGAGGAAGGGACCCTCCTCGTCGCCTTCACCCCCGTTCGCGGCACCGATTGGGCCGTGCTGGTGGAAGAGCCGGTGGAGGAACTGATCGGCCCCATTCTTCGCTTCTCCAGCCTTGCGCCGATCGTCGCCGTTGTGGCAGGCCTGGTCTCCCTCGTGGTCCTTATCTTCGGTTGGACCACCATCGTCCGCCCTCTGCGCTCCCTGGCCCACGCTGCGGAACAGGTCTCCTGGGGGGATGATTCGGCCATCGCCAGGCCGGTGGGTGGCGTGCGGGAGGTGCAGGACCTGCACCGCGCGCTGGCGGAGATGGTCGCCCGCATTCGGGGATACGAGACGGGTATGCGGGATTATCTGGGGGCGGTTGCCCGGGGGCAGGAGGCGGAGCGGGCCCGGCTGGCGCGAGAACTGCACGATGGGCCGGTGCAGGCGCTTATCGCACTGGGGCAGCAGGCGGAGATGGCCCGTCGGCTTTTTGAGAGGGGCGATGCCGATGAGGCTATCGCGCTCCTGGAGGCACTCCGGCAGCAGGGGATGGAGACGGTGGACGAACTGCGCCGTCTCATCTCCGACCTGCGCCCGGCTTACCTGGAGGACTTGGGTTTCCTCCCCGCGCTGGAGACGTTGGTCCGTGAAGCCGATCAGCGATCCGAAGCCTGTGTGCGGCTCGTCACCGAGGGGACCGTCCACCGGTGTGATCCGGAGGTAGAACTGGCCGCCTATCGGATCGCCCAGGAGGCGCTGAACAATGCCCTGCAGCACGCCCACGCACAGAACATCACCGTTCGCGTGCGCTGCGACGAGGGAGGGATCACGCTGGCCGTGGTCGATGACGGGGTCGGCTTTACCCTCCCGCCCCGGCCCGACATTCTCACCCGGGCGGGCCACTTCGGGTTGGTCGGGATGCAGGAACGAGCGACGCGGCTGGGAGGACGGTTGACCATCGACACCGCTCCCGGTCGCGGCACGCAGGTCGTCGTCCGTTTCCCCGCCTCGAGCGTGTAATGGGCCAACAGATCGTTACCCCCCTCTGGGTCGCAAGCGAGGAGGAGGTCGGTGCTGATCGTGTCCAAGATGAGGGGTGGGAAGGAAGCGATGGTTTTCGGGCCGGTGTAGCCCAAACTTTGCAGGACGGACAACGG
>DROW01000208.1 GCA_011388675.1 Chloroflexota bacterium | reverse complement strand
TTGTGTCGGTGTACGGGATACTACAAGATCGTGCAGGCGATCGAGAGGGCGGCTGGGCAGCGAACGGGAAACGGGTAAACGAATTAGGAGTAAACGAATAAACGAATAGACGAAATTCACCCAGTCACCCAGTCACCCAGTCACCCAATTCACTATAACGTGGGAGAAACGAGATGTCCACACGGTTTTTCCTCCACGAAACGGCCATCATCTTTGTTGCCTACTTTCTTGGCGCGATTCCCTTCTCGTATCTCATCGCCTACTGGCGGGCGGGGATCAACATCCGGGAGCACGGTGAGGGAAATGTCGGCGCGCGGAACGTCTACCACGTGGTGGGGCCGATCTGGGGGGTGATAGCCGGGGTGCTGGACGTGGGCAAGGGGCTGGCCGCCTACCTGATAGCCGAGAGAACGGCGCTTCACCCTGCCACGCTGCTGGCCTGTGGCTTCGTCGCTCCCCTGGGGCACAATTTCTCTCCTTTCCTGGGCTTTAAGGGAGGCAAGGGGGTGGCGACGACGATGGGGTTTCTTCTCGGTTTCCAGCCCTTCTCCACGCTGACCGGGGCCGTTCTCGTCGTCGTGGCCTACCTCCTCACCCGCGACCTGAACAAGGCGCTCGTTCTGGGCATCCCTGGCGTCATCCTTACCCCGCCCCTCTTTGGTGCTTCCCCGTGGGTCGTTCCCTACGTTCTTCTTCTCTTCCTCTCCCTCGCGGTGAAGAAAGCCATTGATATGCCCCACGAGCGGGCGGTCTGGTCCCGCGACCCGTGGGAGAAGGGACGGCCGGGATTCCATCCGGAGGGTGGGGAGAATGTGAAACGGGATGCGTGAGGCGTGGTGCGTGAGGCGTGAGGCGTGATGCGTGATGCGTGATGCGTGAGGCGCGAGACCGGGACGCGAGACCTGAGACAAGATGGACACCGCTCCTTTTCCCACGCTCATCCACTACCAGATCGCGCTGACGGTCCTGCTGATAGCGGTCGGGGCCAATCTGATCGCCAACTTCCGGATGTTGGGGAAGGCTGCTCCGCGTGGGGAAGGACCCCGCACGTTCTGGCCGGTCTCGATCCTGGTGCCGGCCCGGAACGAGGCGCGGAACATCCGGCGGTGCCTGGAGTCGCTGCTGGCGCAGGACTACCCGCTGCTGGAGGTGATCGTGTTGGACGACGGCTCCACCGACGAGACCCCCGAGATCGTGGCGGAGATGGCGCGGGAGGACCCTCGCCTCCGGCTGGTGCGGGGCCAGCCGCTTCCGCCGGGATGGATGGGGAAGAACTTCGCCTGTGAGCAACTGGCCCGGGCGGCCCAGGGCGAATGGCTCCTCTTCACCGACGCCGACACGGTCCATCGGCCGGACACCATTTCCTGGGCCGTCGAAGCCGCCCAGCAGAACCGGGCCGACCTGGTCAGCCTGATCCCCCGCGCTGTCACCCACTCCTTCGGCGAGGAACTCCTCCTCCCCATCATCCCCTTCGGCGTCGTCGGCTGCTTTCCCCTGGCCCTGGGGGAGTGGTTGCGGCTCCCTCCCCTGACGATGGCCATCGGCCCGTTCATGCTCTTCCGCCGGGAGGCGTACCAGCGGATCGGCGGTCACCGGGCCGTGCGGGGGGAGATCGCCGAGGACGTGGTCCTGGCCCGCCGGATGCGCCGCTTCGGCGGCCGGGTGGTGCTGCTGGACGGGTCGGAGCAGGTGGACGTTCATTTCTACCACGGCTTTCTGGAGGCGTGGCGGGGCCTCGCCAAGAGCGCTTTCGCCGCCCTGGAATACCGAATCCTCCCCACCCTCCTGATGCTCCTTTTCTACGGCTTCCTCTTCCTATGGCCGGTGCTCCTCCTGTTCGGTGGGCTATGGCAGGGGCGAATGGGTGAGCCGACCGTCCGATTGGCTCTCTTCCAGGTCTTCCTCAACACGGGCCTGTGGTACGCCGTTGCGGTTCGCTTCCACCTCCCCCGCCGGACCGCCTTCCTCTACCCTCTGACCGTGCTCCTGGTTATCCTCGTGACGCTGGACTCCGTCCGCCGGGCGGTTTTCGGTGGCATTGCGTGGAAGGAGCGGGTGTATCACGTGCGGGGTGGGTCGGTGAAGTAAGGGGGAGCGCGTATGGAACGGACCGTGCCTAGCACCGCCAGCGAGGAGATCGAACTCTACCAGAGAACCTACTATTCGTTGCTGCGGACGACGGATGAGGTTCAGATCCGCGCACTGGTGGAAAGCCACACGCGGATGCAGTCGGCCCTGCACGTCAAGGCCGGCGAACCGGAGATCGACCTGGACGCCCTCATCTACGCCAGCCTCCGCCTCCCCCCCTGCATCCTCCAGGTCCGACTGGTGGTGATGACCCCCTCGGAGCGGGCGCTGAAGGAGGGGGACTACCCGGACATCGACACATGGCGACCCGTCTCCGCACCGGGGCGACGGCGGCGGATGCGGTTCGACGGCAAAGAGACGCTGGCCGCCTTCATCGCCAGCCGGTCCGACATCGACGACCTGATCCCCACCCTCACCGCCTACCAGATCGAGTGGAACAAGGTGCATCTGCGGCTACACAACACCTCGGTTGTGGATCGCCTGACGGCGTGCGTGGAGGGTCGGCGGACGGTGGACGAGCCTTTGAGGGAGGAGTTGTGCCGCCTCCTGGAGTTCTCCCCGCGGGACCTGGCCCGGCTGGAGGCGGCCTGGGGAGCGCAGTTCGCCCCGACCCTCCTGGCGATGGCCCGCCGCCGGAAGCGGTTCGCCGTCCGGCTCCTCTCCGGCTCCTACGTGGACTACCGGCGGGCCACCCGCCACTGGTGGCAGCACATCGTGGACACGGTCCCTACTCCCCTCTCCCAGCGACCCGTCTATTTCGTCTCCAGCAACACCCACAGCCTGGTCAACCTCCTCACCGGCTGCGCGCTGCGGCGGGAGGAGGAACTGCTCCGCTTTATCGAAGAGTCCGGTGACTCCGCGCTTCAGGCCGAATACCGGGCCATCCAGGAGGAGGAGGTCCCCAGCAGCCGGGAGAATTTCCTCTACTACGTGATGAAGAAATACGCCCGCACGCCGCGAGGCCAGGCGGCGGCGCGGGCCTGCCGGGAGGAGATGCGGACCGCGGGGATCTGGCACGTGGAGAGCCTGCATTATCTGGACGTGGACGCCCAGGTGATCGAACTGTGTGCCATCCGCCCGGAGTGGCTCGACCCCCGCGTGCGGATCGACGGGCTGGAGTACCTGCGGGATTCGGACGCGGTCATCCTGAACATCGACTATCCCCTGGGCCTGGCCGCCTACCGCATCCTGGTCGAGGTCGCCACGGGCGTGGGGCGGCTGGAGGGGCTGTACGTCCTGGGCAAGGCCGCCACCCTCAACGGCCGCGTCGGCGACGTGATGATCCCCAACGTCGTCCACGACGAGCATTCCCAGAACACCTACCTCTTCCCCAACAGTTTCACCGCCACCGACGTGCGGCCGTACCTGATGTACGGCACCGTCCTGGATAACCAGAAGGCGATCAGCGTGCGGGGGACCTTCCTCCAGAACCGGCAGTATATGGACGTCTTCTACCGGGAGGGGTTCACCGACATCGAGATGGAGGCCGGGCCGTACCTCTCCGCCGTCTACGAGGCGATCCGGCCCAAGCGGTATCCGGTGGACGAGATCGTCAACCTCTACCCTGCTCCCTTCGAGATCGGCATCCTCCACTACGCCTCCGACACCCCCTTCACCCGCAGCCACACCCTGGCCGAGTCGCTCTCCTACTTCGGGATGGACGCCACCTACGCCTGCTCCGTCGCCATCCTGCGGCGAATCCTGGAGCGGGAGGTGGAGGTGGTGCGGAAGAGGGCAAGGCGACGGTCGAAGACGTGAACCGGTCGACCAACGATCAGCCGACGGAGGACCCAGATGGCGAAGTTCGTCTTCCCCAAGTGCCCCCACTGCGGCCACAAGAACTCGTTCGACCTGGAAGTGTTGCGGCGGGACCAGGCCGTCGTGTATCGGCGGACGGGGCAGAGCGAGGAGTTCCGCGTTTTCTGCGCCCGTTGCGGCCAACCGTTCGTCTTTGAAGTGAAAGGGGAATCCGATGGGTGAACCGGAGATCGTCGAGGTCCGCCCGCCGACCCCCGACGAGGAGGCGTTGGTCTCCCTCTTCGCCGAATTGGAGAAGACTTCGCTGGATCGACTGGACGCGGGGGCACAACAGGTGATCACCCTGGTCACCGGCCTGCTGGGCCTCTTCCTGGGCGTTCTCGCTTTGGGCGATGCCCCGCCCTACCTGGCCCACCCCGACGTGCGGGCGCTGGGCCTTATGGCGACGGGGGGTTTCTTCGTTGCGCTGCTCTTCGCCCTCTCCGCCCTCCGCCCCCGCCCCTACACCTTCTCCCGCCACAGCCTCACCCAGATGCGGGCGCGGCTGGCGGAGATGCGGGAGGTCAAATCCCGCGCCCTGAG
>DROW01000207.1 GCA_011388675.1 Chloroflexota bacterium | reverse complement strand
GGGTGGCGGCCGCCCCCGCCTCGTCGCCCAGCGACTGGCGCAGGCGGAGGGCCTTCGTGAGCGCGTCGCGCGCGGTGCGGTGATCCCCCAGGCAGAGGGCCCGTGAGCCCAGTTGGTGGAGCGCCCACGCCTCGGTGGCCCGGTCCCCCAATTCCCGCGCCGCCTCAAGCATCCGCAGGAGCACCTGCTCCCACGCCCCCCATCGGCAGGCCAGGGTCAGGGGTTCCTCCATCGCTCGGCCCAATCGCAGCACGTCGGACCACCGCTCGTCGGCTGCTGCCCATTCCATCGTGCGCAGCACCGCTTCCGCCACGTCCGCTACATCGGTGGGAGAGGGACGTCCCTTCTCCACCCACGAGGTGAAGTGGTCCACAGCCCGCTCGGTCCAGGGAGTCAGGTCCCACTTCCCCCGGATGTACCTCCCCAGCCCGCCAGACAGGCTGTAGCGGGGACTGTGGGCCTGGACCAATCCTCGGTGCATCAGCGCTTCGAGGGCGGGCTGAACGTTGCGGACCCCGCTCAGCGCGGCAAGGTGGTCGGTGGGGAGGGGCGCGCCGTCCAGCAGGGCCATCACCGCCAGGAGCCGCCGCTGATCCTCGGAGAGGGAGGAAAGCACCGCCGCCGTCAGGGTTTCGACCGGGTCGGCGGCCTGCACGGAGCGGGCGATCTCCTCCAGGCTTTTCCCTTCTTCCTCTACACGCGCTACCGCGCGGAGGATGTGGAGGGGGTGTCCGTCCAACGTTGTGCAGATGGATTGGGCGGCCGCCCGTTCCGGCCCTTCCAACGGCCGACCCAGTTCCCGCTCCACCAGCGCCAGCGCGTCCTCCAGGGGCAGCCCTTTCAGCAGTATTGCTTTCCCCCGGCCCCAGAGAAGGCGGGGCTCCGAAGCCAGGACGAAGAGGGAGCGTGGGGCCACGCCGACCAGTGCCTCCACCTGCCCTCGATCCAGGCCGACATCGTCCAGGAGGATCAAGGCCCGTTTATCTCGCAGGGCCTGGCGGACTTGCATCTCGGTCGGTTTGAACGGGGTGCCCGGCTCGACCTCGTAGAACGCCTCGAAGAGCGCCTGGAGCAGGTCGTCCCAGGGGCGACCGCCGACGTAGAGGTGGACGACCCCGTCGGGGAAGCGGGCGGCCTCGGGGTGGTAGGCTAAGTGTTCTAGAAGGACGGTCTTGCCAATGCCGGCCTCGCCGTGGAAGGCAAGCGGGGCAGTGGCTTGGAACGCGGCGATGGCTGTGCTGATCTCCTGCTCCCTATCCAGCAGATCCGGGGGAGAGGCGGGGAGGATGGAGACGGGCGTGGGGCGGGGGCGTGGTCGAGGGCGCTGCTCCGGCTCGATGATCTGGACGACGCCGCCGTGGACGGAACCGATTTGGTAAATGTGCGTGCCGACGGCGATCTGACTGCCGTGCGCCCCCTGGATGTGGGCCTCGATCCGACTGGCGGACCCCGCCTGCCCCATATGTCACCCCCCTTCCGTTCTCAATTATACACCGTAAAACGGTTTCGTACCAGGCTGGCCTATGCATCCTGATTTTCTCAACAACGGGGATGTGGGCCGTTTCCCCCGTGTGCCCATCGGCCGTGGCGCGAACCGAACCGCAGGAGGCGCGGGGGGCAGCAGGGCAGGGAGAGCGGGCAGGTCTCATCGAATCGAGAGGGTCCGAAAGGGGCCTCCCTCTAGGATCAGCAGGCGACGGTCGGGATCGTAAGCGACGGCACCGATGTCCCCTCCCGCCACCTCGGGCGCTTTTCCCCACCCGTGGACCACCACCCGGAACCGATCGCAGCCGGGAAAAGCGCCCTGCACCTCCCGATGCAACTCGATCCGACCGTCTTCCCCCTGGACCTCGAAGCGGGTCAGGCGGTAATCGCCGGTCCGATGGGCGAGCGTCTCCCCGTCGTCCTCGTAAAGCCAACTCTCCCCTTCGCCGGGGTAGACGTGGAGGGTCAGCGGGGAGACAGGCCGCTGGCCCACGTGCTCCATCGGCGGCCCCATCGGGATCACCGCCCCTGCCCGCGCGAAGACCGGGATGCGGTCCAGTGGAGTCTCCACCTCGACGCGGCCCGGCCCTTCGTGCCGCTCGTCGGTCCAGAAGTCGTACCAAACGCCAGCGGGCAGGTAGACGGACCGGCGCGTCGCGCCCTCCTCCAGCACCGGCGCGATGAGGAGGTGGTCGCCGCAGAGGAATTGGTCCTCCAGGGTGTGGGTCTCCGGATCGTCCTGGAAGGTCAGGAACAGCGGTCGGGCGATGGGCAGGCCGGTCTGGGTGGCCTGCCACAACGCGGTGTAGAGGTAGGGCAACAGCCGATACCGCAGCCGGATGGTTTCCCGATTGATGGAGAGGTACGGCTCCCCCCACGACCACGGCTCCTGATCGGGGCTGTCGAAGACGGTGTGGGCACGGAAGAAGGGGAGGAAGACCCCTAACTGGAGCCAGCGGGTGAACAGTTCCCCGGTGGCAAACCCGGCGAACCCGCCGATGTCGGCACCGGTGAAGGGGATCCCCGAAAGGCCCAGGCCCAGCACCATCGGCACCGTCAGCCGGAGCGATTCCCAGGTGGAGCGATTGTCGCCGGTCCAGTGGGCGGCGTACTGCTGTACCCCGGCCCAGCCGGAGCGGGTGAGGACAAAAGGGCGGCGGTCCGGCCGCAGCCGCAGCAGCCCTTCGTAGGTGGCGCGGGCCATATTCAGGCCGTAGACGTTGTGGGCGCGGCGGTGGTCGCCCCCGGCACCGTCCAGGTCGTGGCGGACCGGGCCGGGCAGCGTCGCGCCGTCCTCCCCGAACAGGGAGGGCTCGTTCATGTCGTCCCAGATCCCGTCCACTCCTGCTTCGACCAGATCACGGTGGAGGCTTCCCCACCACTCCCGTACTTTCGGGTCGGTGAAATCGGGGAAGGCGCAATCGCCAGGCCAGACGGGGCCGATGGCCACTTTCCCGTCCGGGTAGCGGCAGAACATCCCCCGTTCCACTCCCTCGCGGAACACCCGGTAGCCTCGGTCGGCCTTGATGCCGGGGTCGACGATGGTGACCACCTTGAACCCCTGCGCGTGCAGGTCGGCGATCAGGCCCTCGGGGTCGGGGAACCGCTCCGGGTCCCAGGTGAAGCACCGGTAGCCGTCCATATAGTGGATGTCCAGATGGATCGCGTCGCAGGGGACCCGGTAGGTCTCCCGGAAGTCCCGCGCCAGCCGTCGGACGCGGCTCTCGGGGTAGTACGACCAGCGGCTCTGGTGGTAGCCCAGGGACCAGAGGGGGAAGAGGGGCGGGCGGCCGGTCTCCTCGGTGTACTGGCGGAGGACCTCGACCAGCGAGGGGCCGTAGAACAGGTCGTATTCCACCACCTCGTCTTCGACTTCGATGGTGAGGACGCCTGGCTCGCTCGCGCCCAGGTCGAACCGGCTGCGGGTGGTGTTGCGCAGGAAGAGGCCGTATCCCTGGCGGCCTCCATCGTGGAGGACGAGGAGGAAGGGGACGCAGAGGTTGACCGGGTCGTCGCCCGCGTCGTAGGTGCGGGGGTCGGTGTTCCAGTTGACGCAGACGTGGCCTCTCAGGTCGAGCCCCAGCGTGCGCTGCCCCAGGCCGTAGCAGTGTCCGTCGGCGGGGAGACGCCAGCGGAGGAGCCCCCGCCCCTCAGCGGTCCACCCCACAGGCGCGGCCTCCTCGGCGATGAGGGCCCCCTCTG
Source organism: Chloroflexota bacterium (assembly GCA_011388675.1). Taxonomy (GTDB): domain Bacteria; phylum Chloroflexota; class Anaerolineae; order B4-G1; family DUEL01; genus DUEL01. The sequence continues at coordinate 2,880 of DROW01000207.1, read as the reverse complement.
GCGCGTGGAGGCTCAACCGACCGTCGTCGGGCGAGATGGTACAGAGGCAGGTTTCGATCTCCAGGTTCCAGGTTCCGGGTTCCAGGTTTCGAGTTCCCGGTTTCAAGCCGGTGGTTTTTCCCCCCTTCCTCGCTTCCCCGCTTCCTTCCCCATTGTGAGGTTGTATCCGTACTCGCAGGTGTCCTGCTCCGGCGGCGGTGAGGGTGAGGAGTGCGTGGTCGAAGGTGTAGGTGAGGGAGGGGGGTAAGCGGATTAAGCGGATTAAGCGGATTAAACGGATTGAGTGGATTGAGCGGATTGAGCGGAGCCGGCCGGGGGTGCGGACGACGGGACCGGGCGGGGGGAAAGCGGCCGGGGGGAAAGCGGCCGGTGGGGTGGGGAGGCGGCGGAGAAAGGCGAGGAGAAGGGAGAAGCCTCGCAGAGGACGGTCTGGATTGGCGAACTTGGCCTCGATCCAACGGGTGCGCACGGCATGGCGAATCCCCGCCCAGGTGGGGCCAAGGCCGACTTCGCGAAGGCCACGGAGGACAAGGAGCAGGGGGCTCTCTGGAGGCCGGTCGGCATCGAGACGTCGGGTCATTTCTGATCCTCCCCCAAAGGTCATCGTGAGGATATAGGTCCGCTCATCCGGGAAGGCGAAAGGGGGCCAGAGGGAGCGGAAAGCCCCACTACGCCGCGTCTAGGTCTCGTCTTCCCGGCGTATAGCGCACTCGCCGCCACAGCCACGCGAGGAAGAGCAGGGCACCCACCCCCACCAACGCCATCCCGGCCGTGTTGTCCGGGCGGGTTTTGTCCAGTTCCTGAAGCGGCGCCAGCAGCACGAAGAACATCAGCGCCCCGCCAGCCAGCGCCAGCCGCTGCGGGCCGGTCAGCCCCTGCCGTGCCCACCGCCCGACCGTCCAGACCATCCCCGCCACCAGCCCTACCGTGGCGACGACCGTCACCAGCACGGGGACCTTGAGGATTGGAAAGGCCCAGTGGATTATAAAGAAGGCCAGGGTCGCGCCGAAGCCCAGCAGGGCCAGGCGGGAGGTCGAGACGGCCGGGGGACGCGGCTCTGCCACTGGCCCCGGATTGGGGAGCCGTCGCGCCAGGAGGACCAACCCGACGACGACGCCGCCGCTCGTCAGATAGGGAACCACCGGCGGTCGGTAGGGGGTTAGGAAAAAGAACCCGAACGCCACGTCGGCCGCCAGGAGAAGTGAGAATCCGACCATTCCCCAGCGGCCCACCCAGCGCTCGTCGCGGTGGGCCGGGAACAGGAGTTCCATCAGCAGGATGGGGATACCGATGCTGAAGACGGCGTGGTAGATCGTCAGTTGGAGACTCCCGACCCAGTTGACCCCCGCCCAGCGGCCGTAGGAGCCCAGTGGGCCCAGGTCCGCCCAGTTGGGGTCGAAGAAGGATTTGACCATCAACCCTTCCTCGACGATGCCGTAGGCCGCGCCAAGGGCGAGGACAGTGGGCCAGCCTTTTCCCCACCGGATCCGCAGTTCGCGGATGAGGATCGCGCCGCTGCCGTAGAGGGCGGTCAGGAGGGGGAGGGTGAAGGGGTGGAAGAACTCCGTCGGCGGCGCAGAGCCAGAGAGCAGTTCGCCGACCGCAGGGGCGAGGAAGAGCAAAGTCAAGAGAGGTGCAAAGGATTTCTTCATCAGTCCCCCGACCGTTTTCCTTTCGAAAATCGCTGCTCGTTCACCTCACGGTACAAATCTCGCAGCGCGGTATAGATGCGGCGGTAGGCCCGGTAGAGGACCTCGTAGGTCTCGGCGTTGGCGGGGTTCGGCTCGAAGGTGTGTTCGACGTGAACCACTTCCTTCAACGATTCGAAATCCGGGTACAGTCCGAGGCCGATGCCGGCGGTGAGCGCCGCGCCGACCGCTCCGGCCTCCTGCGGGTCGCGCACCGTCTCCACCCGCCGTCCGGTCACGTCGGCGATGATCTGCATCCACGGCAGGCCCCGCGCTCCGCCGCCGATCACCCGCAGCACCGGCAGCGGGAAGCCGAAGTGCTGCTCCACGACCTCGATCATCCAGCGCAGGTTGTAGGCCACCCCCTCGTACACCGCCCGCAACAGGTGCTCCCGCGTGTGGTCCGCGCTGAGATTGAAGAAAGTCGAGCGGACGAAGACGTCGCTGACCGGCGCGCGCTCCCCGTACATCCAGGGGGTGAAGATCAGGTAGTCGGAGCCGGGTGGCACCTTCTCGACGTCCTCGTCCATCAGGGCGTACACGTTGGGGACGTCCGGGTCGGCCTGCTCGTGCCGGTAGAACTGGTCGGCGATCCACTTGAGGCAGGCCCCCGCCGTCTCCATCTCCGAGAAGAGGAACGCCTTCTCCGGGTCGGCGGCCTGGATGGTGACCACCCCGTGGCGGCCGGTGGGGGTCTTCTCGGTGACCACGCCCACCCAGCCGGAGGTGCCCAGATAGATGTGGCCGTCCCCTTCCCCCACCGCCCCCGAGCCGACCGCCGCCCCCTGGGCGTCGCCGCCACCGCCGAAGACGGGGGTCCCCTCCAGCAGCCCGCACGCCTCCGCCGCCTCCCGCGTCAGCCCTCCCACCCGGTCGACGGAGCGGACCAGTGGGGGAAACTTCTCCATATCCAACCCGATGTAGCGAATGATCCCCCGCAGCCAGTCCTTCTTTTTCAGGTCCAATCCGAAGGCGGAGGCGCAGGACCACTCGAAGACCCGTTTGCCGGTGGCCCGATAGATGAGGTAGCCGTTGACATCCAGGAAGCAGCTCATCCCCTCATACACCTCCGGCTCCTTTTCCTTGAGCCAGAGGAGCTTGGGCAGCCCATCCTTGCCGGTGAGCTCCGCGCCGGCCACGAGGGTGAAGACCTTCGGCCCCAGGAACTTGCGCATCATCCGCTCCGCCTGCT
>DROW01000206.1 GCA_011388675.1 Chloroflexota bacterium | reverse complement strand
CGGCTGAACGCGGAGCGGCCTGGTCGGGCTAACCTGCTCCACTTCCACGATCTCTGGCCCTTCCCCGTCGAGGCCACCCGAACCGCCCTGGAGCACGCAAAACGGACCATCGTCGTCGAGGGGAACGCGACCGGTCAGTTGGAGGCCCTCCTCCGAACCCACCTCGGCTACGTCGTCGATGGTTCGGTCCGTCGGTACGATGGACGGGCGTTCACACCGGAGCACGTTGTTAGCAGATTAAGCGGATTAAGCGGATGACGTCGAACGCCGAACACTGAACGCTGAACACCGAACACCGAACACCGAACGCTGAACGCCGAACATAAACACAAAACAAGGAGCACACCATGCTCACACGAAAAGACTTCGCGGGACGAGAACGGCCCACCTGGTGTCCAGGGTGTGGCAACTACGGCATTTTGACTGCGGTGCAGATGGCTCTGGCAAAGCACAACATCGCCCCCCACGAGATCCTGATCGTCACCGGCATTGGCTGCGGGAGCAAACTGCCCCACTATATGCGGGTCAACGGGTTTCACACCCTCCACGGCCGACCGGTGGCCGTCGCCACCGGGGCGCGGCTGGCGAACCACGGCCTGCGTGTGATGGTCGTCCACGGCGATGGGGACGGATACGCGGAGGGGCTGAGCCACTTCGTCCACGCCGCCCGGCGCAACATCAACATCGTCGATCTGGTGCAGGATAACCGGATCTACGGTCTCACCCGGGGGCAGTACTCCCCCACCAGCGAGCAGGGCAAGCGAACCCCCTCCTCCCCCGAAGGCTCGATCGACCGGCCCGTCAATCCGCTGGCTCTGGCCCTCACCGCCGGGGCGACCTTCGTCGCCCGTGGCTACGCAGGCGACCCGAAGCACCTGGCTTGGCTCATCGGCGAGGCGCTGGAGCACCCCGGCTATGCCCTGCTGGACGTCCTCCAGCCCTGCGTGGTCTGGAACCGGGGATACGCCTACGAGTTCTACCAGGGGCGGGTGTACAAACTGGAGGAGGAGGCCGATTACGACCCCGGCGATCGGGAGGCCGCCTGGCGGCGGGCGTGGGAATGGGGGGATCGGATCCCCATCGGCATCTTCTACCGGGACCCAACCCTCCCTACATACGAAGAGCAGGTCCCGACCCTGCGTGAGGGGCCGCCGCTGGTACACCGCCCCGTGGAGCGGCTACACCCGGACCAGGTAGAGGCGCTTCTGTCCGAGCACTGCTGACAACGGTCGGGTCCCGCATATACAACACGCCATGGGGACCAGGGGACCCTATCGTGTTTCTCAATCTCGCAGGATGTGGCGGGCGATGACCAGCCGCTGGATCTCGTTGGTCCCCTCGCCGATGGCACACAGCCGCTGATCCCGGTACATCCGCTCTACCTCGTACTCCCGGATGTACCCGTAGCCGCCGTGGACCTGGATGGCCCGTCGGCAGACCCGCTCCGACATCTCGGTGGTGAACAGTTTGGCCATCGCGGCCTCTTTGGTGAAGCGGACCCCCTTTTCGCGGAGCCAGGCGGCCCGGTAGACCATCAGCCGGGCGGCCTCGATCTCCGTGGCGGAGTCGGCCAGCATCCACTGGATGGCCTGGAAGTTGGCGATGGGCTGGCCGAACTGAACCCGCTCCTTGGCGTAGGCCAACGCCCGCTCGTAGGCCCCCTGGGCCAGCCCCAGGGCCATCGCCGAGATCGCCACCCGCCCGGCGTCCAGCGTCCGCAGGAACTGCTTGAACCCTTCGTTCTCTTTGCCCAGCAAGTTCTCCGCCGGGATCCGGCAGTCCTCAAAGAACAACTCCGAGGTAACCGAGCCTTTCAGGCCCATCTTCTTCTCGTCCCGCCCCGGCCGGAAACCGGGGGTCCCCTTTTCGACGATGAAGGCGGAGATCCCCCGGGTCTCTTTCTCCGGGTCGGTCTTGGCGGTGATGACGACCACGTCGGCGATGGAGCCGTTGGTGATGAAGCACTTCTGGCCGTTGATGACCCAGTGGTCGCCGTCGCGGACGGCGCGGGTGCGGGTGGCCCCGGCGTCGGAGCCAGCCTGCGGTTCGGTGAGGCCGAAGGCGCCGATCTTCTCCCCCCGGGCAAGCGGCACCAGGTACTTTCGCTTCTGCTCCTCGGTGCCGAAGAGATAGATCGGCTCGCAGCAGAGGGAGGTGTGGGCGTCCAGCGTGATCGCCATCGAGCCGGAGACGCGCGCGATCTCCTCCAGAGCGATGACCAGGCTGAGGTAGTCGCAGCCGGAGCCCCCGTACTCCTCCGGGAAGGGAAGGCCGAGGATACCTAGTTCCCCCATCCGACGGAACAGGTCCTCGGGGAAAGTGTCGGTGGCGTCGATCTCCTCGGCACGGGGGGCGATCTCCTTTTCGGCGAACTCGCGCACCATCCGACGGATCATCCGGTGTTCCTCGCTCAGTTCGAACTCCATCGCTCCTGCCTCCTTTACTTTGCCTTGTCCCCTCTGTCCTGTTTCCCTTCAGCCCACCTCGACCATAAACCGCAACATCCACTCCCACTGGCGGACGAACGTCTCTTCGTCCTGCCAGCCGATCCCGTGAGCAAGCCAGGGGTCTCCCGGCCGTGGTGCGATCCCCGGATCGACGAAACCCCATCCCCGTTCGGGATCCCAGGCGTAGAGGAGTTTAAGGTGCCCCCATCCCCGCCATCGCCCTTTGACGAAGCGAAATGGTTCCCCCACAGCGACGATGGTAACTCGGCCCGTGAGCAGGTTCCGCAGCAAGCGCTCTCGGGTCCCGAACAACCGCCAGCGGGCGCGGAACCCGTGGCGGCGGAGTTCGTCGCTGAGGCCCCAGGGGAGGGTGGCCCAGCCAGGAATCTTGTCCAGAACGGGGATGGGGAACAATCCACGGCCCCATCGCAGCCGCTCCATCCGCCGGGCCACGGTCGGGCCGTCCAGTACCTCCTCTCCGCGCAGGCCGTTCACCGCGATGGCGACGCTGAAGGGACCGCAGTCGTTGGTGTCTCCCTGGTAGCGATGGAAGCGGTAAAGGGGAATGGGCAGGACCAGCGCGTCGGCAGAGAAGGGGAGATCGTCGTTCAAAGGCCCCTCCGCGTCTGCTTGAGCCTGGTCCATTTTTTATCCTCACCACGGAGACACAGCGTTCTGCCTTCCGCCCCCTATGTTCTGTAGTCTCCCCCTATTTCTCCGTGTCCTCTGCGTCTCTGTGGTGTCCTTCATCACGGGTACCGGATCCCGGCGCGGACTGATCCGCCGGAGGTAGCGATAGCGTAGGCGATGTAGGAGGTGTTATGGGCGATGCCGAATCGCCCCTGGGGGTCGAGGAGGATCAGGCCGCCGTGCCCCCTGGTCCGCTCCGCCAGCAACGCGATGACCTGCTCTGCGGCCTGCTGAGGCGAGAGCCCCCGGGCCACCAGGTCACACGCCGTCTTGCAGGCGACGATCTTCATCAGCGCCTCTCCCTCGCCAGTGGCGGAGGCCGCCGCCGATCGATTGTCCGCATACGCCCCGCAGCCGACTAGGGGGGAGTCGCCCACGCGGCCAGGGAGTTTGTTGGGGGTGCCGCCGGTGGAGGTCGCGGCGGCTAGATTCCCCTCTCGATCGAGGGCTACCGCCCCGACGGTCCCGTGGGGGGTGAAGAAGGCAGGGGCGGGTGGGGCGTCCCCGGCCTGAAACGCTTTCCACCGCTCCAGTTCCCGCCCCACCAGCAGTTCCCAGGGTGGGCAGATCGGCATCCCGTGCTCGCGGGCGAAACTCTCGGCTCCTGGCCCGACCAGGAAGGCGTGCTCGCTCTCGGTCATCACCAGGCGGGCCAGGCTGACCGGGTTGCGCACCCGCTGGACGGCGGCCACCGCCCCCAGGTTCAGGTCCCGCCCGTCCATAATAATGGCGTCCAGTTCCACCTCCCCCGCGGCGTTGAGGAACGAACCGCGCCCGGCGTCGAAGGTCGGATCGTCCTCCATCAAACGTACCGCCGTCTCCACCGCGTCCAGCGCCGAACCGCCGCTCTCCAGTGCGGCCAGCCCTGCCTCGGCAGCGCGCCGACATCCCTCAATGTGCGCTGCGTGGGCCTCCTCGGGGATCTCCCAGGCCCCCCCGTGTACAAGGATGACAGGAGAGGTTTCCTCGCTCATTGCGTTCCCTCGCCCCAGTTCTTCGTGGGCAAAGTGTATTGTAGCACAGTTTCAAAGAAGGCGGTAGAATAGCGCATCCCGTCCGCCCCGCAGCGGCTCACCTTCGGACGGGAGTGCGGACATTTGCGGGAAAACGCTGCGTCCTCCGCGCCTCTGCGGTGAAATCCTCCGCACCCCAGCCAGCGGCGGTTGACATGCCCCTCCCCCGGCGTTATACTGGCGGGCGATGGAATGGTTCGACCGGGTGCGGGATCAGGCCCTCCGCCTGGGGTTCGACCTCGTGGGGATCGCTCCCGCCCGTCCCCCACAGGTCCACCTTCAGGCCTACAGGGAGTGGCTGCGCCGGGGGTACCAGGCAGGGATGGCGTGGATGGCCCGTCCGGACCGGGTGGCCCGGCGGGAGGAGCCCGCGCTCATCCTGCCGGGGGTTCGCTCGGTGGTGTGCGTGGCGGTCAACTACTACCCCGGTCCCCCACCACCTCTACCCGACGACGGGCCGCGCGGCCGCGTTTCCACCTACGCCTGGGGCGAGGACTACCACGACTGGATGCTTCCCCGGCTGGAGGAACTGGCCGACTTCATCCGCGCACAGGTCGGCGGGGAGGTCCGCTATCGCGCCTACGTGGACACCGGGCCGGTGCTGGAGCGGGCCTTCGCCGCCGGGGCCGGATTGGGCTTCATCGGCAAGAACACCTGCCTGATCCACCCACATTTCGGCTCGTGGCTCTTCCTGGGGGAGGTCTTGCTGGAGATCGATCCGCCCGAGGGAGACCGTCCCTCCGTGCGGGGAGGGTGCGGGACCTGCACCCGGTGCCTGGAGGCCTGTCCGACAGGAGCGCTGACGGCCCCCTACCGGCTCGACGCCCGGCGGTGCATCTCCTACCTCACCATCGAGCACAAGGGGCCGATCCCATTGGAGTTGCGACCGCTGCTTGGGACCTGGATCTATGGATGCGACGTCTGCCAGGAGGTCTGCCCCTGGCAGCGGTTCGCCCGGCCCACCAAAGTGGCGGCCTTCCGGGCCGTCTCGCCGGAGCGGGCGAGGCCCTCGCTCCCCGATCTGCTGGCGCTGGGTGAGGAGGGGTTTCGGAAGCGGTTCCGTGGTACGCCCATCCTGCGGATCGGGCGGGGGCGGCTGCTGCGCAACGTGGCGGTCGCGCTGGGCAACGTGGGGGATGCGCGAGCCAGATCGGCGTTGGAAAGCGCGCTGGACGATCCCGATCCGCTGGTGCGGCAACACGCGGCGTGGGCGCTGGCGCGGATCGGGAAAGCGACGTGAGGAAAGGGGAGAAGAGAATGGGATCAAAAGACCCTTTCTGCCCTCGCTGTGGGGCAGCGATGGAAGAGGCGGAGATCGCCGGGCGGGTCCGGCACGTGTGCCCGGCCTGCGGATTCGTCCTCTACCGGAACCCCGTCCCCGGCGTGGGTGTCCTGGTGGAGATGGATGATGGCCTGGTGCTCATCAGACGAGGGGAGGAGCCGTACAGGGGATGGTGGGCCCTCCCCGCCGGTTACATCGAGGCGGACGAGAGCGTAGAAGAGGCGGCGGTGCGGGAGTGCAAGGAGGAGACCGGACTGGACATCGAGTTGCTGGAACTGTTCGGCGTCTACTCCTTCCCCGAAGGCCCCGGTCCCTCGGGTATCATCATCTTCTACCGCGCCCGCCCGCTCGGCGGGGAACTGCGGGCGGGGGACGACGCGCAGGACGTGGGGGTCTTTCCCCCCGATGGCCTGCCGGAGAAGTTGGCCTTTCGCACCCACCGGGAGGTGATCGACCGCTGGATCCGCAGCCGCTCGTCGGTGCTGCGGGCCCGCGTGCCCGGCGTCCTCATCCGGGAGGCCCGCCCGGAGGACGAAGAAGCGGTCCTCCGGCTGCTGCGGCTCATCCCCGGCAACGAGGATATGACGCCCGCGGAGGTGCAGGCGGCCGCGCTGCGGTTCCGCGAAAGCCCCGCCCTGGAGGTCCTGGTGGCGGAGACGGAGACGGGAGAGGTGGTGGGGTTCCTGGCCCTCTCCTACATGCCCGGCCTGACCCGGCTGCGGGCCCTGATCGGGGAGATGGCGGTGGAACCGACCCACCGCCGGAAGGGGATCGGCGCGTCGCTGGTGGAGGCGGCGATCCAGCGGGCTATCCGTCGGGGAGCCACCCATCTCCTGGTGGATACCTCCCGCGGCGACGAGGCCGCGCGGGAGTTCTACCACGCCTGCGGCTTCGAGGCGGGCGGGGTCGCCCCCCTGCGCATACGGTGACGATAGGGGAAATCGGCCTCAGGGGTCCTCGTTCAAAAGGGCCAAGAACCGAAGGCCGTCCTCCCACATCGAGACGTTGTTGAAGAGGACATAGGCGGTCTCAAACCCCCTGCACCAGTCCAGGACCCGGCGCAGGTCGGCGTCGGTGTACCGGTACCGATAGCCGCCGATCCCGTGGAGACGGAAATAGGCGGTGCCCTTCGTGACCGGCGGACGGATGAAGGGGTCCACACAGTGGATGAGGTCCAGGTCCTGGCACAGCGCCACGATGGTCTCCTCGGGCCATTCCCCCCGCGGCTCCCAGGCGAAGGTCAGCCCTCCCCGCTCCACCTGGGCGAAGAAGGCCCGCATATCGGCGATGTGTTCCGGCGTGGGGGTGAAACGGGCAGGACACTGGAAGACGACGATCGGAGCCTCCAAGATCTCCGCGATCTCCCGCGTCCGTTCCCAGGCTTCCATCACCTCTGGCGTGGGCCGGAACATCCCATACCGGTCCCGGCGATCCGGGGGGATCTCCAGCCCGGCCTTTCGATAGGTGGGGCTGGTCGCGTGGTGGGTAATCAGTTGCCACGCTTTGAGGGTGAAGGTGAAGCCGGGTGGCGCTTCCTCCCGCCAGCGGCGGGCCGTCTCCACCCGTGGGGGCTTGTAGAAGGTCTGCTGGACCTCGACCAGGGGAAAGTTCTGAAAGTAGACCGCCTGCGCCCGCCGGAAGCCACAACAGCCGACGTGGATCACAGGAACAACTCCATAAAGACCTCGTCGTCGTACTGCCCGTCGATCTTCACCTGCCGCGAGAGTACCCCCTTCGGGACGAAGCCCAGGCTTTGGTAGAACGCCTGCGCCCGTGCGTTGCTGGCCCGGACGTAGACGACCAGTTTCTCGTAACCGTGGGCGCGGGCGAAGGCGAAGGTGTGTTGCGCCAGGCGACGACCGATCCCCTTGCCCCTCCAGTCGGGAAGGACGAAGGTGCCCACGGTGGCGACGTGGTCGAAGGAGTCGGTGTACTGGGCCCACCGGTCGAGGGACTGGAACCCCACGATCTCATCGCCCGCCTCGGCGACGAACACCCCCTCCCGGTCGGAAAGGGAGGTCAGGTACTGACGGACCTGTTCGGGGGTGAAGGGGCGGTTGACGGCGCTGTGGACGCGCTCGGCGCAGATGACCTCCCAGATTGCGGAGATCGCCCCGGCGTCGTCGGGGGTCGCACGGTGGATATGGATCTCCATCGTCGTTCCTGAAAGAAAACGCCCCCACGCGGGGGCCTCCTGGGTGATCCTCGGCGGGGGCAGGATCGCCCCCCTTGGCCTACGAAGAAGGCGGAGAGGGTGGGATTCGAACCCACGGGGGTCTCACGACCCCACGCGCTCTCCAGGCGCGCGCGTTAGGCCAGACTACGCTACCTCTCCGCGGCGGCCTATATTATACCATCGCTTCGCCGTTTTGCAACCTTCACTTGGCCCCACCGAAGGGTATGTTATACTCAAGGGGGAGGAATCGTATGGGGAAAGCGGTGAACGGTTACCAGGGGGCACAACCAGGCCCCATTGCCCTGTTCGGCTCCGGAGAGGCCGCTCCGGCAGGGCGGCGGGTCCACGAGATGCTCTTCCGACGGCTGGGACGGCCGATCCGGGTGGCGATCCTGGAAACCCCGGCTGGCTTCCAGCCCAACTCCGCCTGGGTCGCCGGGCGGCTGGCCGCGTTCGTCGAGGAGCGGCTGCAGAACTTCCACCCCCAGGTGACCGTCGTGCCGGCCCGACGGCGGGAGGAGGCCGACGACCCGGACCTGACCCGGCCGCTCCTGGAGGCGAACTACTTCTTTATGGGGCCCGGCAGCCCTACCTACACCGTCCGCCACCTGGCCGACACGTGGGCCTGGCACGTCCTCCTGGTCCGGCAGCGGCGGGGGGCGGTGCTGGCCCTCGCCAGCGCGGCCGCCATCGCCGTCGGGGCCTACACCCTGCCGGTCTACGAGATCTACAAGGCCGGGGCGGAACTGCACTGGATCCGGGGGCTGGATCTCTTCCGCGCCTACGGGCTGGACCTCACGGTGGTGACCCACTGGGACAACCAGGAGGGCGGCCCGCACCTGGATACCCGCTGCGCCTTTATGGGGGTGGAACGGATGGAACGGCTGATGGCGCTGCTCCCCCCGACGACGACGGTCTTGGGGATCGACGAGCACACGGCGGTGGTGCTCGACTTCGCCGAGGGGACGGCGAGGGTGATGGGGCGCGGCGGGGTGACGGTGCGACACGGCGGGGAGGAAATTGAGTACCCCGACGGCACGACCTTCCCCCTAGAGGTCCTGGGACCGGTGCGACGGCCCGTGCTGGGGGAAGGGCTCCCGCCGGAGGTGGTCGATGCGGTGCTGGAGGCCGAGCGGGCGACGGAGACATTGCCGCCGGAGGTGGCGGCGCTGATCGAAGAGCGGGAGGCGGCCCGACGCGCCCGCGACTGGCCCCGCGCCGACGCCCTCCGCGAGCAGATCCGCCGCCTGGGCTACGTCGTGGAAGACACCCCCACCGGCCCCCGCTGGCGTCGGGCCTGATTCACCCCACCGGGTATCGTCCCCACCGCTGGGCCGCCTCGTACATCGCCACGATGTTCTGGGGCGGGACGTCAGGCTGGATGTCGTGGATGGGGGCGAAGACGTAGCCGCCGCCGGGGGCGAAGACCTCCAGCCTGCGGCGCACGTCCGCCGCCACCTCCTCCGGCGTCCCGAAGGGCAACACCCGCTGCGGGCAGGCTCCTCCACCCCAGAAGGTGATCCGGTCGCCGAACTCCCGCTTCAGCCGCTCCGGCTCCATCTTCGCCGCCGAGGTCTGCACCGGGTTGAGGATGTCCACCCCCACCTCGATCAGGTCCGGGATCAAATCGTACACCGAGCCGCAGGAGTGGAGGAAGACGTAGGCCTGCGTCCGCTCGTGGACCCGCGCGTACAATCGCCGGTGGTACGGCTTGAAGAGGCGTCGGTAGAGGTCGGGATGGAACTGGAGGCCGTGCTGCATCCCCAGGTCGTCCCCGAAGCCGACGACGTGGACGTACTCGCCGACGGCGTCCAGGAACCGGTCCAGGTCGGTCAGGGCGGCCTGGGCCAACTTCTCCACCAGCGCGGCGGCGAAGTCGGGGGTGGCCTTCAGGTCGCGCATAAACTGGACCCAGCCTCGGGCGAATTGGGCCCCCTCGATCAGGCTCCCGCCGAACCAGGCGAAGATGGCGTAGTCGGTCTCCTCGTAGAGGCGGCGGGCGGCGTGGTGGAGGAAGT
>DROW01000205.1 GCA_011388675.1 Chloroflexota bacterium | reverse complement strand
CGGGGAGCGACGTGCCTATCGTCGCCAAGATCGAGAAGGCGGAGGCGGTGGACGCGTTTGGGGACATCCTGGAGGCGGCCGACGCGATCATGGTGGCCCGGGGCGACCTGGGGGTGGAGACCTCGCCGGAGGAGGTCCCCTTCTACCAGAAGCGGATCATCCGGGCCTGCAACCGGGTAGGGAAGCCGGTCATCACCGCCACGCAGATGTTGCAGTCGATGATGGAGCGGCCCGTACCCACCCGGGCCGAGGCCTCCGACGTGGTCAACGCGGTGCTGGACGGGACCGACGCGGTGATGCTCTCCGGGGAGACGGCGGTGGGGAGGTATCCGGTGGAGGCGGCGGAGACGATGGCCTCCCTCTGCGAGCACGCCGAGTCCCACCTGCCGCTGGGCCGGTTCCTGTACGGCGCGGAGCGTCCGCCCTCACCGACGGTGACCGAGGCGATCAGCCACGCGACGGTGGAGATCGCCGCCGAGGTGGGGGCACGGGCGATCCTCACCGCCACGATGTCCGGCACCACCGCCCGAATGGTCGCCCGGCACCGTCCGGGGGTGCCGATCGTCGCCGCCACGCCCAACCCCCGCACCCTGATGCGGCTGACGATGGTCTGGGGGGTCACCCCGGTGCGGGTCCCCCGCTTCGCCACCACCGACGAGATGGTCGTCCTGATGGTCCAGGCTGCCTATGAACGGGGGTTCGTGCGCAAGGGCGACCGGGTGGTGCTGACGGCCGGGATCCCCTTCGGAGGGGAAGGGCGGACCAACATGCTGAAGGTCCACGTGGTGGGGGAGACCGGCGAGGTGTGAGGGGAGAAAACCACGGAGACACAGAGGGCACAGAGGTCTCTCTATGTTTGAGAAACTCTGTGCCCTCTGTGTCTCTGTGGTAAAATCTACGCCGTTGCCTCTTGCTGTGGTGGCGTTACCGGCTCGACCACCTGAGGGGTCACGGCGGTGCCGCAGTACGGGCAGACCGACCAGGAGAGGTCGAGGGCGCGGCCGCAGGAGGGGCAGGGCTGCTTAAGGCGGGTGTGGCAGGTGGGGCAGAGGATGTAATCCGACCGCACCCGCTGCCCGCAGCCGGGGCAGTACTCCGGTTCCTCGATCGCCTGGAGCAGGGCCTCCTGCTCCAGCGAGCGCTCATAGGCCTCGGCGAGGGTCTCCCTGGGACGGAGCATCAGATAGACAACCAGGCCCACCAGGGGGAGGAGGGCTACCATCAGGGTGGCGACGATCCAGGCCAGCACGTCCCGCGACCGGGCGCGCATATCCCGAAAGGTCCAGATGATCGCCCCTCCGTGCAGGGCGGTAAACACGACGCCGGTGATCAACGCGAGCCAGACGACTAACTGGCGAGCGATCTCCAAGATGTTCTCCATATCCGTCCTCGCTCCTTTGCCCAAATTTGAGCGAATCGATGATCCGCATCTTACCACAGAGGCGCAGAGGGCGCAGAGGTGAGGTGAACTGTTCAAAACTCTGCGTCCTCTGCGTCTCCGCGGTGTGTGATTATACCATCGGGGTTGACAGAAGGCAAAAGAGGGTTATAATAGAACACACAATCGAGGGATTCGGAAAGCGTTGACCGGGACGAGTACCGGCCTGAGAAGGTCCCAGAGAGAGGGGGCCGTGGCTGGAAGCCCCCTTGACCGGACGGTCGGGAAAACCCCCCGGGAGCGGGCCCTTGAAATCGCCGCGGCGAGAGTATGGGGCTCCGGGAAGGCCCGTTACAGCCTCAGAGTGCGGCGGTGAGGGAGACTCACCGTCGAACTTGGGTGGAACCGCGTGGGAGACCCCCGCGCCCCAAGGGGCGCGGGGGTTTTCTTTAGAAACCTTGTGTCGCAAGGAGGGGAGATGTCCAAGAAGAAGGAGCAGGAGAACGGTCGGCTGGAGCGCATCCGCCACTCGGCGGCCCACGTGATGGCCCAGGCGGTGCTGGAGAAGTTCCCCGGCGCTAAACTGGCCATCGGTCCGGCCATCGAGAACGGCTTCTACTACGATTTCGACCTCCCCCGTCCGTTGACTCCGGAGGACCTGGAGGAGATCGAGGCGCGGATGCGGGAGATCATCGCCGAGGGGTACGACTTCGTCCAGGAGGAGATCGACGAGGAGGAGGCCCGCCGCCTCTTCGCCGACCAGCCCTACAAACTGGAGTTGATCGACGAGATCCTCTCCGGCGGGATGGACGAGCACGGCCGGCCGGCGGAGGGGAAGCCGGTCCTCTCCATCTACCGCCACGGCCCGTTCGTGGACCTGTGCCGTGGGCCGCACGTCAGCAACACCAAAGAGATCAACCCGAAGGCGATCAAGTTGCTCAGCGTGGCAGGGGCGTACTGGCGGGGGGACGAGCACCGGCCGATGCTGCAACGGATCTACGGCACCGCCTGGGAGACGCCCAAGCAGTTGCGGCAGTACCTGGCTTGGCGCGAGGAGGTGGAGAAGCGGGACCATCGGCGGCTGATCAAGGAACTGGACCTGATCAGTTTCCACGAAGAAGGGGGGCCGGGATTGGCCTACTGGCACCCCAAGGGGGGACGCATCCGCCAGGTGATCGAGGACTTCTGGCGGGAGCAGCACCGCAAGGGCGGCTACGAGATCGTCTTCACCCCCCACATCGGCCGGGCGCAACTGTGGGAGCGATCCGGTCACCTGGACTTCTACCGCGAGAGCATGTACGCCCCGATGGACGTCGAGGGGGTGGAGTACTTCATCAAGCCGATGAACTGCCCCTTCCACATCCTGATGTACAAGACCCGTCGCCGCTCCTACCGGGAACTCCCGCTGCGCTGGGCGGAACTGGGGACGGTGTATCGATATGAGCGGAGCGGGGTGCTGCACGGCCTGTTGCGGGTCCGCGGCTTCACCCAGGACGACGCCCACATCTTCTGCACGCCGGAGCAGATCGAGGACGAGGTCCTGGAAGTCCTGCGGTTCTCCCTGGAGATGCTCCGCGCCTTCGGCTTCGAGGAGTTCCAGGTCTACCTGGCGACAATGCCGGAGAAGCACGTGGGGGAACCGGAGCGATGGGAGCAGGCGCAGAACAGCCTGCGCAAGGCGATCGAGGCCGAGGGGCTGCCCTACGAGGTGGACGAGGGCGGCGGGGCGTTCTACGGCCCCAAGATCGACATCAAGATCAAGGACGCCCTGGGGCGGCTCTGGCAGTGCACCACGATCCAGTTCGACTTCAACCTGCCGGAGCGGTTCGATATGACCTACGTGGGGGAGGACGGGAAGGAACACCGGCCCTATATGGTCCACCGGGCGCTGCTGGGGAGCCTGGAGCGGTTCTTCGGCATCCTGGTGGAGCACTACGCCGGGGCCTTCCCCGTCTGGCTGGCCCCCGTCCAGGCGGTCCTCATCCCCATCGCCGACCGGCACGTGGACTACGCCTACAGCGTGGCGAACCGGCTCAGGGAGGCAGGCCTGCGGGTGGAGGTGAACGACTCCAGCGACCGGATGCAGGCCAAGATCCGCGACGCGCAGATGGAGAAGATCCCCTATATGTTGATCGTCGGCGACCGGGAGATGGAGGCCGGGCAGGTCAACCTGCGCCGTCGGGACGGGGAGGTGCCGGGAGCGATGGCGGTGGAGACGTTCATCGACCTGGCACTGGAGGCGGTCCGGGAGCACCGGCCCCTGTAAGGCCCGCTAGCGAATGCTCAAATCCGTATCCGAAAGCGGAGGGAACACCCGATCGTGGGGCGCAGGTGAGAATTCCACCGCAGAGGCGCGGAGGACGCGGAGTTTTCGCCAAACTATCCAGGGAACCCGAAGTCCCTCTGCGCCTCCGCGGTTTTTCCCCCGATTCCGCTCCCGAACGGGGTTCCCCCCGTG
>DROW01000204.1 GCA_011388675.1 Chloroflexota bacterium | reverse complement strand
GGAGGAGGTCCTGCGGATGGGCATCCGTCCCGACCTCCTGCTGGTCACAGATATGCTGAACCTCCCCGCCTTCCTGGGGCTCACCCGCCACCTCCTGGCGGACGTGCCGGTGGCCCTCTATTGCCACGAGAACCAATTGACCTATCCGCTGCCCCCAGGCGAAAAGCGGGATCTGACCTACGGGATGATCAACTGGCTCTCGATGCTCGCCGCCGACCGGGTCCTCTTCAACTCGGCGTACCACCTAGAGGACTGGTTTGACGAACTCCCCCGGCTTCTGAAGCATTTTCCCGACTACACCCACGTTCATCGTATCGGAGAAGTGCGCGCCAGATCGGCGGTGCTGCCGGTGGGGATCGACCTGGCCCGGCTGGACCGTCTAGGGGGCGGAGAGGGCGCGGACGGGCCGCCGGTGATCCTCTGGAACCAGCGATGGGAGTACGACAAAGATCCGCGGACTTTCTTCCGGGCGCTGGATGCGCTGATGGAAGAAGGGGTGGAGTTTCGGGTGGCGTTGGCTGGGTACAACGTCCGCCAGCAGCCGGAGGAGTTCGAAGCGGCGCGGGACCGGTTGGGGGAGCGGGTGGTCCACTTCGGCCACGCCGACGAATCGACCTACGCCCGCCTCCTCTGGCAGGCGGACGTGGTGGTGAGCACCGCGATCCACGAGTTCTTCGGCGTCGCCGTCGTCGAAGCGATCTACTGCGGTTGTTTCCCCGTCCTTCCCCGCCGGCTCTCCTACCCGGAGATCGTTCCCCCGACCCACCACGACCTCTGTCTCTACGAGGATTTTGATGGACTGTTGGAGCGGCTGCGGTGGGCGCTGACCCACCCCGACGAGGCCCGCCAGGCTGCCGCTCCCTTGCGGGAGGCGATGGCCCGCTTCGACTGGAGGGACGTGGCTCCCCGATACGACCGATCTCTGGAGGAGGTGAGGTATGCCTGACCAGAAACGGGCGGTTCCCAACGCATATCACGCACCACGCAACACACGTCACTTTCCCTGGTACGGCTGGCTGGGCGCTGCCGTCGTCATCCTTGCGGAGATCCTCCTCTTCGCCCGTCAGCCCTTCGTCAGCCGGTGGTTCACTCCCATCGTCTGGACCGGCTACATCCTATTCGCCGACGGTCTGGCCTTCCGTCTGCGGGGGCATTCCCTGATCCACGACCGCCCCCGCGAGGTCCTGTTGATGGCCTGGCTCTCCGTGGGCTGCTGGCTGCTCTTCGAGGCGTACAATATGCGGCTGTGGAACTGGTACTACGTCGGCGTGCCGGAGAATCCCTGGGTACGGAACCTGGCCTACCTGTGGTCATTCGCCACCATCTTCCCCGGCGTCTTCGAGACGGCGTCCGTGCTGGAGGGTCTTGGTCTGTTCCGAAGCGCCCGCGTTCGGCCACGTCGGATGTCCTCCACCTGGCTTTCCCTCTCGTTCCTTCTCGGCATCGCTTTCTTATCGATTCCGCCGCTGTTGCCCGTCCGGATCGCTCGATACACCTTCGCCTTCGTCTGGGTGGGGTTCGTCCTTTTCCTCGAGCCGCTCAACCGTGCTCTGGGAGCGCCGTCCGTCTACCGGTCGCTGGAGGAGGGGGACCCCCGTCCCCTCTACCTTTTCCTTGCAGCGGGCGGTGTCTGTGGTCTACTGTGGGAGTTCTGGAACTTCTGGGCCACGGCTGGATGGCGATATACCCTTCCGTGGCCGCTCGATTTCGGCATTCACTACTTTCGAATGCCGATCCTGGGGATGCTGGGCTTTCCTCCCTTCGCGCTGGAGTGCTACGCGATGTACCATTTCCTGCGGTGTATGTTGTTGCGCCGTTTGTGCCTGGAAAGTCGCGGATAAACCTTCCCAATCTCTCCGACTTGGGGTATAATCCCCTCCCGAGGCGGGAGTCGGCCAGATTCGACCACAAGGAGTGATGTCGGTGAGCAAGCAATTCCGTGTCCTCATCGCCAAGCCGGGCCTGGATGGCCACGATCGGGGGGCTAAAGTGGTCGCGCGGGCTTTGCGGGACGCCGGGATGGAGGTCATCTACACCGGCCTCCGACAGACGCCGGAGATGATCGTCGAGGCTGCCCTGCAGGAGGACGTGGACGCCGTCGGGCTGAGCATCCTCTCCGGTGCCCATATGACCCTGGTCCCGCGTGTCCTGGAGGGGCTCCGCGAGGCCGGCCTGGAAGACGTCAAGGTCTTCGTCGGCGGCATCATCCCCGACGAGGACGCTGAGGCCCTCAAGGAGATGGGGGTCGTCGAGATCTTCGGCCCCGGCACCTCCACCCAGACCATCGTCGAGGCCTTCCATCGACACCTGGCCGGGGGATGACGTGGACCTGGTAGAGAAGGCTCTGGCCGGGGACCGACGCGCGCTGGCCCGGCTCCTCTCCCTCGTTGAAGATGACAGTCCGCAGGCTCAGGAGGCCCTGGCGGTCCTCCACCCCCACACCGGCCGCGCCCACATCGTCGGCGTGACCGGCGCTCCGGGCACGGGAAAGTCCACCCTGGTCAACGAACTCGCCAAGCGGCTCCGCGCCCGGGGAACCACCGTCGGCATCGTCGCTGTGGACCCCACCAGCCCCTTCACCGGCGGCGCGATCTTGGGGGACCGGGTGCGGATGCGGGATCTGGCGGGCGACCCCGGCATTTTCATCCGCAGTATGGCGACCCGTGGGAGCCTGGGCGGGCTGGCCCGCGCCACGGGCGACGCGGTGAAGGTGCTGGACGCCGTGGGGTTCCAGACGATTCTGGTGGAGACGGTCGGTGTGGGGCAGGCGGAGGTGGACGTCGCCCGTACCGCGCACACCGTCGTGGTCGTGGAGGCACCGGGGCTCGGGGACGACGTCCAGGCGTTGAAGGCCGGGCTCCTGGAGATCGCCGACATCCTGGTGGTGAACAAGGCGGATCGACCTGGAGCCGGGCAGACGGCCCTCGCGCTGGAGGCCACGTTGGGCCTAGGGTGGAACAACTCCAACGCTGCCGACGGGTGGCGCCCCCCCATCCTCAAGACCGTCGCGCTGGATGGAACCGGTGTGGAGGCGGTCGTGGAGGCCATTGATGCGCACAGGGCGTTCCTCCAACAAAGCGGCCTTTGGGTCCAGAAGGAGCAGGAGCGGGTTCGTGCCGATCTGATGCAGGCGTTGCACCGGGAGATGCTGGATCGATTGATCGAGCAGGTGGGAGAGGCGGAAATCGATCGCTGGGTGGGACGCATCGTAGCCCGCGAGGTGGACGTCTACACAGCGGTCGAATCGCTGCTGGAGCGGCCCGAGTAAGTTCCACGCAGGAGGAGGTGCAGAATGGCGCTGTACGAGAACGCTCGTCGGGCGGCGCAAGCGGCCTTTGTCAGCGAGTGGAGTCTAATGGAACGGCTGGCCCGAGAAGGCCAATCCCCCTCTGTGCTTTTCATCGGCTGCTCGGACTCCCGGGTGATGCCCAGCCGAGTGCTGGGTGCCAGGCCAGGCGACGTCTTCGTGATGCGCAACGTCGCCAACGTTGTCCCTCCGGCCGACGCGGGTGAATCCGCCGTGGGAGCCGTCATTGAATACGCCGTGGTGCACCTGAAAGTCCCTCACATCGTCGTCTGCGGTCACCTGGATTGCGGGGGCGTGCACGCCCTTGATGCATCCCTCGATCCCCACCGCGAACCCCACATCACCCGCTGGTTGGCCTACATCCGTCCCGCTCTGCAGGAAATCCCCCCCGATCTGACCGGTGAGGCTCGTCATCGGGCCGTCGTCGAAGCGAATGTGCGCCTCCAACTCCGCCATCTCCGTACCTATCCCTGCGTTGCCCAGGCACTCCGGGAAGGACGGCTGACGCTCCACGGCTGGGTGTACGATCTCGGCACGGGCAGCCTCTGGCGGTGCGACGAGGAGACGGGCCACTTCGTCGAGTAAGGGACCGGCCCGAACGTCGGGAGGAGAAGATGCTCCGAGGCGAAAAAGTACGGCTCCGCCCCATCGAGCGCGAAGACCTCCCCCGCTTCGTCCGCTGGTTCGGCGATCCGGAGGTCCGCCGCCATCTCTCCTTCTATCTGCCCCCCTCCCTTGCCCAGGAGGAACGGTGGTTTGAGCGCTTACAGGAACGGCTGGCCCGCAACGAGGACCTGGTCCTGGCTATCGAGACGCTGGAGGGGGTCCATATCGGCAACATCGGCCTGCATCGGATCAACTGGAAGGACCGGAACGCGGAACTGGGGATCGCCATCGGCGAGAAGGAGTACTGGGATCAGGGGTACGGCACCGATGCCATCCGCACCCTCCTGCGGGTGGCGTTCGAGGAGATGAACCTCCACCGTGTCCAGTTGCGGGTGGACGTCGACAATCTGCGCGGCATCCGCTGCTACGAGAAATGCGGTTTCCGGCGGGAAGGGACGCTGCGCGATATGGTCTTCCGAGAGGGAGCGTATCGCGACCAGTTGATAATGAGCATCCTCCGCTCTGAGTGGGAGGAACAGCAGCGATAAATACCTTCGGTCAAAAAGGGGAGACGATGCACGGAGAGATCAAACTGTTCAGCGGAACCGGTTGCATACCGCTTGCCCAGGAGATCAGCGAGTACCTGGGGGTCCCGCTCTCCGGCCGGGATGTCATCCGCTTCCCCAACGAAAACATCTTCGTCCGCCTCCACGAGAGCGTTCGGGGCCAGGATGTCTTCTTGATCCAGACCACTTCGTCGCCCGTCAATGAGAACATTATGGAGTTGTTGATCTTTCTGGACGCCCTGCGGCGGGCGTCCCCCGACCGAATCACGGCGGTGATCCCCTACCTGGCCTACGGCCGGTCGGATAAGAAAGATCAGCCGCGCGTCCCGATCACCGCTCGTCTGATCGCCGATATGATCACCATCGCCGGAGCGAACCGGTACATCCCCCTTGACCTTCACGCCGATCAGATCCAGGGGTTCTTCAGCATCCCGGGCGATACGCTGACCGCTTTCTCCATCCTTTCCGATTATCTGAGGGAGAAGCGGCTGGAGAACGCGGTGGTCGTCGCGGCCGATCTGGGGTTCGCCAAGAAGGCGCGGAACCTGGCGGAGGAGTTGGAACGCCCTCTAGCGATGGTGGAGAAGCGTCGCGTGGGGGAGGACACCGAGGCCCTAACCCTCGTGGGCGAGGTGGCAGGGCACGATGTCGTCATCGTCGACGACGAGGTGGACACGGGCAGCACGATCGTCAACGCTGTGAAGACGGCGCGGGATCACGGGGCACGGGATATCTATGTCTGTTTCGCTCACCCTGTCCTCTCGCCACCGGCTGCCGAGCGGCTGCGGGAACTGGACGTGAAGGAGTTCATCACCACCAACTCGATCCCCATCCCGCCGGAGAAGCAGTTACCCCGGCTGACGGTCCTCTCCGTCGCGCCGCTCCTCGGGGAGGTGATCCGTCGGGTCCACGAGGGACGCAGCGTCGGCGAGGTATTCAAACGGTACCACAAATACCGTTAGGGCGGCTACACTTCCGGGCTTTCCCGCTTTGTCAGATAGTGGATCCCCGGATCGATCTCGACGTACCCGGCCTTCCGGAAGAGGGCGAGGGAGGCCGGGTTGTCGCTTTCTACGAGGGCTGCGGTGATCTGCATCCCTTGGTCCCGCAGCCACCTCTCCGCCGCCTCGACCAGCCGCAGGCCGTATCCCCGCCGACGGTAGGCGGGGTCCACCGCCAGCCGGTTGATCCATCCCTTACGGCTGTCGTGCGTCGCAAGGACCACGCCGACCAGCCGGCCGTCCACCTCCAGCCCCAGCAAGGCTGCCACCCCGCTTTCCAACTGGCGGGCGATCGCCTCCCGGCTATCCCGCCCCTTCGGGCGCAGAGAGTGCAGGCCAGCCCGTCGCCACAGATCCAATAGCGTGTCGTAATCCTCAGTGGTGAGAAGACGGATGGTCTCGGTCATAAGCCTACCTCGCAGAAGATACCGAATGCGAGCAGCAAGATACAGGACGCAGGATGCAAAAGGTGCCAGGCGAGCCATCCTCACCCAGCACCTCATACCCCTTTTCCCTGCTTCCCTGCTTCCTTGCTTCCTTGCTTCCCTGCTTCCTTACTTCCTTGCTTCCTGTTTTCTCCTACGCATCCATATCCGGAATACTCCGCCGCAGGATCTCGTACTGTTCCAGCGCTTTCCCAGCGCCCAGGGCCACGCAGGCCATCGGAGCCTCCGCCACCCAGGCCGGCACGCCCGTTTCCTGGGAGATCAGTTCGTCGATCTTGCGCAGTAGCGCTGTGCCGCCCACCAGGGCGATCCCCCGCTCGATGATGTCGGAGGCGAGTTCCGGGGGGGTGCGTTCCAGGACAGCCTTGACCACGTTGACCATCGCTGCCAGCGGCTCCTTCAGCGCCTCGGTCACCTCATCGGAGGTCAGTTCGATGGTCCGTGGCAACCCACTGACCTGGTCGCGGCCCTGTACCTCCATCGTCAGCGGCTCCTCCAGCGGGAGCGCGCTGCCGATGCGGATCTTGACCTCCTCGGCGGTGGGCTGACCGATGAGCAGGTTGTACTTCCGGCGGACGTAGGCCACGATGGCCTCGTCCAGCCGAACTCCGCCCACGCGGACGGAGTTGGCGGCGACGATGCCGTTGACGGCGATGACCGCCGCCTCGCTGGCTCCCCCGCCCAGGTCGACCACCATGTTGCCGGACGGTGTGTCGATGGGAAGGCCGGCTCCGAGGGCGGCAGCGATAGGCTCCGGGATCAGATGGGCCCGTCCGGCCCCGGCGTCCAGCGCGGCCTCCCGCACCGCTCGTCGCTCCACACTCGTCACCCCATAGGGAACGCTGATCATCACGCGGGGTTTGAACAGTCGGGAGAGGCCCCCTGCCTTGTGGAGGAAGTAGTAGAGCATTCGCTCGGTAACCAAGTAGTCGGCGATGACGCCGTCCCGCAGCGGCCGGATCACCTCGAATGCCCCCGGCGTCCGGCCCATCATCGCCCGTGCCTCTTCCCCCACGGCGACGATCTTGTCCTCCTCGACGGAGATGGCGACCAGCGAGGGCTCTTGCAGGACGATCCCTTTTCCCTTGACGTACACGAGCACGTTGACCGTGCCCAGGTCGATTCCGATCTCTTTACCCAGCAATTCCTCCTCCGCGACGGAAGATAACCACAGAGACACAGAGGGCGCAGAGTTTTAAGAGGGTTTTCAGTCGGACGGCTCCGGTCTCTCCGATTCGATTCGGTATCGGCGGCGGCGGGCGACCCGTAGTCGCACCAGGGAGCGGCGTAGCGCGGCGGCCGCCTCCGCCCGAACCTCGGGTGGGGGTTCCTTCTTCAACAACTCCTCGGCGCGACGCCGTGCCGCTTCTGCCCGCTCCACATCGATCTCCTCCGCCCGCTCCGCCACGTCTGCCAGGACGATGACCCGGTCGGGCAGCACCTGCATATAGCCGCCGTGGACGGCGAAGACCAACTCTTCCTCCCCCTGCCGCGCGATCAGCACCCCCTCTTTCAGCACAGCGATCAAGGGGGCGTGGTGAGGGAGGACCCCCATCTCCCCGTCCTTCCCAGGGGCTAGGAGGGAGTCCACCTCTCCGGCGAACAGTTCCCGTTCCGGCGTCACGATGCTCAACTGCAGTCCCATCGCTTCCTGCCCGTTCCTAGGCCGTGCGCAACTGCTTGGCCTTCTCCACGGCCTCGTCGATGGTACCGACCATGTAGAAGGCTTCCTCCGGCAGATCGTCGTGTTTCCCTTCCAGGATCTCCCGGAATCCGCGGATCGTC
The DNA here is from genome assembly GCA_011388675.1 of Chloroflexota bacterium. Lineage (GTDB taxonomy): Bacteria > Chloroflexota > Anaerolineae > B4-G1 > DUEL01 > DUEL01. The sequence goes on along the minus strand of DROW01000204.1, from coordinate 50,772 downwards.
TCCTCGATCGGCACGTAGGCCCCCGGTCGGCCGGTGAACCGCTCCGCTACGTGCATCGGCTGGGTGAGGAACCGCTGGATCTTGCGCGCTCGCGCCACCGTCAGTTTGTCCTCGTCGGAGAGTTCCTCCACCCCCAGAATGGCGATGATGTCCTGCAGGTCCTGATACCGCTGAAGTACCCGCTTCACTTCCTGGGCCACCGTGTAGTGCTCCTCCCCCACGATGCGCGGGTCGAGGATGCGCGAGGCGGACGTCAGCGGGTCCACCGCCGGATAGAGCCCCTGGGCCGCCAGTCGTCGCTCCAGGGTGATGGTCGCGTCCAGGTGGGCGAAGGTGGTCACCGGACCGGGGTCGGAGTAGTCGTCGGCGGGGACGTAGACCGCCTGCATCGAGGTGATGGCCCCCTGGCGGGTGCTGGTGATCCGTTCCTGAAGTTCGCCCATATCGGTCCCCAGCGTCGGCTGGTATCCCACCGCGCTCGGCATCCGGCCCAGGAGGGCGGAGACCTCCATCCCGGCCATCACGAACCGGTAGATGTTGTCGATGAAGAGGAGGACGTCGATCCCCTTATCGCGGAAGTACTCCGCCATCGTCAGACCGGTGAGGCCGACGCGGAAGCGGACGCCCGGCGGCTCGTTCATCTGTCCGAAGACCATCACCGCTCGGTCGATCACGCCCATCTCGGTCAGGGTCTGATAGAACTCGGTCCCCTCACGGCTCCGCTCGCCGACACCGCAGAAGACGGAGACGCCGCCGTGGTACTTAGCGATGGTGTAGATCAACTCGTAGATGATGACCGTCTTGCCGACGCCTGCGCCGCCGAAGATCCCGGTCTTCCCACCCCGTGTGAAGGGGGCGACCAGGTCGATCACCTTCATCCCGGTCTCGAAGAATTCGCTGAAGGTGGTTTGTTCCTCGTATGGAGGTGCCGGACGGTGGATGGGGCGGTGTTCCGTTGCCCCGACGGGCCCTTTACCGTCGATGGGCTCGCCCAGCACGTTGAAGACGCGCCCCAGCGTGGCTTCGCCGACCGGGACGGAGATGGGCTTGCCCTCGGTGTAGGCGGGCATCCCGCGCTGGAGGCCGTCGGTGGTGTCCATCGCCACGCAACGGACCCAGTTACCGGGCAACTGCTGCTCCACCTCCAGCACCAGCGTCCTCCCATCCATTGGGATCTCCACGGCGCTGTAGATCTCCGGCAGGTCCTCCGGGGCGAACTCGATGTCGACCACTCCACCCTTGACCTGCACCACTCGACCGACTGCCCTACGGGCCATCGTCACCTCCTCAACGTCTTGACGTTATTAAGTCTTTTCGAACCGTCGTTCTACAAAGCGGAGCGCTTTCTCGGCCATCTCCATCGCTTCTTGGGCATCGTTCTCGTCGAAGAAGACCGCAGGTATTTCTTCCAGTGCGTTTGGGTAACGTGCTTCCACGTAATAGGGTGTCAGGGCCTTGATCTCTCTACGAAGATCGGAAAACGCCGGATCGAACTCGGCAGCCATCGAGCAAAGTCGAGCGACCGAATGGGATAGAATTAATTCCTCACCCTGAGCGATCAGATAGGCTTTTAGGGCCTTTTCGGCAACCTGCTGGGAAAGGAAGCAGACCAGGTCGTACTTCCCGGCTCGAAATAACACATCTAGCGCCGAGAAATCCGAGCGGGCCTGGGCTAGCCACCACCTGGCCTCTTCCTCGAGATCAGGCCTCATACACCACCTTCCCTTCTCGAAGGATGCGCCGGAAAAACGAACGATGTTTCAACCGTTCAAATTCCTCTCGGTTATAAGCCAACACATCTACATCGACATCGGCATCCAGGTGGGTGTAAACGTATCGCATTCTCTCTTTGAAAGTAAGGCCGTCTTCGAAGATCGCGAGCAAGTCAAGGTCGCTGCCGAGGCGCGGTCGCCCGCGGGCCAGCGAGCCAAAAAGGATAATTCGGCGTGCTCCCAATGCCCGCAGTTGGCCCACAACTCGGTTCAGTTCCTGTTCCAACCTCGTGCTCTGTTTGTCCACCTCGGCCCCTTGCATCCGGGGACTACTGTCTCTCCTCTAACTGCCGTAACGCTTCCGCTCCGCCGGCGATGTCCAGCAGTTCCCGCGTGATCATTCGCTGGCGGGCCTTGTTGCGGGTCAGCGTGAGGTCGCGTAGCAGGTCCTCCGCGTTGTCGGTGGCGTTGCGCATCGCTACCTGTCGCGCCGCGTGTTCGCTGGTCGCTGCCTCCAGCGCGGCCTGGTAGACCTGGAGTTCGGTGAAGCGGGGAAGGACCGTGCTGAGCACCGTCTCCGGGTCCGGCTCGTAGATGTAATCGGCCACCGGGGCGGGCTGCATGTCGACCACGTACTCGCTGACCGCCTGCTCGTCCAGCCGGGTCGGTCGGAGGGGGAGCAGACGTCGAACCACCGGGCGCTGGCGTAACAGGTTGATGTAGTCGGTGTAAGCCAGAAAGACCTCGTCAACGCGCCCTTCGAGGAACTCCTCGATCGCTGCCCGCGCCACAGGGGAGACGTCGAGGAAGCCAGGCACGGCGGGGAGGCCGGTGAACTCGGCTACCAGGTCCGCCTTCATCCGCCACAGCACGTCCCGCCCCCGACGTCCCACGGCGATGTATCGCACCGGGATGCCCAGTTTGCGGGCGAAGTCGGTGGCGACCTCGATGATGTGGGTGTTGTACGCGCCGCACAACCCCCGGTCGCTGGTGAAGAGGACGATCAACGCCGACCGGGGTGGATCGCGGTGTTCCAGAAGGGGATGGAGCGGCGTCCCGTGGATGCTGGACAGGTTGACGATCACCTCCCAGGCTCGGTGGGCATACGGCCGGGTAGCCTGGACCGCTGCTTGTGCCCGCTGGACGTTGGAGGCGGAGACCGCCTCCAGTGCCCTCGTTACCTGGGAGAGGTTTTGGATACTTCGGATACGGCGTCGGATCTCGCGTAGTGTCTCCACGGCCCCGACCTCACGGCTTCCACCGGCGGTTGAACTCTTCCAGCGCTGCCTGCAACGCCTTTTCCGTTTCCTCCGTGATCTCCTTGCGCGTGGCGATGTCGGTGCCGATCTCCGGATGCTCCGTGCGCATAAACTCGAGCAGCGCTACCTCGTACTCGCGCATCTTGCTCACCGGCACGTGGTCGCAGTAGCCGTGGGTGCCGGCGTAGATGATGATGACCTCTTCCTCCAGCGGCACCGGTTCGTACTGCGGCTGCTTCAGGATCTCCGTCAGCCTCCGCCCACGGTCCAACCGGCGTTGGGTGGCCTCGTCCACGCTGGAGCCGAACTGGGCGAAGGCGGCCAACTCCTGGTAACTGGCCATATCCAGCCGCAGGCCGCCGGCCACCTGTTTCATCGCTTTGGTCTGCGCGTCGCCGCCCACGCGGGAGACGGAGATACCGACGTTGATGGCCGGGCGGATGCCGGCGTTGAACAGGTCGGTCTCCAGATAGATCTGCCCGTCGGTGATGGAGATGACGTTGGTGGGGATGTAGGCGGTCACGTCGCCCAGCAACGTCTCCACGATGGGCAGGGCGGTGAGACTGCCGCCGGTGCCCGGCTTCTTGCGGATCTCGTACCCCTCGCCCAACTCCGCCAGTTTCTGCTCGGCCTCTTTGTAACCTAGGGGGCCGACATAGGACTTGCCATCTACTCCCTCCGTGACGCCCTCGGGGGCGTCCTTGGGAACGATGATGTAGTGGTAGGCCAGCCGGGCGGCCCGCTCCAGAAGCCGGGAGTGGAGGTAGAAGATGTCGCCGGGGTAGGCCTCCCGGCCGGGGGGACGGCGCAGGAGGAGGCTCACCTGCCGGTAGGCCCAGGCGTGCTTGGAGAGGTCATCGTAGATCACCAGCGCGTCCCGCCCCGTCTCCATGAACTCCTCGCCGATGGCGCAGCCGGCGTAGGGGGCGATGTACTGGAGGGCGGCTGGCTCGGAGGCGGTGGCCGCGACCACCACCGTGTGCTCCATCGCGCCGTACCGCTCCAGCGTCGCCACCACCTGCCGCACCTGAGCCCGCTTCTGACCGATAGCGACGTAGATGCAGAGGAGATCCTTCCCCTTCTGGTTGATGATGGTGTCGATGGCGATCGCCGTCTTCCCGGTCTGCCGGTCGCCGATGATCAACTCCCGCTGTCCGCGGCCGATGGGGATCATCGCGTCGATGGCCTTGATGCCGGTCTGGACCGGCGTGTCCACGTTCTGCCGCTCCACCACGCCCGGGGCGATCCGCTCGACGGGCCGGTACTTGTCGGTGAGGATCGGCCCCTTGCCGTCGATGGGGCGGCCCAGCGCATCGACCACCCGCCCCAGAAGGGCGTCCCCTACCGGCACGGAGACGATCCGACCGGTGCGGCGGACCTCGTCTCCCTCCTCGATGTCGGTATAATCGCCCATCACGATGATACCGACGTTGTCCACCTCCAGGCTGAAGGCCATCCCCAGGACGCCGGAGGGGAACTCGACCAGTTCGCTCATCCGGACGTTGGAGAGGCCGGAGACGCGCGCGATCCCGTCTCCCACCTCGATGACCGTGCCGACGTCCCGCGCTTCCACGGTGGGTTTGAACTGCTCGATGCGCTCGCGCAGGGTAGCGAGGATCTCTTCCATCCGTTGGTTGGGTGGATTTCCTGCCATCGCTCTCTCCAGGTTTTCTTGGGGTGTTCACGCCGCCGGGGCCAGGCTGGCCACCGTTTCTTCATCCAGTTTCTCGATCACGGCGATCAGAAGCCGCAGTGCCCGGTCGTAGTCGTCGCGGTGGATGATGGCCGAGTGGCTGTGGATGTGGCGGGCGGGGATTCCCAGGACGACGGTTGGCACGCCGGTGTGGTGGAGGTGGATCGCTCCGCCATCCGTCGCGCCCCCCAGCAGGGCCGAGAACTGGAGGGGAATGTCCAGTTCCTCCGCCGTCTCGATCACCAGGTCCCGTAGTTTCAGGTTGGGGATCATCTGGGCGTCGACCAGGACCAGGGTCGGCCCGCCGCCCAACTTGACGGCCGACTCCTCCGGCTTAATCCCGGGCACGTCCCCCGCGATGTCGGATTCCAGGATGACGGCTACGTCGGGGTTGACGACCTCGGCACTGGTTTTCGCCCCTCGCAGCCCGACCTCCTCCATCACGGTGGCGACGCCGTACAGGGCGTTGGGGTGGGGGGCTTGGGCGAAGTGTTGCAACGCGTCGATGAGCAGCGCCAACCCGACCCGGTCGTCGAAGGCCTTGCCCAGGAGGGTTTTCCCTCCTGCCAGAACGCGGAAGGGAGCCAGCGGCACGACCGGGTCCCCCAGCCGCACGCCAGCCGCTTCGACCTCCTCTTTGGAGGTGGCTCCGATGTCGATGTACATCGCTTTCTTCTCCACCACTTTCTTCCGCTCGTCCGGCGGCAGGAGGTGAGGGGGCTTGGCCCCGATCACGCCGACCACGTCCCCCTTGTGCGTCTTCACGACGACCCGTTGCCCCAGGAGGACCTGATCCCACCACCCGCCCAGGGGAACGAACTTCAGGAACCCCTCTTCGGTGATGTGGTGGATCATAAACCCGATCTCATCCATATGGGCGGCTAGCATCACCCGCGGGCCGGCCTCTCCCTGGCGGCAGATCAGGCTGCCGATCCGATCTTCCTCGATGACGCCTAGGGGCTCAAGATAGGTGCGGACGAGGGAGCGAATCTCTTCTTCGTATCCGGGGACACCGTGGGCTTCTGTTAGTTCCTTCAGCAGGCGCTCGGTGTTGTCCATTCTCACTCCTCAGGCCTCGCTGGCCCGCTCGAACGGGGAAAATGATACACGATTTCGTAGAATTTGTCCAGCGCGGATTGCCGGAGGGCGGGGGAGGGATAGAAAACGGCGCACGGGCGAAGACTCGTGCGCCGTTCGTTCCTCTTGCTCATCGCGATGGCGATCACGCTCACTCCGGCTCCGCCATCGTCCGTTTGTAGCGGTAGACGATGCGCCCTCGGGTGGGATCGTAGGGGGAAAGTTCTACCTTCACCCGGTCTCCCAGCAGGATGCGGATGTAGTATTTTCTCATCCTGCCGGAGAGGTAGGCCAGCACCTCGTGCCCGGTGTCCAGTTTCACTCGGAACTGTGTCCCGGGCAGGGCTTCGATGACCGTCCCCTCGACCTCGATCTTCCCTTCTTTACCACCCATCGGACTCACTACCCTTCTTGGTCGGTTTCCTGGTCGGTGACGTCTTGGGCCTCGTCGGCTGCTTCCTCTGGCGTTCCAGAGGGGGATTCGTCCTCGGGGGCGGGCTCCGGTTCCGCAGGTGTTTCGTCGCCTACGGTCGGCTCCTCGGTCGCCTCCGGGGGTGCTGCGGTGGGGGCGGCCGGTTCGGCTGCCGCCTCTCCGGGTTCGACTTCGGCGGCCTCTTCTTCAAGGCGTGCGGCCTGTTCGGCTGCCCACGCTTCCCATTCCTCTCGACGAACCCGCCGAGCGCTGAGGCCGATGCGGCGGCGATGCTTCTCAACCCGGATGACCTTCACCAGCACCCGATCCCCCGGCTGCAGCACCTCTTCCGGCACGACGGCCGGGGCCCCGACCAACTCGCTGGCGTGCAGCAGCCCCTCCACTCCAGGCTCCAGTTCCACGAACGCGCCGAGGCTGGAGACCTGGGTAACCGTCCCTTCGACCAGTTGTCCCTCGTGATACCGCTGGTCGACCGTTTCCCAGGGGTCTTCCTGGGTTTTCTTGATGCTGAGCGCGATCCGCCCCTGCTGGCGGTCCACGTCCAGCACGACGACCTCGACCTCGTCGCCGACCTGCACTACCTCGCGCGGGTCATCGACGCGCCCCCACGAGAGTTCCGAGATGTGGACCAGGCCGTCCGCGCCTCCCAGGTCGACGAAGACGCCGAAATCGACGATGCTGGAGATCACCCCCCGACGTCGTTCACCGACCTGGAGTTCCTCCAGCAGCCGTTGCTTCCGCATCCGCTGCCACGTTCTGTACGCCTGCCGCTGGGAGAAGATCAGGCGACGACGGCGGCGGTCCACCTCGATGACCCGCAGGCCGATGGTCTGGCCCACCATCTCGCGCAGGCGTTCTTTCCGTTCGGCTTCGGAAAGGCGGCGGGGCAGGCCGACGATGTGGGAGATGGGGACGAACCCCCGGATGCGCCCGAAATGGACGATCAGCCCGCCCCGATTGTACCCGACGACCTCCGTCTCGTAGATCTCCCGCTTCTCCAGCATCTCCTCGGCCCGCAGCCAGTCTTCGGCCAGGCGGGCCTTGTAGATGGAAAGGGGAACGTATTCGTTGCCCTCTTTCGTGCGGAGGACCAGTACCGGTACCTGATCGCCTTCACGCACCGGCTCCATCTGGGCACGGCGCATCCGGTCCAGGTCCTCCCGCGAGACGAAGCCCTCTCGCTTGTAGCCGATGTCTATCAGGGCGCCCTGTTCGTCGATCTTGAGGACTGTCCCCGTGCAGATATCTCCCGGCCGGGGAGGGGCATAGTCGAAATGCTCCTCCAGAAGGGTTTCCATATCTGTTACCGGCTCGGTCTGTTCCTGACCTTCGTGGGTCGGCTCTTTCTCCATACCTATGACCTCTCCCATCGGGTCCTGCCCCACAAGAAAAAACCCGTCATCGCCGACGCTGTATGCCGCCGCGCAGACGATGCCGGGTCTTTGGGCTTTTGCCCAGCATCGGCAACCTGTCGAATCCTCTCGTTGCGCCTCCTCCAATGAAGGACCGGCACAGATTCCGACTCGGCGTACCGTCTATCACGGGGCGGACCTAAGAATAATGTCTGGCTGATATTGTATCACGGCGTTTGGTGAAAGTCAAATCGCGTTCGTCCTTTGCACCTCTCCCTTTCCTCCTGCTTACGGGGGAAGGGTAGGGAAGGGGGGCCCAACAGTCGTTCCTGCAGGAACGCGACAGCCCTGGCGACCCGGCTGGGTGTGCTGGACAGGGGCGGACTTTGGTGTTACCATAAAGTCCGTCCGACCGAGGCAGTGAGTCCTGGATACGAGGGAGGAACGATGGATTTTCTGGCTCGTTTGAAGTCCGGTCCGGTTCTGGTGGCCGACGGAGCAATGGGAACGATGTTGCAGCAGAAGGGCTTGCCCCCCGGGATGCCCGGCGAAGCCTGGGTGCTGGAGCAGCCGGAACGGATCGCTGAGGTGCACCAGGCGTACATCGACGCCGGGGCGGAGTTGATCCTCACCTGCACCTTCGGCGGGACGCGGGCGCGGCTTGCCCACGCCGGCCTGGCTGACCGCGTGCCCGAGATCAACCGCAGGGCGGTGGAGATCGCCCGGAAAGTCGCTGGCGACCGGGCCTTCGTCGCTGGCGACATCGGCCCGCTGGGGGAGTTGCTGGCCCCCCTGGGGAAACGGACCTACGAGGAGGCGGTGGAGATCTTCGCCGAGCAGGCGGCCGCGCTGGCCGAGGCCGGTGTCGACGTGCTCTACATCGAGACGATGTCCGCTCTGGAGGAGGTGCGTGCAGCAGTGGAGGCGTGCCGCCGTGTCGCGCCGGACCTGCCCCTCACGGCGACCCTCTCCTTCGACACGAAGGGCCGCACCAGTATGGGGGTCCGCCCCGAGCAGGCGGCGCAGACGCTTCTGGAGTTGGGCGTGGACGGGCTGGGGGCCAACTGCGGACGAAGCCTGGAGATGACGGAGGAGGCGGCGCGGAAGATGCGGGAGGTCGCGCCGGAAACCCCCCTCATCGTCAAGCCGAACGCCGGGATGCCCCGGATGGAGAAGGGGCAGGTGGTGTACGACGCCACGCCGGAGCAGATGGCGGAGTACGCCCGCCGCCTGGTGGATGAACTGGATGTGCGGATCGTGGGAGCCTGCTGTGGCTCTACACCGGAGCACATCGCGGCGATAGCGAAAGCGGTGAAGTAGCGAGTCGACAAATCAGCGGGTGCAGCGCCAGACGCGATACCGCTTGTCCTCCCAGGTCACTTCCACGTGGGGGAAGGCTTCCTGTAGCCACGGCTCGTAAGGGAGGAACCGGTTGGCGACCAGGTAGAGTCGCCCACCGGCGCGGAGAAGCCGCTGCGCCGCCTCGATGAACCGGTGGGCGATCGCCCGATCCACCTCCACGTCCACGTGGAAGGGTGGGTTGGTCGCCACCACGTCGAAGGAGGCCGGGGGGAGGTCCTCGCCGCAGTCGGAGAGATGAACCTCGGCGTTGGCGATCCCGTTGGCCTCCAGCGTTCGCCGGGCCGCCTCCACCGCCCGCAGGTCGGCGTCCACCAGCACCACGCGACCATCCGGCGCGCGGCGCGCCGCCGCCACGCCCACCAGCCCGGTCCCGCATCCCAGATCCAGTACCTGGTCCGCCGGGCCGATCTCCATCGCCCCGATGAGGGCCGCCGTCCCCGCGTCCAGCCGGTCCCAGGCGAAGACTCCCGGCTTGCCCACCACCGTCGTCTCCACCCCGTCCACGACGACGGCGCGGGCCGCGTAGGTCGGCGCAGGGAGGTTGTACTCCCGGTCGGGTGGACGGACCGCCATCGCCACGTGGTACCCCTTCTTGCGGCGGATCACCCCGCAGCGGCCGAAGATCGCCTGGGCGGTGCGAATGGCGGTGCGGACCCCCGCGTCCCGGTGGGCGACCAGGTAGAGGGTGCCGCCGGGGCGGAGGACCGCCGCCGCGCCGCGGAGGAGTTCCTCCTGGACCGCCCGCTCGCGCGGCAGGTGGCAGAGGACGACGTCAAAGGATGCCGGTTCCAGGTCGGCGCAACCATCGGACAGGTGGACCGTGGCATTGGAGATTCGGTTGGCCCGGAGGGTCCGGCGGGCGCACTCGACCGCCGCTACGTTGCAGTCGACGAGCACGACCTCGCGCACTTCCGTCGCCACGGCTGCCCCGATGACGCCGGTCCCGCAACCCAGGTCCAGCACCCGGTCCTCCGGCTCCAGCACTGCCGTCTCCAGGAGCGCGGCCGTACCGGGGTTCAGCCGGTCCCACGACCACACCCCCGGCCGCCCCACTACCGCCAGCCGATGTCCTCGTACCGTGGTCACGAAGCGATGTTCTTTCATAGACCTCTTCGATTTTACCACAGAGGCGCAGAGGGCACAGAGGTCTCAAAGTTTATGGAGAAATCTCTGTGTCCTCTGTGTCTCTGTGATTCACCCTACGGGATCAACCCCAGCCAGCCGGCCACTGTCGCCCCCGCGCCGATCATATTGAGGCCGATGGGGAGGAGGAGGACCCCCATACAGTTCATCCGGCGTGACCCCCAGAGCACGGGGATGAGGCCGATGCCGGTGGCGACGCCGCAGATGAGCAGCCCATCCAGCCCGGCGCGAAGGGCAGAGGCCGGCGTCCCCCCGCCGATCCATTCCCCCGCCGTCGGGACCGCTGCCACGATGAGCAACAGCAACACCAGCGTCGCCAGGCTGATCCGCCGGTAGTGGACCCGCGCCACCAGCCGGATCGCCAGCCGGGTCAGCCGTAGCAGGAGGAAGAACGAAAGCGCGCCCGTCGCCACCACCGCGGCGACGGCCAGGTAGTAGTCGTGGGGGGTGTGGGGCCGCCAGAGGGTGCTCACCATCCAGGCCATTCCACCCCGTGTGAGGTGGAGACCCGGTACGAAGAAGAGCAGGAAGCCGCCGACGTAGTAGACCACTTTGGAGACCCCCTGGGAGACGATGAACAGCCGGTCGTCCCGCTGGGCGGTGGCGTGCCCGGCGATGAAACCGCCGATCCCGCCGGTCACCACCGGGAAGAAGGCGGCGAAGAGACCCCCCAGCGCCCCGGCGACGGTCCCCCGCAGCACCAGCCAGGGGGTGATGTCTATGCTTCGGGCGACGTGCTGCTCCGGCAGTTCCACCCGTGCCAGCAGGTTCTGCAGCACCCAGGGGACGGCGAACAGACCCACGAAGGCGGGAAGGAGGTTCTGGTAGGCGGAGGCCGGGGGGAGGATCGACCGGTACATCAGGACGAAGCCCAGGAGTCCGGAGAGGAAAAAGGTCACCAACCCCGCCGTCAGGCTCTTCCAGCCGTCCCACCACCGTCGCCACCCGGGCGGCTGCCGATCGGTCCCTTTGGGCCACTCCGATAGGAGCATATAGGCGATGACGGTCCAGAGGAGCCAATGGATGTGCCGCTGGAGGATGGCCCGCAGGGCGGGGAAGAGGCGAGGCGCGATGGGGGTCAGGAGAGCGAGGGCGGCGACTCCGCCCAGTCCACCGACGCCGGTGAGGACCGCCGCCTCGTACCCCCGCCGCTGCATCAGGTACTTCTGGCCTGGGAGGACCACGAAGACGGTGGAGTCGTCCGGGACGGAGAGGAAGATGCTGGGGATGGTGTTGAGGATGGAGTAGGAGGTGACCATTCCGAGGAACAGCATCGCCAGGTGTTCGGGGGGAAGGAACGGCCCCAGGGCTGCCGTGCCCAGGATGAGGAACCCGGCGATGTTGTAGATGTGCAGGGCGGGGACGAGGGAGAGGGCCGAGGCGATCAGCGCCCCTCCCACGGCGAAGAGGAGACCGGTGATGAAATCGGCGGTGCTCATCTTTACCTCACTTCCACGTCCTGCGGCAGCACCGGCACCACTTCCAGCGTCCCCCGGTACTCCTCTACGATGCCTATCACCTGCACCCACGCGCCGGGGACCATCTGGTCTCTCCCGGGGACCCGCTGATGGACGTTGTCCCACAGCAGGACCAGTACCTCGCCGGTGCCGTCGTCGATCCAGACCCGTCGGCCGCCGGAGAAGGGCTCGACGCGGGTGATCGCCCCCTCCACCGCCACCCGCGTTCCTGCGTCGTCGGCGGCGAGGGAGCCGGTCCCCCGCAGGGGGGCCTGTGCCCGGCCTGGGGCGAGCACCTCCACGTCTGCGCCGGAGGCCGGGACGACCTGCAACGTCCCCTCGTACGCCTCCAAGCGGCCGGTGGCCCGTACCTGCGCGGAGAGGTTCAGTCCGGCCGGGTCGGCCAGGTCGTCGTAGGTGGCAAGCCACAGGAGAAGCACCACCTGCCCGGCCCCGTCGTCCAGCGTGAACTTGAAGCCGCCGGAGAAGGAGGCCGTGTCCACCACCGTCCCTCGCACCGCCACCGTCTCCCCGATCCGGTCGGGGGTCAGGGCGGAGAGCGGGACCTCCGGCGCGGTGGACTCTGTTGTCCCCCCGGATCCCGGTGTCAGCACCTCCACATCCATCGCGCGGGATGGGACCACCTCGATCTTCCCCCGGTAGATAGAGACCTCTCCCGTCACCCGAACCTGCGCACCAGCCGCCAGCGCGGCGGGATCGGAGAGACCCTCGTAGGTGTCTTGCCACAGGAGCACCGTCACCTCCCCGCTGCCGTCGTCCAGGCCGAACTTGAAGCCCGCCGAGAAGGGGCCGGCCCAGGTGACGGTGCCGGAGATCTCCACCATCCGGCCCACGTCCGCATCGGTCAGCATCCCGACCTGCACCGGCTCCGCCACCGGCACCTCCTCCGGCAGGAGGACCACGTCCATCACCGACGCCGGGACGATCTGGGGGGTGTCCCGATACAGGTCCACCGTCCCCACCACCTCCACCGACTGCCCTGGCTCCAGGGGGAGGAGTTCGCCGGTGAGGAGTTCGAGGCTCCGGGGGACGGCGATCTCCGCCGCACCGCTGGTATCGCGGAGGGTGATAAGGGTCAGGCCCGCGGAGGGCTGGCGGACCGACCAGACCTGGCCCCGCACTCGGACCCGGCGGAGGTAGTCGTCCGGGGTGAGGGAGCCGAGGGCGCGCGGCTCCGCCTCCGGGCGGAAGGTCTCCACGTGCTCCGGGACGTTGATGGTGAGGGAGGTGCTCTCCCCCTGAACGCGCAGGGTGCCAGCCACGGAGACGTGGTCGCCGAAGGCGGGGACCCGCCCTTCAGCGCGGAGGGCCTCCGCCGTGGTCCGGTAGGCAGCGACGCGCACCTCGCCGGTGTCGTCGGCCAGGGTGAACGAGAGGTAGCCGGAGTCGGGATAGTAGAAGGGGCCACGGACTACCTGGCCCTCGATCCGCACGTAGGCGAAGTTCATCGTTGCACCGACCTGGCCGGCCTGGACCGTGGGGATGGGGGAGCGAACGGCGACGAACCAGAGGGCGGCGAGCCCCAAGGCTGCCAGCAGGATGGCGGCGGCCTTTGCCGTTCGGATGGGGAGCCGATCCCCAATGGACGCGCCACAGTGGGGACAGGCTTCGTAGGGGCCGACGTATCGTCCACAACTGGGGCAATGGCTCATAGGAACTCCCGTCGAAAACTGCGATGTGCCGGGAGCATTTTATGTGCTTTTTCGGGGGGCGCAAGTGTGAGGTGTCCGGGGTCGGACGGCAGTTCGCTCTTACCTCAAGGGGCTACCCGTGCCCTGCCGCCTCCCGTAGCCGGTATGCCCCCTTCGCCTGTCGAGCCCTCCAGTAGGGGGATCGCCGCAGGAGCGCGCGGCGGACGAAGGGACGGAACCAGCGGATGAGGTGTCGTCGGAAGCCCAAAAGATCGACCATCTCCTGCACGTAGTCGTCGAAGTCGCGTTGTTGATACTGCAGGAGCCGCTGGCTTTCCGTCGAATCCACCCAGTCGGTGGGGAAGGGGACGGTGGTGAACGCCTCTTCCGGCAGCATACCGATCCCCATCGCCTCCAGGATACCCCGCACGATGTCCCGGTAATACAACTGGCAGCGGGGTCCACCGCCGATGAGGAGCACCTTTCCCCAGACCTCGTCGCAGGTCACTGCGTTGGCGAACGCCACTCCCACGTCCCGCGTGTGGACGAACTCCATCCGGTTGTTCAGCGGCACGTCGAACATCGCCGGGTCGAGTCGAAGGTCGAGCGGGAACACCGCCGAGAGGCGCAGGATGGCCCACTCCAACCCCGAGGCCTTCACCATCTCCTCGCAGGTGATCTTGTGGAGGGAGTAGTGCTCGATGGGGGAGACGGGATCGGACGGCCGGCGGGGCGGGGGCTGGTCCTGGGTTCGACCGAAGACGTGGTAGGAAGAGGCGAAGATGATGCGGGGCGGACGGGGCTGGGCCTTCATCGCCGTGAGCAGGTTCATCGTCCCCCCCACGTTGACCTCGCGGGCGAGGTCCGGTTGTTCCTCCGATTCGATGCCGGTGCGGGAGAGTTTGGGGATGATGAAGGCGAGGTGGATCACCACGTCTTGCCCCTTCACTGCACGGGCGACGTCCTCCGGGCGGCGCAGGTCTCCCCAGGCGAACTCGATCCGGTCGCCGTACCGATGGGCCAGCCGCTTGGCGGCCTCTCGGTTCGGTTTCGTCTCCAGGTCGAAGCAGCGCACGGTGTGCCCGCGTTCCATCAACGCCTCCAACGTGCTCGTGCCCACGTTTCCAAACGCGCCGGTCAACAACACTTTCATCGTCCTGCTAACCTCCTCAAATATTACCACGGAGACACGGAGGACACAGAGAGTGGAAGATTAAGGAGAAATCTCTGCGTTCTCTGCGTCTCTGCGCTTTTCATCCTCCAGCGCGGAGAGGATCAACCGGACCCCCTCCTCGACTACTTTTCCCCAATCGGCCCCCTGGGGGTCCATCAGCCCCTGCATCATCACGCCGACGGCGAGGGAGACCAGGACGCCCGCCACGGCCTCGGGATCCACGGGCCGAAGGGTGCCCTCGGCGATCCCCGATTCGATCAGGCCGGTGAAGAAGGCGCGGTAGCGGCGGTAGGGGGCGATGGTGCGCCGCCAGATGGCGGGGTCGCGGGCGGCCTGGCTCCAAAACTCCAGGAACATCGGCAGGCGACCACGCCCCTCTTCGAGGATGCGGCCGGCCATTCCGGCCATCATCGAGAGCGTCTCCGGGACGCTTCCCGCTTCGGCGCGGAGCCCGGCCAGTTGCTCGTCGAGGGTTTCCAGCCACCGTTCCAGGAGTTCCAGGAAGAGGGCCTGCTTGCTGGGGAAGTGGTGGTAGAAGCCCCCCTTGGTCACCCCGGCCCGCTGGCAGATCTCGGCCACCCCCGTGCCGTCGTACCCGTTGCGGGCGAAGCACACCTCCGCCGCCTCCAGAATGCGCTCGCGCGTCTGCTCTCCTCGCGTCATTTCCGTGTCCTTGATCTTGGGTTACATACCGACCGGTCGGTATAGATTATACCACGTCTCGCTCGTCCCGTCAACTTTCTCCAGCCGTTGGCGGGGCTTACCAACCCCAGAGGTGACCGGTACTTCCGCCTTTCCGGAGTCAACCGGTCGGCGTTGAAAGTCGCTACGAAGGGGCCGAGATGCACGTCTGGGGAAAGTGCCGGTCACCTCCCGGGTAGCCTGATTCGCTTCGAACACCGAGGAGGGGCTGGTTGCCAAAAGTCCCCAATATGGTATAATCACCCCCGCGCCACCCTAGCTCAAGCGGCAGAGCAACCGCCTCGTAAGCGGTCGGTTGTCGGTTCGAGTCCGACGGGTGGCTTACCATATCGACGGCCCCGGCGGCAACGGGGCCTTTTGTGTGAAAGATGCCCGCTGAATCCAGGTCCCAACGGACATTCTGGCATGCCCTCTGGGAGTTCGCGACCGGGGACGTTGCGCTCGCCGCTGTCTTGCTGGCCCTGGCCCTCTGCTGGGTGCTGCTCCTCCTCATCCCCCAGGCCCCGCCCGACCCTCTGGGGCTGGGGCGGTGGATGATTCGGGCGGAGGCCCGCTTCGGCGCGCTCACCGGTCCCCTCCGCAGCCTGGGCCTCTTCACCCTCTTACGCTCTCCCTTCTATCGGGCCATCCTGGCGATGCTGGCCTTCCTCCTCCTCGTGCGCACCGTCGCCTGGGCCGAGCGGCTGTGGCAGGGGCGGCGGGCGGGGCGGGGGCACGGGGAGTGGACGCGGCTGGACGAGGGGACGCTGGAGGAGATGGCCCGCTGGCTATCCCGGCGCGGCTACCGCACCCGGCGGGTCGTGAAGGGCCACGTCCTACAGGCCGATCGGTGGCCCTGGGCTGAGTTGACGGCGTTGCTGGCCAACCTGGCACCGTTGTTGCTCCTGCTCGGCCTTCTGGTCGGCGAGGCGGCGGGGTGGAAGGTGGAGGGCGTCGTCGGAGAGGCGGGCAGGACGGTAAGCGTGCCGGGGGACGGCGTGTTCACCCTCGTGAAGACCGCCGCTGGATGGGCGGCCGACCGACCCGGCGTGCGCGTCTACCCCGTCGGGTCAGGCCCCGAACTCACCGTCTCCGCCGTGGACTCGGCGGGGAATCCCTTAGGGCTGCAACAATCAGCCAGCGACTCCCCCTCCTCCATTCTCTACTTCCGGCTCACGGAGGAGGAACGGGACGCCTACTTCGCCATCCCCGATGCCGGGTTGATCGTCCGCATCGCGCCGAGGCCGGAGACCCCCTTCCGTCCCGGGATGGACCTCCAGGTTCAGGTCTTCCGCAGCCCTTCGGGGAGACTGGTGTGGGAGGGGACGGCGAGTGGGGAGGCGACCACCCTCGCGGTCGAGGAACTGGACATCCACATCGCGCAGGGGGCGTACCCCTTGCTGCTGGCCGTCCGCGATCCCGGCTACTGGCTGAAGGTGCTGGCCCTGGCGCTGATCGGCGTGGCGATGCTGGGGTGGGGGTTCTGGCCGGTGCGGCGGCTGTGGCTCCGGGTCGATCAGGGACAACTGGTCGGCGCGGGCGACCTGCCCAGGGTGTGGCGGGGGAAGGGAGGACGGGCGTGGCAGGCCGTTCGTGCGGCGGCCGGTGCAGCGGCCGCCCTCGCATCGGGGAGCGCGCTCTACAGCCTCCTGCGCGGCGGTGTGCTCTGGCGAGGTTCTTCCCTCCAGATCGCGTTCACGGTGTTGGCTGCGGTGGGCATCGGGATGTATCTGATCTTTGGAGGAAAGGAGAGAGGACGTGGGCAGCAGGCCGATCATCATCGGAGTGGCCGGTGGGACCGGCTCGGGTAAGACCACGGTGGCGATGCGGATCCTGGAGCGGGTGGGCGCGGAGCATATCGCGTACATCCCTCACGACGCCTACTATCGGGACCTCAGCCATCTCCCGCCGGAGGAGCGAGCGCGGGTCAACTTCGACCACCCCGATTCCCTGGAGACCGAACTGCTCATCGAGCACCTCCGTCGGCTACGGGCTGGCGAACCCGTGGAGATCCCCGTGTACGACTTCACGACCCACACGCGGACGAAGGAGACGCGGCGGGTCGAGCCCGCACCGGTCATCCTGGTGGAAGGGATTCTGGTCTTCGCCGAACCGGCGCTGCGGGAGATGTTCGACGTCAAACTCTTCGTCGACACCGACGCCGACATTCGTCTGATCCGGCGCATCCGACGGGACGTGCAGGAGCGGGGGCGCACCTTCGAATCGGTGATCGAGCAGTACCTGAGGACGGTCCGTCCGATGCACCTGGAGTTCGTCGAACCCAGCAAACGGTACGCCGACGTGATCATCCCGGAGGGAGGGTTCAACGAGGTCGCCATTGAGATGGTTGCCGCCCGCATTCGCGGCCTCCTCGGCCGGGAGGCATCCCGTCGAAGGGAGGAAACGTGAAGGTCTCGGTGCTGATCCCGGTCTACAACGAGGTCTCCACCCTGGCCCAGGTCGTGGAGCGCGTGATGGCGGTGGACGTCGACAAGGAGGTGCTGATCATCGATGACGGCTCCACCGACGGCACCTGGAAGGTGGTCCAGACGTTGGCGGCCCGTTGGCCCGGCGTGGTGAAACCGCTGCGGCACGAGCGGAACCGGGGAAAGGGAGCCGCCCTGCGCACGGCGGTCCCCCACATCACCGGAGACGTGGTCATCACCCAGGACGCCGACCTGGAGTACGATCCGGCGGACTACCCCCGCCTCCTGGCCCCCTTCGCCTCCCCGGAGGTCCAGGTGGTCTACGGCTCCCGCAACCTGCAGCGGAACCCTCGCTCTTCGTGGGTCTTCTACTGGGGCGGGCGGCTGCTCAGCTGGCTGGTCAGCCTCCTCTACGGCACCCGGATCACCGACGAGGCGACCGGGTACAAGGCCTTCCGCGCCGACCTCTTCCGCAGTTTGCAGTGGGAGGCCGACGGTTTCGAGTTCTGTCCCGAGGTGACGGCGAAGATCCTGCGCCGCGGGATCCGCATCGTCGAGGTCCCGATCTCCTACCGCCCGCGGACCCGCGAGGAAGGGAAGAAGATCCACTGGCGGGACGGGATCGTGGCGATCTGGACGCTGGTGCGGTATCGGTTCCTGTCGGGGAGCAGAGGGGCAAAGGGGCAAAGGAGCAGGGGAGCAGGAGAGTGACGCTCTGGCTGGTGACGGGGGGGGCGGGGTTCATCGGCTCGCATCTGGTCGAAACGCTGGTGGCGCGGGGGGAGCGGGTGCGGGTGCTGGACGACTTCTCCACCGGCCGGTGGGAGAACCTGGCGGCGGTGCGGGGCCGGGTGGAGGTGATGGAGGGGGACGTTAGGGACCCGACGGTGGTGACGCGGGCGATGGAGGGGGTCGAGGTGGTCGCCCACCTGGCCGCGGTGGCCTCGGTGCAAGCGTCGCTGGAGGACCCGAAGCGGGTTTGGGCGGTCAACGTCGACGGGACGCTGAACCTGTTGGAGGCGGCGCGGACGGGAGGGGTGCGCCGGTTCGTCTTCGCCTCCTCGGCGGCGGTTTACGGCGACCACGAGGAGTTGCCGCTGCGGGAGGACCTGCCCTTAAGACCCCTCTCCCCTTACGCGGCCTGCAAGGTGGCGGGAGAGGCCCTTTGCCGGGCTTACTGTGCCTCCTATGGGCTGCCGACGGTGGTGCTGCGTTTCTTCAACGTGTACGGCCCGCGGCAGGTCCCCCACAGCCCATACTCGGGGGTGGTCAGCATCTTCGTCGACCGGATGCGGCGGGGGCTGCCGCCGGTGGTGTACGGGGACGGACACCAGACGCGGGACTTCGTGTACGTGACCGATGTGGTGGAGGCGGTGGTGCGGGCCGTGGAACGGGAAGAGGCGGTGGGAGAGGTGTTCAACGTCGCTGGCGGGGCACAGACGAGTGTGCTAAAATTGGTAACTGTTCTCAACCATACGTTAGGGACCCACCTGAGGCCCGCCTTTGCCCCACCTCGCCCCGGCGAGGTCCTTCACTCGCTGGCGGACGTGCGGCGGATCCGGGAGACGCTGGGATGGACCGCACAGGTCGGGCTGGAGGAGGGCCTTGAACGATTAGGGGGGTGAAACGTGCACAAGGGAGTCAGAATCCATCCCACGGCAGAGGTGTCCCCACAGGCCCAGATCGGGGAGGGGACGTCGATCTGGCATCAGGCTCAGGTGCGGGAGGGGGCCCGGATCGGACGGAACTGCATCCTGGGCAAGGGGGTCTATGTGGACGCCGGAGTGGTCATCGGAGACAACGTCAAGGTGCAGAACTACGTTTCGATCTATCACGGCGTCACCATTGAGGACGGTGTCTTCTGCGGCCCCCACTGCGTCTTCACCAACGACAAACGTCCACGGGCGATCAACCCAGATGGGTCCCTCAAGGCGGCCGACGATTGGGAGGTGGTCGAGACCCGGGTCGGGCGCGGGGCCTCCATCGGGGCCAACGCCGTCATCGTCTGCGGGGTGACCATTGGTGAGTGGGCGATGGTCGGCGCTGGCTCGGTGGTCTCCCGCGATGTGCCGGACTACGGTCTGGTGTGGGGAAATCCAGCCCGACTGCGAGGGTTCGTTTGCCCGTGCGGGCATCGGTTGGAGAGAGCAGGAGGCAGGGGAGCGAGGGAGCAGGGAGCAGGAGGTAAGGTACGGCTGCGGTGTCCGGCCTGTGGCACGGAGATCGATGTAGATCGAAAGGATTGGGAGCGAGTCGAATGATTCCGATTTCAAAACCGATCATCGGAGAGGCGGAAAAGAGAGCCGTCGTCGAGGTGCTGGAGTCGGGGCGATTGGCCCAGGGACCGCGAGTCGCCCAATTGGAGGAGCGGTTCGCCCAATTGTGCGGAACCCGGTACGCGATCGCAACCTCTTCGGGGACGACGGCGCTTCACCTGGCCTTGCTGGCCCACGGCATCGGCCCCGGCGACGAGGTGATCACCACGCCCTTCACCTTCATCGCCACGGTCAACGCCATCCTGTTCGTCGGCGCGAAGCCGGTCTTGGTGGACGTTGAGGAGGACACCTTCAACATCGACCCGGCACAGATCGAGGCGGCGGTGACCCCTCGCACGCGGGCCATCATCCCGGTCCATCTCTACGGCTATCCGTGTGATATGGACCCCATCCTGGAGATCGCGCGGCGGCACGGCCTGGCGGTGATCGAGGACGCCGCCCAGGCCGTCGGGGCCACCTACAAGGGCCGGCCTGTAGGGAGTTTCGGCACCGCTTGCTTTAGCCTCTACGCGACGAAGAACGTAATGGCCGGCGAGGGAGGGATGATCACCACCGACGATCCTGAGATCGCCGAGCGATGTCGGATGCTGCGCAACCACGGGATGCGGGAGCGGTACCAGTACGAACTCCTGGGGTACAACTTCCGGATGAGCGACCTCCACGCCGCCATCGGGCTGGTGCAGATGGACCGGCTGGAGGAGTTCACCGCCCGACGCCGGGCCAACGCGGCTTACCTTTCCGAACACCTCCGCTCCGTGATCACGCCGACGGTGCGGGAGGGGTACGGCCACGTCTGGCACCAATACACGGTACGGGTGAACGGCGGGCGAGATCGGGACGAGGCGGTCCGGCGGCTGAACGAGGCCGGGATCGGAACGGGGGTTTTCTACCCCAGGCCGGCCCACCATTACGACCACATCCGACGGGTGGTGGGGGAGGTCCACCTGCCGGTGGCGGAGCGACTCTCCAGGGAGGTCATCTCCCTGCCGGTGCATCCGGCGCTGAGCCAGGCCGACCTGGAACGGATCGTCGAAGCGGTGAACCGGCTGTAGGGGGCGAGATGGACCAACGACCACTTCGTGCTGCCGTCATCGGCGTGGGCGCGATGGGGCGCAACCACGCCCGGGTGTACAACGAGATCCCGGACGTCGATCTGGTCGCGGCGGCCGACCTGGACTCCGCACGGGTCCAGGAGACCGCCCGACTGTACGGTGCCCGGCCCTATACCGACTACCGGCGGATGCTGGAGGAGGTTCGTCCCGAGATCGTCTCCGTCGCCGTCCCCACGCAGCACCATTTCTCGGTGGCGGTGGAGGTGATGGAGGCCGGCTGCCACGTGCTGGTGGAGAAACCGATCACCGCGACCCTGGAGGAGGGGCAGAGGCTGATCGAGCGGGCGGCCGAACTGGGGCGGGTGCTGGCGATTGGTCACATCGAGCGGTACAACCCGGCCGTCATCGAACTGAAGCGGCGGTTAGACGCGGGGGAACTGGGGCAGATCTTCCAGATCCACGCCCGGCGGCTGGGCCCCTTCCCGGCCCGCGTGCGGGACGTGGGCGTTGTGGTCGATCTGGCCCCGCACGACCTGGACATTATGCGCTACCTGACGGGAAGCCGGGTCCGTCGTCTCTACGCCGAGACGGAGCAGGAGATCCACACCGACCACGAAGACCTTTTCGCCGGGTTGCTCCGCTTCGAGAACGGAGTGGTCGGCGTGTTGACCATCAACTGGCTCACGCCCACCAAGGTGCGGGAGATCACGGTTACCGGGCAGCGGGGGATGTTCCTGGCCAATCTGCTCACGCAGGACCTCTATTTCTACGAGAACGAGGAGGCGGGGGGGCTCGACTGGAACCACCTGCGGTTGCTGCGCGGGGTGAGCGAGGGTCGGATGGTCCGTCTGCGGCTCCACCGGCGGGAGCCGTTGCGCGTCGAACTGGAGACGTTCGTGAAGGCGGTCCGGCAGGAGCCAGCCGGGATCGTCACGGGGGAGGACGGCCTTTCCGCTCTTCGACTGGCCCACGCGCTGGTCCGATCGGGTCGTGAGGGGCGCGTGATCGAACTGGACGGCGAGGGATGAAAGAACGTCTCCTGCGTGCAATCGAGCGGAAATCGGCGAAGATCGTCGTCCTCGGCCTGGGGTACGTGGGGCTCCCCGTGGCCTGTCGGTTCGCCGAGGTGGGGTTTCGGGTGTGGGGGCTGGATCGGGACGAGGAGAAGGTGCGCCGGATCGGGCGCGGGGAGTGCCCCATTGAGGGGGAGGAGCCGGGCCTGCCCGAATTGGTCGCCCGCGTGATGGCCGAGAAGCGGCTCACGACGACCACCGACTACGCCGTCTGCCGGGACGCGCAGGTGGTCCTCGTGGTGGTGGAGACGCCGGTGGACCCGGAGACGCACAAGCCGCGCTACGAGGCCCTGCGCGGCGCGCTGACCTCGCTGGCGGCGCACCTCTCCCCCAACACGATGGTCATCGTCGAATCCACCCTCGCCCCGGGGACGATGGACCGACTGGTCCGACCGCTGCTGGAGGAGAAGTCGGGCCTGCGGGTTGGGGAAGATCTCTATTTGGTCCACTGCCCGGAGCGGGTGATGCCGGGGCGACTGCTGTACAACCTGCGGCATATGTCCCGCGTGGTGGGGGGAATGCCCCTTGAGGCCGCAGAGGTGGCGGTGGCCCTGTACCGGCACATCGTGGAAGGGGACCTGGACCCCACCGACTGCCTGACGGCGGAGTTGGTGAAGACGGCGGAGAACGCCTACCGGGACGTGCAGATCGCTTTCGCCAACGAGGTGGCGCTGTTGTGCGAGACGATGGGGGCGGACGTGTGGCGGGTGCGGGAGTTGGTGAACAAGTCGCCGGGGCGGGATATGCACCTGCCGGGCGCAGGGGTAGGGGGGCACTGCATTCCCAAGGACCCCTGGTTGCTCATCGCCAACGCGGGCGAGAGATTCACGCCTCGGCTGATCCCGGCGGCGCGGGCGGTCAACGACGGGATGCCGCTCCACGTGGCCGAATTGGTGGTGGACGGGCTGCGAGAGGCGGGCGTGGGGATCGAGGGATCGCGGGTGGCTGTGCTGGGGTACGCCTACCGGGAGAACACCGACGACACCCGGAACAGCCCCTCGGAGGTGCTGGTGCGGCGGCTGCGGGAGATGGGGGCTGAGGTGGTGATCCACGACCCATGGGTGCCCGCGTACCGGGGGGACCTGGAGGAGCGGGTGCGAGGATGCGACGCGGTGGTGGTGATGGTGGCACACGATGAGTACCGGGAGATGGATCTGGAGCGGTTGCGCCGGGTGGTCCGTCGGCCGGTGCTGGTGGACGGACGAGAGGTGTTTCCGGTGGAAGGGGTGCGGGCGAGAGGGTGGGTGTGCCGAAGGATAGGGGTTGGGACGCGGAGGGACGGCTGAACGGACACACCGGGCGAGCAAGGCCGGTCGGAGGGGGGAGGTTGGACGAAGGCTCGGATCTCGCGCGTCGCAGCGTTGTCTCGATCTCGTGGAACGTCGTCGCCAACACGAGCCGAATCCTCATCCTCTTCGTCCGCTCGGTGATGCTGGCCCGCTTGCTGCCGGTGGAGGTGTTCGGCGTCTATGCCCTGGCCGGGTCGGTGATCGGGCTGACGAAGATGCTGCCCGGCTTCGGAATGTGGGGAGCCTTCCTGCATCGCGCCCCCGAAACAGAAGACGAAGCGCAGGCAGCAGCGGTCCATTTCACGTTGAAACTCCTCTTCACCCTTCTTTGGACGGTCCTCCTAATAGGTGGAGCCCTCTCCTTTACCGCTGGCGAGACGCGGCTGGCACTGCTGGTGCTGGTCCTTGCGACGGGTGGGACGGAGTTGAGCCAGACCCCGCGCCTGATCCTGATGCGCCGGGTGATGCATCAACGACTGGCCCTCATCCAGATGCTCAACGCTCTACTCACCACTGCCGTCGCGCTGGGATTGGCTTGGCGTGGGGCAACGTTGTGGGCCCTGCTGGCGACGGACCTGGTCACGTTCTTGTTGCACACCGTCGCTCTGTACATCTGGCGACCGGTATGGCGACCCCGCCTGGCCTGGTCCCCTCCGGTGGTGCGCTACTTCCTTCGCTTTGGCAGTCGTAATCTGGTAGGAGCGGTGTTGCTGCGCGCGCTGGATCGCCTGGACGATCTGTGGACGGGGGTTTTTCTGGGGAAATCGCCGCTGGGCTTCTACTCCCGCGCGTACACTTTCGCCACCTATCCTCGAGGAGTGCTGGCGGCACCCGTCAATCAGGTTACCACCGGGATGTACGCCGAGTTGAAGGGCGACCGGCGGCGGCTCTCCCAGGCCTTTTTTCGGGTGAACGCTTTTCTGGTTCGAAGCGGTTTCCTGTTTGCGGGAGTGTTGTGGCTGATCGCTCCGGAGTTTGTCCGTTTACTGTTGGGAGATAAATGGCTCCCTATGCTGACCGCTTTCCGACTGATGCTGGTTTTCACCCTGTTCGATCCGATGAAAGTGACGATTGCCAACCTGTTCATTGCGATGGGGAGGCCGGAGCAGGTCGTCTGGGCACGGGCGGTTCAACTGGCGGTGATGGTAGGAGGGCTGTTCCTGCTGGGTCTGCCCTTTGGCATCGCCGGCGTGGCCTTGGCGGTGGACTTGATGCTGGTAGTGGGCATCGTCCTACTGTTCTGGATGGCAAGGGCGTACGTGGATTGCTCGGTGGGGCGGCTGTTTGCCGCTCCAGGGATGGCGTTGGCGGTAGGGGGGTTGCTGGGGTACGGCATGGGTAGCCTGTCCGCCGTGACTGCCTCTGGTTGGACATCGGGTCTGGCAAAAGTGATGTCCTTTACTGTTGTGTACGGCTCGGTTCTACTGGCGCTGGAGCGCCGCCGGTTGCTGGAGATGGTATCCGAGGTGCGTCGTTCGCTGCTCTCAAAACAGGAATATCGCTCAAAGAAGGTATGAAACCTGAAAGGGTATACCACTATGACGATGGAGTATTTTCCCACGGGAAATTCACATACTCGAGTCGGATACAGTAGCGATTGGCGGGTGCTTGACATCGGAAGTGGTCATCATCCACACCCACGTGCGAATGTCTTGGTAGACCGCTTTCTGAACGACGACAGAGAGCGTTCAGGTCAAACCATCGTGTTGCCTCCAGACAAAGCTTTTGTCATAGCAGATGCGTGTGCGTTACCTTTTAAAGATCGCGCATTCGATTTTGTTATATGTTCACATGTGGCGGAGCATATTGAGAATGTTGAAAGTTTTTGTTCCGAATTAAACCGCATTGCTTCTAGGGGATATTTGGAAACCCCCAGTAAACTGGCTGAGAAACTGCGTCCCCAACCATTCCATAAATGGTTTGTTTCTCTTCGTAACAACATGTTAGTTTTTGAGAAAAAGTCGAGCCAACAAAACCCCAGATGGTATCAAATCCTATTTTTCAGCTTTTATTTCTATAATGTCCCTGCCCAGTTGGCGGGGAAAAATGTTCTTGCGTTTAGCTATGGTTGTCGTAAGCCTTGGCATTACTTGCTAGTTGCTGTTCGCCGAACCCTAGTCCGTCTATGGCTTGTCCTAAGGCGGTTCACTTATACACGTATGTTGTGGGAAGGGTCTTTCGAGTGGACTGTGCATCAATGAGGTTTGGAGAAGGTGGGCTATGCGAATTGAAAAAGGGTCACCTCTATACCAACAATTGTCCGAGCTTCTTGCAAAACGTCCTGGTCTAAAGCCGACCAATACACGTTATATTCATCGTTATCTAGAGATGAAACAGATCGATTGGAATTTATGGCATGATTTCTCAGGTATTGCATTGGATGTGGGGTGTCATATACCCTTGGATGCCCTTATCTTGAGTAAAATGAAGGGGATAAGGCGTATATATCTTGTTGACTTACGCCCTATTCCATCTACCCTGTTGCCTGATAAGACAACTTTCGTGCAGTGTGATGCAACGAGGTTGGCTTTTCCTGACAATTCCTTCGATGTGGTCACGAGCTTTTCAGCCATTGAACACTTGCCTGACCGCGCTTTGCAGCGAGCTTGGGTGAGAGAAATGGTCCGCGTTACCAAACCAGGGGGAAAAATGCTCATCACAGTTGACAATGCATGGAGCTGGCTGAATCGCATCTGGGACCGTTACCGGCCACCGATGCGGCGGTTGAGCCCAATTGAGTTAAAGCGATGGGTGATGGAAACAAAAGAGATGGAAATCGAAGCAACTACGGGAGGGGCGATTTATTATTGGGGATTTCGCCCGCGGTTCCGGGGAAGTGCGCAAATTGCCTATCTGTTCGATCGAGTACTCAATCCATTATCGAGACTCCTTCCATGGTTCGGAAATAGGATAGGCTATCGTTTTATAAAAAAGGTTGTATGAACAGAGTTGCCATCTGCCAACCAACCGTCATCTTGGGAGGTCGCCTTCGTGTCATCCTAGGGATCGTTGAGGTTCTCAACGAGGCCGGGATTGTGCCCGACATCCTGGCGGCGCGCATTAGGTTCGACCCGGCGCAGGTTGTAGAATGGTATGGTCGCCCTATACGAGCCCATTTTCGATTGCTGCCTGGTGTCCCGCGCCTTCCTGTTGACACGCTGACGGTTTTGTTTAACATCTCCCTTTGGTGGTATGGTCGGTCATACGCACTCCTCATCAATACAGGGAATAGCCTGTTATTTCTGCCGAGAAGCCAGAATGTGCTGACATATATGTTCTTTCCACGGAAGGCCCGCCTGATCACTCCAGATGTTAGCATCCATCTACCGGGGAAGCGGCTCCCCCTCTGGTCACGGCACAGACTTCAACGTTTGATTCTCCGTCCCTTATACCATCTCAGTAAGCCGGACCCGAAGCACACTATTGTGTGTATGACTCGGTTTACCCGCGAGGCCTTACGTGCGGTCTATGATCTCCCCAGCGATTTACCGGTAGTCTATCCCCCCGTGGAGATCGACCGCTTCCGTGCTAGTCCTCACGCTCGTCCCCTCTCGGTTATCACGCTTGGGCGTTTCACTCCAGATAAACGTCAATTAGAACAAATCCAAATAGCGGAACGGGTGCCACATATCCCTTTCCACATCGTCGGTTTCGCGGGCAACAATCCATATTACCAGAATTGTCGCCGCTATATCGAAGAGCATGATGTAAGGAATGTGCACTTGCGCCCGGACTTGCCTTTCGCGGAAATGCTTCCGTTGTTGCAAAGTGCTCGCTATTTTCTGCATACCACCATCAATGAGCCGTTTGGCATCACCACTGTGCAGGCTATCGCTGCTGGATGTCTGCCCG
Source organism: Chloroflexota bacterium (assembly GCA_011388675.1). GTDB lineage: Bacteria > Chloroflexota > Anaerolineae > B4-G1 > DUEL01 > DUEL01. The sequence goes on along the minus strand of DROW01000204.1, from coordinate 23,809 downwards.
TTGTCCACGATTCAGGTGGACAGCGGGAGATCGTTATCGAAGCAGCGCTGCGGTACCGCTCCTTCCAAGAGGTGCCGGCTGTCCTTTCCGAACTGGAAAGGATGGGTGAATCCGAACGTTGCTCGCTGGTAAGACGGCTGCAGGAACACGTTGTAGCCAACTTTGATGAAAAGATCTTCGCCAAACGTATGCGTGCTATCTTGCTCCGTTACCTGGAGGAGGAGCAGTGCCTCAGAGATTAGTGCGCTCAATCGGCTCTCGCTTGCGCGTCTTGCCCGACCTCAGTCCGCGTCAGGTCTACCATCGCTTGCGCTACCGGTTGTCGGGGCGTGAGCGGTTGAGCACCTTTGATGAGGAGCACCCTTGCATTTTCGCCCTCTCCACTGGGCGGACCGGGACGAAGACGCTGGCTGCCCTGTTGGGGCTGAGCGGCAATCTCTTTGCGTATCACGAACCGCGTCCCAAGTTGTTCGCGCTCTCGCGGCTGGCTTATCTGTACGGCGATTCTTCACCCGCCGATGAGATCCTGACCGCGGCCTTCGCCACCGCCCGTCAGGAACTCCTAGAGTACGCTCTCTCCTGTGGACGCGGCTACGCCGAAACTAGCCCTCACCTCACCTTCCTCGCCCCGGCCATCCTGCGTCTCCTTCCCAACGCCCGCTTCATCCACCTCACCCGCCACCCGGTCGCGGTCGTCCGCTCCGGAGTGCGGCGGCGCTGGTACGCAGGCCACCACCGCGACCCGACCCGGATCACCCCGCGCCCCGGCACGGAGGACGCCGATCGATGGGCAACCTACTCGGTCGTTCAGAAGAACCTGTGGCTGTGGGACGCCACGAACCGCTGGATATTGGAGTTCCTGTCGACCCTTCCGCCGGAACAGGCCCTTTGCCTCAAGGCGGAGGAGATCTTCGCTGGAGACTATGAGACGCTGAAGCGCCTCTATGCGTTCGCCGGGGCACCGATGCCGTCGATGAGAAGGGTGCGCTCGATCCTCCGGAAGAGGTTGAACGCGCAAAAGAAGAGCGCCCCTCCCTTCTCCGAGGCCGATCAGGCGGACCTGCGGGCCAACCTGGCCCGTTTCACCGCTGAGACGGCCTCTCGATTGGGATATTCCCTTGCACAGGATGGATAAGGCGGTATGCCGGAGGGATCTGTGCCCGTAAGCATCCAGACCGATAACCTCGCGCCTCCCCTGACGCCGGAGGCAACCGCCTACGCCTGGGAGCAGGTCCTTCAGCGTGCCGGTTTCGAACCTGACATACCTCTGTGGTACGGCGATCCCACCCGTGCCCCCACGGACTTCGGCGGCGTGGTGGTGACCCCCTGCGCCCTCGATGCGTTCGAATCCCTGTTACATCGTCCCTCTGGTTCGTTGCAGATTTTGCCGCTGAGCCGGGTCCTGCCGCCCGGCGTCCCTTCCCCCCTGACCGATCCGCTGCCGGTGCTGTTCTGGGGGGCGGGGTGTGAAGATGGGGGCCTTCCCTTCGCCGAACGCCACCCCGATGGTCTCCTGGTCTTCCACGCCGACATCATCGCCGCCACCTTCTTTATGCTCTCCCGCTGGGAAGAGACCGTCGTCGCCGTTCGTGACGAGCACGACCGCTTCCCCGCCACCGCCAGTGTGGCCTACAAGCAGGGTTTTCTGGACCGTCCCATCGTGGACGAGTACGCCCTTGTCTTGCGGGCCTGGTTGATGGCCCTCCTGCCCCGCCATCGCCCCCGACGTCACCGGTTCAGAGTCCATCTCGGTTCGGACGTGGACCACGTTCGTCCGTTTCCTACCTGGGGGCAGGGAATCCGCGTGTTGGGTGGGGACCTGTTCAAGCGCCGCAGCCTTTGGCGGGCGTGGGGGACGGCGCGCGAACTGGTGATGCAGGCTTTCCGTCCCGCCCAAACAAGTGAGATACGGGGAATTGAATACCTGGCCCAACTGGCCGCCCACTACGGGCTGGACGCGGCTTTCTACTTCAAGGCGTCCGATCCCTCCCCGTTCGACAGCGGGTACGACCCCGCCTCGCCGCTGGTCCGAAGGCTTATCGAACGTCTCCGGCAGCGGGGGTTTGAGATCGGTCTCCACGCCGGATACTACACGTTGAACGATCCGGCGCGCCTGCGGGATGAGAAGGCGCGGCTGGACGCGGTGCTGGGCACCGATAAGTATGGAGGGCGGCAGCACTACCTCCGCTTTCGGGTGCCGGGTACGTGGCGGGATGGGGAAAGGGTCGGTCTGACCTACGATGCGACGATGGGATATGCGGATCACGAGGGGTTTCGCTGCGGGACCTGTCACCCTTTTCACCCCTTCGATTGTCTGCAAAATCGGGTGCTGAACATCGTCGAGCGGCCGCTCATCGTGATGGATGCGACGTTGAAGGGGTACCGTAGGATGAGTCCAGCGGAAGGAAAAGAGCGCATCCTTTCACTGGCCCGTCGCTGTCGCCAGGTGGAAGGGGTGTTCTCGCTGGTATGGCACCCCACTTTGTTGCGGGAGATTGAGCGTCCGTGGGCGAGGATCTGCCAGGAGGTTCTGGCCGAACTGAGCCGCCTTCAGAGGGAGTCTATATGAAGATCTCAATGCTCCTTCTCTCCAACTTCACCCACGACGCCCGCGTCCACAAGGAGGCCAAAACGTTGGCTGCAGCCGGGCACCGTGTGGTGGTGTACGCGCTGTGGAAAGAGGGGCTGCCCCGTGAGGAGGAGCGGTCCGGATACCGAATCCAGCGTGTCCCTCTCCATAGCCGTCGCTGGCGGGGTGGAGGGATCGCGCCGCTGGTGAAGTATCTGGAGTTCACCCTCCGCGCCCTGTCTCTCCTGATCCGTGCTGCCCCCCACGTCGTCCACGCGCACGACGCCAACACCCTTCCCCTCGGCTGGCTTGCGGCTCGTCGCACCGGCGCGCGTTTGGTGTACGACGCGCACGAGTTGGAGACGGGGCGCAACTTCGGCGGCACCCGCCTATCGGGTATCTACCGCCGCCTATGGGCGTTGCCGGAGCGGCTTTTTATCCGTCGTGCCGACGCTGTCATCACCGTGTGCGACGGCATCGCCGACGAACTGGTCCGATTGTACGGCATACCTAGGCCGGTGGTGGTGATGAACTGTCCGGAGAGGACGGCACGACCTGCTTCTTCCGACCGGCTGAGGAGAACCTTGTCCATCCCCGTTCACCAGAGGATCGCGCTCTACCAGGGTCTGGTGGCACCGGGGCGGGGGTTGGAGACAATGGCCGCCGCTGTGCGGCAGTTGCCGGACGTGGCGGGGGTCATCCTGGGCGATGGGCCTGCCCTGGAGGAATACCGCGCACGGGCCGCTTCCGGCGAGTGGCCCCGTATGTACCTGCCGGGCAAAGTCCCCCTATCGGAACTGCCCTCCTACACCGCCTCCGCCGACGTCGGCCTTTCACTGATCCAGAACACGTGTCGTAGTTACTACTTCGCCCTGCCCAACAAGATCTTCGAGTACCTTCAGGCCGGCATCCCGGTGATAGGGAGCGATCTGCCTGAGATCGCCAGGGTGATCCGGACGTACCAGGTGGGAGTGGTCGTGGATCCGGAGGACCCGCAGGCGGTGGCCGACGCGCTGCGTCGCCTGCTGGGCGATCCCGAGGGGTACGCCCGTCTTCGCGCCAACGCCCTCCGCGCGGCCGCGATCTTCACGTGGGAACGGGAAAGCGCGAAACTGCTCGATCTGTACCGCCGATGGGAAACGTAACGGAACGGGAGTGTCCACGTGGCTGGGGCTAAAGTTGTTCACTTCACCGTGGTTCATCGCCCTTTCGATACCCGCATCTTTCAGAAAGAGTGTCGCACCCTGGTCCGGGAAGGATACCGGGTAGCCCTGGTCGCGCCCCACACCCGGCGGGAAGTGGTGGACGGGGTGGAGATCGTCCCTCTGCCTCGGTTCCCCAATCGGCTCGTGCGGATGGGGTGGGGGGCCTGGGTCGCTGGGTGGATCGTACACCGCCTGCGGGGAGACCTGTATCACTTTCACGACCCGGAACTGCTCCCGGTGGGGCTCTTGCTAAAGCGGAGCACCTCGGCTCCCGTGATTTACGATGTGCACGAGGACTATCCGCGGTTGTTTGCCGCCAAGGAATGGCTCCCCCGCTCTCTGCGAGGGGGGGCCGCGCGGCTGGTCGAGAGGCTGGAGAAAAGGGCCTGTAGACGACTTGACGGCTTCGTGGCGGCTACAGAGACGATCGCGCGACGGTTTCCCCCAGATAAGACCCGGGTGGTGAGGAATTACCCCTCGCTCTCCGTTACGCAGTGGGTCTCGGAGGACCGTCGGCGATACGAAGGGAACTACACCCTTATTTACACCGGGGGATGGACCGTTTACCGGGGAGTTTACCAAATCGTACAGGCGCTGGGTTATGTGACGGTCCCGCAGGCCAGATTGGTCCTCCTGGGCAGTATGTCCTCCCCCCGGCTGGCAGAAGCCGCCCGCGAGTTGCCCGGGTACGAACGGGTGGAGTATCTGGGGAAGGTCCCGTACAGGGAAATGTATCGATACCTGAACGAAGCGGCCGTGGGGCTGGTGTGCAATCAGCCGGTGCACGGGTACCAGTTCGCTCTGCCCAACAAACTGTTCGAGTATATGGCAGCGGGCCTGCCGGTGATTGCCTCGAACTTCGATCTATGGAGGGAGATCGTCGAGGGCAACGAGTGCGGTGTCACGGTGGACCCCACCTCGCCCCGTCGGATTGCCGAGGCCATCGACGACCTTCTGAACCGCCCCGACGCCCGTCGCGTGATGGGGCGGAACGCCCGGCAGGCGATCCGTGACAAGTATAACTGGGAGCAGGAAAGCCGGAAACTGGTAGGGCTCTACGAAGAGGTGTTGTCCCGATGATGAAAATGCACAACGAGCGCGTCCTCGTCTTGGCGGCCCATCCGGACGACGGGGAACTGGGATGCGGAGGAACCCTGGTCAAACTTATCGAGAGGGGGGCAGAGGTTTATTACGTCGCCTTCTCCATTTGTGAGGAATCGGTGCCGGAAGGCTTCCCCCGCGACATCCTGGTCACCGAGTTGCGGGCGGCCTGTGGTTCCCTCAACATTCCTATCGACCATCTGACGATCCTTCGCTATCCCGTCCGCCACTTCCCTCAGTACCGACAGGAAATCCTGGAGTATCTGGTACAAATACGGAGGGAATTGCAGCCGTCTCTGGTTCTCCTTCCCGCCCCTACGGACGTGCACCAGGATCACCAGATCGTGTGCCAGGAGGGGATACGGGCCTTCAAGCATGTCAGCATTCTGGGATACGAACTCCCCTGGAACAACCTCACCTTCACCGCCTCCGCTTTCGTCCACCTGGAGGAGCGCCATCTTGAGGAGAAATTGAGAGCGCTCCGCCACTACCGTTCGCAGCGGCACCGGAAGTACTGGCGTGAGGACCTGATCCGGGGCCTCGCCCGCGTGCGGGGCGCCCAGGCAGGAGTGGACTACGCGGAGGCGTTCCACGTGGTCCGATGGGTGATTCCATAGGGGGGACGATGGTGAAGATCATTCTGGTGGGAGGAACGGGACGGAGCGGGACAAGCATTTTGAAGGAGACGTTGGCCCTTCACCCACAAGCCGCCAGCCTTCCCTTCGAGTATCGTTTCATCATCGACCCCGACGGCATCGTCGATTTCTACGCCGGCTTCACCGCCGTCTGGTCCCCTTACATCGCGGACCGTCGCCTGAAGCGGCTGGAGCGGTTTCTGAGGACCCTTGCCCGAGAGCCGTGGTATCACCGCCTCGCCGGCCGCCTGATTCAATGGTTCGACCCCAGAGGACGCCTCCTCTCACCAAGGGCCTACCACGGGTGGGAGTTGAATCGCCATCTGCCCCGGTTTGAGCATCACGTCGATACCCTGATGTCCGAACTCATCGCGTTCTCCTTCCCCGCCTGCTGGGTGGGCACGGAGGGATACACCCTCCACCCCCGCATCTACCATTCCCCTCCTCGCTCCAGAGAGGAGTTGGCTCCTATTTTGAGGAAATTCATCCACAATGTCATAGGGGATCTCCTCAAAGAGACGGGGAAAGCGTTTTTTGTGGAGGACAACACGTGGAACGTCCTCTTGGCCCGGGAGATCCTGGAGATCCTCCCCCAGGCTCGCATCGTTCACATCTACCGCGATCCGAGAGACGTTGTCGCTTCCTTCAGTCGACAGCGATGGAGCCCGCGTGACAAGGTTCAGGGGGCCCTGTGGTACCGGTCGATGATGAGCCGCTGGTTCGAGATCCGCTCCTCCCTTCCACCGCACAGCCTCTACGAGGTCAGCCTGGAGCGGTTCGTGCGGGAGCCGAAGGAGGTCCTCCAGGAGATCTGTCTGTTCGCGGAAATCCCCTTCCACGAGAGGATGCTCCAGATCGATCTCTCCCGTTCCCACAGCGGGCGATGGAAGCGGGAGTTCAATCCAGAGGAGAAGCGGCAGGTTCAGGAAATTCTCGGGGATCTGATCCGTGCTCTCGGATATCCCCTGGAAGAGGAAGGGCCGTGAGAGAGACCGGTTCGAGCAATCCCATCTTCATCATCGGTGTTCACCGCTCGGGGACGACCCTGCTGCGCTACATGCTCAGCAGCAGCCCCCGTATCTACATCCCCCCCGAGTCCGATTTCATCCCCCGCTTCTTTGGTCGCGCCCCCCTCGCTCCGCTGAACGAATCGCGTGTGCGGAAGATCCTGCACATCATCTTCACCCGCTACCGATTCGTGAAGGAGTGGCAGGGGGAGCCACCGGACCCCGCTCGTTTCTTCCACGAGATGCCAGCCCCAACGCCGGCGGGGTTCCTGGAAACCCTCTACCGGATGTACGCGCGCCAGTATGGGGCTGTGCGGTGGGGGGATAAGACACCGATCTATACCAGTTACGTCGATCTGATCCACCGGATATTTCCCGAGGCCCAGTTCATCCACATCATTCGGGACGGGCGGGATGTGGCGCTTTCGATGTTGGAGAAGTGGGGGCGGAGGGAATTCCATATAGACGTTTACTTCGCCGCCCGTACCTGGGTCCGCCGCATCCGACAGGCCCGCGCGGCCGGGGCGCGGCTGGGGCCGCGCCTCTACCACGAACTGCGCTACGAGGACCTGGTGCTGGATCCGGAGAAGGAACTGCGGGCCATCTGCGCGTTCCTGAACGAGCCGTACCTGCCCGAGATGGCCCAGCACCATCGCCTGGCCCGGAAGCGCATCCGGCCCGGCGACTTCCACGACCCGGTCCGCCAGCCGCCGAATCCCGGCCGGGTCGGCCGCTGGCGGCGGGAGATGTCCCCCGCCGATCTCAGGCTGGTACAGCGTGTGGCGGGGCCGTTGTTGGTCGAGTTGGGCTACGGCCTGGCTGATCTGGGCCCGATGTCCCCGTCCGAGCGGGCAAGGTATGCCGCACTGGCGGGGAAGTATCTCATTCTGCAATCAGGACGGCGTGTGCTGCAGGCGGTAGGGGTCCTGCCGCCGATCTGAACCCACCGACGGCCGAATCCTCCTCCGAGGGGGCAGCGGCCCGAAGCGCCGATGCCGGACCGGTTCCCCGTCAGCCCCTGCCGGTGTGTGGCAGGACGGATCGGGGTGTCTGTATTCTTGTCCGAACCTCGCCCCGCGATTGCCCCTGAGGAGGCTGAAAGTGCCGGTCTCTTGCCTTCCACTTCGAAACCCCCCACCTACAGGGGCTTGACGAACGACATGAGTTTTGGTAAAGTCCTCCTGGGAACACTGGGAGGCTTTCGTCTCGCGGGTTGCCAATCCTGCCCGAAAGCGAGGTCCTAATGAAGATTGTCTCTATCGTCGGAACGCGGCCGGAATTCATCCAGGCTGCCCCCGTCAGTCGGGCGCTCCGCCCTCGCCACCGCGAGGTACTCGTCCATACCGGCCAGCACTACGATTATGAGATGTCGGCCGTCTTCTTCGAGCAACTGGGGCTGCCTCCGCCCGATTACAACCTGGGAGTCGGCTCCGGGCCGCACGGCTGGCAGACCGGTCAGATGCTGGCACGGTTGGAAGAGGTGATGCTAAAAGAAAAACCGGACTGGGTGCTGGTCCGTGGGGACACCAACTCTACGCTGGCGGGCGCGCTGGCTGCGGCGAAACTGCACATCCCTGTCGGGCACATCGAGGCCGGCCTGCGGAGTTTCAACCGCTGGATGCCGGAAGAGATCAACCGCGTGGTCGTCGACCACGTCTCCGACCTCCTCTTCTGCCCCACTTCCACCGCCGTCGAGAATCTGGCCGCAGAGGGGATTACCGAGGGGGTACACCTGGTAGGGGACGTGATGTACGAGGCCATCCTGTACAACCTGCCACTGGCCGAAGCGCAGTCGGACGTCTTGACGCGGTTAGGGTTATCGCCGGAGGGCTATCTTCTCCTGACCATCCACCGCGCCGAGAACACCGATATTCGTGAGAACCTGGAGGCCATTCTGGAGGCCGTCAATCGGTTGCGCGAGCCGGTTCTCTTCCCTGTCCACCCGCGTACCCGCAACCGCCTGAACGAAGTGGGCTGGCGTCCGACGCCGTATGTGCGGGTGGTCGAGCCGCAGAGTTACTTCGATATGCTGGTGCTGGAGAAACACGCCCGTCTCATCCTCACCGACTCCGGTGGCATCCAGAAGGAGGCCTACTGCCTGGGTACGCCTTGCATCACCCTGCGCGAGCAGACCGAGTGGGTGGAGACGGTCGAGGTGGGATGGAACAAACTGGTCGGCGCACACACGGATCGGATCGTCGAGGCGGTGCGGACCTTCCGCCCTCCGGAGGATCACCCTCCCCTCTACGGCGATGGCAAGACCAGCCAGGCCATTGTCCGCATCCTGGAGGCCCGCGTATGAGGATCCTGCATCTGAGCCAATACTTCCCCCCGGAGGCGGGCGCGGTGCAGGTGCGGGCGATGACCGTCGCCCGAACGCTGGCGGAGGCGGGGCACCGTGTCACCGTGCTGACCGAAGTCCCGAACCATCCCTCGGGGATCGTGCAGCCTGGCTACCGGCGTAAACTGTGGGTGCGCGAGACCCGCGATGGCGTGGATGTGTTGCACCTATGGGTCAAAACGTCGCCGGTGAAGACCTTTCGGACGCGCATGGCCTTTTACCTCAGTTATATGCTGGGTGCCATCGTCGCCGGCTTGCTGGTGAGGGGAAAGGTAGACGCCATCTTTGCCAACTCCCCTCCCCTGTTCGTCGCCATCGCCGGTTGGGTCGTCAGCACGGTGCGGCGAGTTCCCTTCGTGATGGAGGTGCAGGACCTGTGGCCGGAGTCGGCGGTGGTGCTGGGGGAACTCAGGAACCCGTATTTTATCCGCCTCGCCGAGTGGTTCGAGATGCGCTGCTACCACCGGGCGCGACGGGTGATCGCCGTGACCCGTGGCATCTACGACCGGCTGCGGGCGCGCGGCGTGGCGGAGAGTAAACTGGCGCTGGTCCCAAACGGCTCCAACACAGCCATCTTCCGCCCGGCACCGGAGGAAGGTGCGCGCCTGCGGGCCCAACTGGGGCTGGAGGGGCGGTTCGTGGTCCTGTACGGCGGCATCCACGGCATTGCCCAGGGCCTGGAGACAGTCGTCGAGGCGGCCCGCCTGCTGAGAGACGACCCGGACATCCAGTTCCTCTTCGTGGGGGAGGGGCCGCGCAAAGCGGCCCTGCTGGCGCTGAAGGAGCAGTACAGCCTGGACAATCTGCGCCTACTGCCCGGACAACCGCTGGAGCGGATGGCCCCCTATCTCTCGATGGCCGACGTGGCGCTGGTTCCCTTGCGCCGTCTGGACCTCTTCCGGGGTGCGCTCCCCACCAAGATGTTCGACGCCTGGGCCTGCCGCACGCCCACCCTCATCACGGTGGACGGGGAGGCGCGCCACTTGCTGGAGCAGGTCGGGGCAGGGGTCTTCGTGGAGCCGGAGAACCCTGCGGCGCTGGCGGATGCCCTGCGGCAACTGAAGGAGCAGCCGGAACGTCTGGCGAGGATGGGGGAGGCTGGCTATCGGGCCGTGCAGGAGCGCTATTCGCTACAGGCCGCGGCACAACGGATCGAGCAGATCCTGCGCCAGGCGGCGGACCTGTAGAGGCACCCTTTCGAGTACCCATTCTCCCTCCGATCTTCGCCTCTCCCCGACGACAAAGACGGGCTACATTCCCGTAACCCACCTGTAACCCACTTTGGTGGAGAACGTGTTACAGTGGAAGCGACGCGGGGTTTCCAATGCCGCTTGCGGGCTCGGTTTTCTGCCACGATTCCGAAGGAGGTGCGAGATGGGCAAAGGTTTCCGGGCGGGGCTTGCGCTGGCTCTGATGTTCCTGTGGGTCCCCCTTTCGAGCGCGCCGGTCCAGGCCGATGGACCGAACACGTACACATCGGTCATCATCACCGACATCGTCTCCGGCGCGCCGGTCGTCGGTTCCACCTTTACGACCGACGTGGTGATCTCGGTGACCAACAACGCCACCCCCGAGGTGGGCGTGATGGGGGTCGAACTGTGGATCCCCTTCGACGCCACCGTGGTGGATGTGGACGACTACGACGACAACCCGGCCAACGGCACCCAGGTGGAGATCACCTACGGCTTCTTCGACGGGAGCCTCGTCGTCGGAGCCAACGAAGTCTTCTATTCTGCCCCCTCGATCCCCCATCCGACCGAGTGCGATACCTCCGCCTGCATCCACATCGCCGTTAGCCACACTGGCGGCTCCGGCGGGGTGACGAACCGGACCGGATCGGTGGCCACCATCACCTGGGCCGGGCTGGCGACCGGCTCAACGGGGATCGGCGTGGCCCTGGTCGGCACCGGGGACCCCCCGGGCACCGTCCTCTCCGACGCCAACGGCCAGCCCATCCCCATCAACAGCGTCTCCGTACCGACGATCAACGTCATCGACGCCGGGATCATCCAGGGGGTCGTTCAGCGACAGGGCACGATGACCGACCACGCCAACGTGGACGTCGTCGCCCTCTCCACCGGCAACGGCGTCATCGCCGCCACCACCACCGCTGCCGACGGCTCCTTCAGCCTCTCGGTTCCCCTGGGCGGCACCTACACCGTCCAGGCTTCCTACAACGGCTATCTCGACGCCCAGAAGTCCTCCGTCTACGTGGTCGGGGCGACGGTGGACATCGGGACCACGACCCTGTGGGGCGGGGATACGAACAACGACAACTGCGTCAACATCCTCGACATCGTCTCCATCATTGGCAAGTTCGGTATGAGTGGCCTGCCGACCAGCGATCCGGAAGACATCAACGACGACGGCACCATTAACATCCTGGACCTGACGCTGGCGGCGGGGAACTTTGACCGCTGCGGACCGACGACCTGGGCGCCGTAGGGGCCGACCGGACCACACGGGATCGCCGGGGGGGAGAAGACGATGCGCGGGACACTTCTGTGGGGGGCTCTCGTCCTCTGGGTGCTCTCCTACCTCGCCCCGTCCCTCCCTCCGACGTCTCCCACCGCCGACATCTACTTCGCCCCCGGCCTCGTCACGGCACGTCCCGGGGATACGGTTCGGTTCGAGATCCGGGTGGAGGGGGCGGTCGGGCTGGATCGCGTGGAGTTCGTCGCCACGTACCCGGACGAGGTGCTGGAGCCCCTGGACAGCGATCCGGGGCGTGACGGGGTGCAGTTGGAGGTCGGTCCCGTCTTCGCTGGCGGTTGCACCCCGGAGAACCGCGCCGAGGAGGGCACCGTCCGCTGGGTGGCCCAGCGTGCGCCGGATGCCGGTCCTTTCGCGGGGGACGGGGTTCTCGCCGCCGTGACCTTCCGCGTGCGGGACGGAGCCGCGCCGGGCACCTACCCGATCGCCTTCGAACCTGCCTCGGTCCATCTGTTCGATCCCGACGGGACGCCGCTGACGGTGGGGGATGCGGAAGGCGGGGCGATCCGTGTGCCGCCGACGACGACCGGACTGAAGGGATGGATCACGCGGGAGGGGACCACCCACTACGGTCGCACGGCGGTCACGGTCCTCTTCTACCCCACCTCCGGCCCCTACCCCGTTGCCTGGGCGCGTACCTGCACCGACGAGGCGGGGAACTTCTATCTGGAGGTACCAGCGGAAGGGGCGCTTCCCCCGGCCGGTCTCCCCCTTCCGGCCGATCCGCCCCCTCCTGGCCCCTACGAATGGGCCTACATCCGGCTGGATTTTCCCAACTACGGGAGCGAGTGCTACTGGGAGCCGCTGGACGAGACGACGGTGAACGTCGGATGGCACACGCTGGAGGGGGGAGACGTGAACGGCGATGGGTGCATCAACATCTTCGACATCGTGCGTATCATCAGCGACTTCGGGGAGAGCGTCGATGAGTCCTGTTTCGTCCCCTTCACCCCCTGCCCCGGCGGGAACGCGCTGGGTTCGATTGCGCCGGCCTCGGATGTCAACGGCGACTGCCGGGTGAATATCTTCGATCTCACGATGACAGCGGAGAACTTCGGCCTATGTACCAATTGTCCTTGAGAACCGGTTTCGTCCTGGGGGTAGTGATTCTGCTCGTCGTCCCGCTGGTCACCGCGTTTGCCGCGGGCGGGACGGTCGTTCGACTGGAGCCGGACGTGCTCACGCTCCAGCCTGGGGAGACGGCGGAGGTGACCATTCGGATAGAAGGGGTAACCGACCTGGCCGGGGCGGAGGTCCACCTGGAGTACGACGCCGACCTGCTGGAGGTGGTCGATGCCGACCCGGAGACGGAAGGGGTTCAGATCGCCCACGGCGGGTTCCTCCCGGCCGACTTCGTCGCCCAAAACCAGGTCGATCTGGACGCGGGGCGCATCGATTACGCTGTGGCGAGGATGCCGCCGCACGAGCCAGCCAGCGGGAACGGCCCGCTGGCGTCGATCACGCTGCGGGCCAGGGGGCAGGGGGAAGGGACGCTGGTCCTGCAGGACGTCCTTCTGGCCGACCCCAACGGGGCCCCGATCCCGGCCGAAGTGGCAGCCGGCCGGGTCGCCATAGTGGTAGAAAGTGCACCGCTCCACTCCTGCAACCCCGCTGGCGCGCTGCTCTTGGGCGCGCTGGGGATGGGGCTGGTCGCGTGGCCCAGGAAGCGCGTATTCTAGATCTTCGTCGAGTCAACCATTGGGGAGGTGTACAATGAGAAGGAGGGAAATGCCGATCCTCCGCGGCCTGTGTCTGCCCGTCGTACTGCTCCTGCTGATCCTCGCGGTGCCGGTCTCCGCTCAGGGCGGGGGAGCGCGGGTCTACCTCAACCCGACGGCGGCGACGATTGGGGAAGGGGAGACCGTCGCCGTGGAGATCGTGGTGGAGAACGTCTCTAACCTTCAGGGGGTCGAGGTGCATCTGGTGTTCGACCCCTCGGTGCTGGAGGTGGTGGACGCCGATGCCGGAATGGCCGGGATACAGGTAGCGCTCGGGCCGTTCGCCAGCCCCGATTACGTCCCCAAGAACGAGGTCGACCAGGGGACGGGGCATATCGACTTTGGCTACGCTCAGATGAACCACGCACCGGTCAGTGGGAGCGGCGTGGTGGCGACGATCACCTTCCGGGCGAAAGCCGCCGGTGTCTCTCCGCTCACCTTCACCCAGGTCCTCCTCGCCGACGCGATCGGCAGCCAGATCCCCGTCGAGACGGAGAACGGGCAGGTGACGGTGCAGGTTGGGGAGACGCCGACACCCACGGAGACACCGACGCCTACCGCGACACCGTCTCCTACCGTGACGCCGTCCCCCACCGCGACGCCCACGCCGACGCAAACTCCCGCCACGGGTGCGGTCCTCTCCCTGCTTCCCTCGTCCTCCTCGGTGGCTCTGGGGGACCTGGCAAGGGTGACGCTTCACGTCGCCAACGCATCTAACCTGTACGGGGTGGAGGTCCACATCACCTACGGGGCCGGCCTTGATTGGGTCGGCTACGAGGGGCAGGGGTGTATCGCCGACGTCCTCGTGGGTCCCTCACCGGAGGATCAGGGGGTGGGGTACGCGGCGAGCCTCCAGGCCCCCAGTTCCCCCTTCGAGGGCGCGTGCGACCTGATCACGTTCACGTTCGTTGGGCGCGAGCCCGGCACGTACTCGGTGGAGATCGGTGACGCATTGCTATCCGATCCCAACGGGGGGCCGCTGGAGGTTGCCACCCAGGGCGCGACCATCCAGGTCGTCGGAGCGACGGAGACGCCGACGGAGACGCCGACGCCGACGCCGCAGCCTGGTGGGGAATGTACGGATATCCTGGGGCACCACGTGGTTCGGTGGGGAGAGACCCTGTACGCCATCGGCCGCGCCTACTCCGTCCGCCCCGATGCCATTGCCCTCTGCAACGGCATCGTCAACCCCAATCTCATTTACGCTGGATCGGTTCTGGCGATCCCCAACGTGCCCTGGGTCCCCGTCCCGCCCGGCCCGACGGCTGTGCCCCAGTTCGGCTGGGGGCCGACGCCCACCTGTCGTTATTACCACACGGTCCAGTGGGGGGAGAACCTCTTCCGCATCTCTCTGCGGTACGGGGTGAGTATGTGGGCCATCGCCGAGGCCAACCGCATCTACAACCTGCACTACATCCTCGCCGGGCAGGTGCTGTGCATCCCCTAGCGCGGTCTGGTGACGGTCGCCTTTGGGGGGACAGGACTTCCACGGTTTCACCGCGGAGGCACGGGGGGCACAGAGATTCCTCTGTGCTCCCCGTGTCTCTGTGGTGTTTTCTTTTTGTGGGTGACCGTTACCCTATCTCTCCGTCCGCAGCAGGCGGACGTACATCTCGATCGCCCGCTCGATCTCCTCGTAGGCCCGCTTCACTCCTTCCCATCCTCGAGGTTTCGTCTCCGCCTGTTCCAGGTCCTTGTACACGCTGAAGAAGTGGGTCACCTCCTCCAGGAAGTGGGCGGGCACGTCTTTCAGGGTGTGGAAATCGTCGAACAGGGGGTCGGTGTGGGGGACGGCGAGGATCTTGTCGTCCAACTTCCCCTTGTCCTCCAGGTGGAAGATCCCCAACGGCCGGGCCTCGATGACGCACCCGGCGAAGGTCGGTTCGTTGGTCATCACCAGCACGTCCAGCGGGTCGCCGTCGTCGTGGAGGGTGCGGGGGATGAAGCCGTAGTCGCCTGGATAGTGGAGTGAGGAGTAGAGGACGCGGTCCAATTTGATAAAACCGCCCTGTTCGTCGTACTCGTACTTGTTCCGCGATCGCTTGGGGATCTCGACCACCACGTAGATGACCCGAGGCACGTCCGGCCCCGGCGGGAGTTCCTTCCAGAGATTCATCGTGGGCATTCTCACCTCCTCTGCGCTACATTTCGAAAGAGTCGCCCTCGGCGGGGATCGCCACCCACTTCGCCCCGGCCTCCCGCAGCCCCTCAGCCAGGGCGGCGGCCGGCTTCGGATCGCCGTGGACGACGAAGACCCGTTGCAAGCGGCGCAGGATGGGCCGGGCCCAGGCCAGGAGGGCGGCCCGGTCGGCGTGGGCGGAGTAGCCGTTGATCACCTCCACCCGCGCCCGCACCGGGACCTCCTCGCCGAGGACGCGCACGCTCTTGTGACCCTCCACCAACCGGCGACCCAGGGTGTTGGGGGCTTGCCACCCCACAATCAGCACCGCGTTGCGGGGGCTCCAGAGGGTGTGCTTGAGGTGGTGGAGGACCCGGCCGTGCTCGCACATCCCGGACGCGCTGATGATCACCGCCGGCCCCTCCAGATCGTTGAGCGCTTTGGAATCCTCCACGTTCCGGATGTACCGCAGCCGGTCGAAGCCGAAGGGGTCGGGATGTCGGTCCCGGGCGATGAAGTCCTGCAGGTCCTCGTCGTAACACTCGGGGTGGAGGCGGAAGATCTCGGTCACGTCCACCGCCAGAGGGCTGTCCACGAAGATGGGCACGTCGGGGATCTGACCGGCTAGGTGGAGCCGGTGTAGCGCGTAGACGATCTCCTGCGTGCGGCCGACGGCGGCGGTTCCGCTCATAACTCTCCCTCCGCCGCCCCTGGAAAAGCCCGCACTCCAGGAGGATCCGGCTCCCGTTGACCGAGATCAGATGCTGAGAGCCGGTAACGGTCTGGGTTGCGCCCAGGAACTTGATCTTCACGACGAATGTCCCCCCTGAAAACCGGTTGCTGGTTATCGATCGCTGGTTGCGAGAACTTCCAGGATCGCCGGGCCGTAGGTCTTGCGCTTCCACGGGCCGAGGCCCGGGACGTCCGCCAGTTCGCCCAGCGAGGTCGGATTGCGCTCCGCCAGGGCCCACAGCACCGCGTTGGGCAGCACGACGTCGTTCTCCACCCCTCGCCGGGCAGCGACCTCCCGCCGCCAGGCGCGGAGGGCGTGGTATCGTTGCAGGACCGGTTCGGCAGGCGGCGGCGGGGAGGGCGGGGGCTCCGGGGGGGGCCTTCGCTCCCCACGGGCGATGGCCTCCAGGATGGCCTCCCCGTAGCGGTGCAGGGTTTTCGGACGCAGCGCGCGCACGCGCGAGAGATCGTCGAGGGTGTGCGGCCGGAGGTGGGCCAGGATTCGCATCGTTCGCTCCCCCATCACCCGGAAGGGAGGCACGTCCCGCCGGGCGGCCTCCCGGTCCCGCCAGAGGAACAACTCGTAGAGGACGGCGCGCTCCCGCGGTGGGAGGTCGTCCAATCCCTTGAGCCGCCAGAAAGCGGACGGGCCGAACGGATTGGAGGCAGGCCCCGTCTCGGCCAACTGAGCGAACACCTCCCCCGCCTCCTCCATCCGCCCGCTCCTCTCCAGCGCCTCTGCCTGCAGGTCCCGCAGCGGCAGCAGGTAATGGGTGTCCCGGCTGGCGTACCTCAGAGCCTCCGGTGGGAGAGGGCGCTTGCCCCAGTTGTACCGCTGATACCGCTTGTCGGTGTGCACGCCGAACGTCTCCTCCAGGACGTCCGCCAGGCCGACCCGCGGCCAGCCCAGGATGCGGGCGGCCCACATCGTGTCGAACAGGTTGGCGAAGCGGAAGCCGAAGTCCCGCTTCAGGTTGGCGACGTCCTGCTCGGCGGCGTGGAAGACCTTCTGGATGGTCGGGTTCGCGAACAGGTCCCCCAGCGGGCTCAGGTCGATTCCCGCCAGAGGGTCCACGATGAAGTCGGCCTCCTCCGTGGAGAACTGGATCAGACAGACCCGCTCGTGGTAGGCGTAGAGAGAATTGGACTCGGTGTCCACGGCGACGGTGGGACGGGAGAGAAGTCGCTCTAAAAGGGTCGTCAGTTGCTCCTGCGAGCGAACGAGGGTGAAGGACGGCGGGTACATCACGAGAACCTTGTCAGGGTCGCGGTGGCCAGGCCCAGATAAATGAGGTACCCCATTGTGTCGGTGATCGTCGTGACCAGGATGGGCGAGGCCAGCGCAGGATCTATGCGCAGGATCTGCATCCCCAGGGGAACCAGCACGCCAGCGATGCCCGCGCTCAGCATATTCAGCAGGGTCGCAAGCCCGACGACGAGCCCCAGTGCCGGCGTTCCCTTCCAAACCGCCGCGATCAAAGCGACGAGGCCCCCGACGACCAGCCCGTTGGCCAGGCCGATGAGGACCTCTCGGGCCAGTGCCCGGAGGCCATCCCTGGGATCCAGTTCCCCCAACGCCAGCCCCCGCACGATGACGGTAAGGGTCTGGGTCCCCGCACTGCCGCTGACGCCGGCGACGATGGGGAAGAAAGCGGCCAGGGCGGCTATCCGGGCGATGGTGCTCTCAAATACACTGAGGACGGTGGCGGAGGCCATTGCCGTGCCCAGATTCAACACCAGCCAGGGCAACCGCGTGCGCAGGGCGGCAGGGACCGGCACGTCGATCGGCTGCTCCTCGGGCACACCGCCCAGGCGGTAGATGTCCTCCGTCGCCTCCTCTTCCAGCACTTCGACCAGGTCGTCGTGGGTGATGAGGCCCAGGAGGCGGCCGTCCTCGTCCACGACGGGCAGGGCCAGGAGGTCGTACCGGCTCATCAGCCGGGCCGCTTCCTCCTGATCGGCGTCCGCCCGCACGTGGATGACGTCCGGGTCCATAATCTCCTCGATGCGGGCATCCGGCGGCGCGATCACCAACTGGCGCAGGGAGACCACGCCCACCAACCGCATATCCTCGTCCACGACGAAAAGGTAATAGACCGTCTCCGTGTCCGGGGCGATGGAGCGGAGGTAGGCGATGGCTTCCTCGGCGGTCATATCCTTGTGCAGAAGGACCTCTGCCGAGGTCATCAATCCGCCGGCGGTGTCGTCGGCGTGGGCCAGGAGGGGGCGGACCTCCTCCGCCTCCTCCATCTTCGCCAGGGCTTTCGCTGCCCGCTCCGGCGGGATGTCGCCCAGGAGGTCGGCCGCCTCGTCCGGCTCCATCTCGTCCAGGATGCGGGCCAGGTCGGCCACCTTCAGCCGCGCGGCGACCTCGGCCGCGTCCTCCTCCTCCAACTCCTCTAGGATGTCGGCGGAGTCCTCCAGGTCGAGGCGGGGCAGCAACTGGTCCTGTGCCTCGGGCGGCAGTTCCTCAAAGACGTCCGCCTGGTCCGGCGGACGGAGCGATTCGATCAGGGTGACCGCCCGTTCCCAGTCCCCCTCGGCGAGGGCGGCTCGGACCTCTGCGAGGACCGCGTCGATGTCCACCGGGGCCGTCGTCGTGCTCTGCGACATAAGGGTCAGTCCTCATCCACGAACAGCGCCGACAGGATCACCGTGACAACACTGACGATGATGGCCCCCAACAGGGCCGACCAGAAATCCCGAATGTGATAGCCGACCCCCAGGTCCAGCGCGTGGGCCAGCCAGGTGGACAGTTCGGCGGAAAGCCACAGCACCACTCCGTTGATGACCAGGGTGAAGAGGCCCAGGGTGAGGATGATCAGGGGACAGGTGAGGAACTTGAGGATGGGGCGGATCACCGCGTTGGCGAACCCCAACACGACGGCCATCACGGCGTAGGCCACCCACGCCGTACCGCTTACCTCGATCCCAGGCAGCAGCCAGGCGGCGACGAAAAGGGACAAGGCGGAGATAATCCACCGGATCAACAACTTCTTCATAATGACCTCCTAACCGGGTCCACACTGAGCACGCGGGTTCGTTCTCCTCCCCCGCTGATTCTTGCAAGCCCCGTGCAGGCGATTGGGGAAAGAAACGGCGAATGATAAGTATACCTCAAGATGGGCGATCTGAACAGTCAGCGCGGGTGCTTCGGTTCTCAAAACGGCCTTTCGGGTGTATCATTGAGTACGCCACAGGGCAGGAAGCCCGGGACGAAAAACGAGAGGAGGTCGCACGGTGAGACGAACCTCGACTGCGACGCTGTTGATCCGAGGCGGAACGTTGGTCCTGCCGGAGGGAACACTGGAAGCGGACCTGCTGGTGCAGGGGGAGCGGGTCAAGGCCATTGGCCGCAATCTGCCCCTGGCCCACGACACGCAGGTCATCGACGCCGAGGGCTGCATCGTGCTGCCCGGCGTGATCGACGCCCACGTCCACATCGCCCTCGACACGGGCATCTACCAGACCCCCGACGACTGGTTCATCGGCACGCGGGCCGCGGCCTGCGGCGGGGTGACCACGGTGGTGGATTTCGCCACTCAGTTCCCCGGTCAGACCCTCCGTGAGGCGGTGGAGAACCGGTTGAGGGAAGCCGAAGACGCGGTCATCGACTACGCCTTCCACGTGATGGTCACCGATCTCCCTCCCGGCCGGGAGGGGGAACTGGCCGATCTGGTGGACCTGGGCACGCCGAGCATCAAACTGTACACCACCTACCGGCCCAACTACTACGCCGACGACGCCACCATCCTCCGGTTGCTGACCGCCGCCGCCGACCTGGGGATCCGCCCCCTCATCCACTGCGAGAACGACGACCTGGTCACCGCCCAGACCCAGGCGCTGGTCGACGCCGGCCAGATCGGCTGGCGGTTCCACGGTCAATCCCGCCCGGCCCTCGCCGAGCAGGAGGCTGTCCAACGCATCCTCTTCCTCGCCGAGGCCGCCGGGTGCCCCGTCCACATCTGCCACTGCTCCACCGCCCGCTCCGTCGCCCTGGTCGCCGAGGCGCGCGATAACGGCCAGGAGGTCACCTGCGAGACTTGCCCTCAGTATCTTCTGCTGGACAACACGGCCTACGAGGGGCCTGAGCCGTGGCGGTACATCCTCCAGCCGCCACTCCGCGACCCGGAGGAGCCGGCCGCCCTCTGGGCACTGGTGGAGGCGGGTGCGGTGGACCTCATCGCCACCGATCATTGCGACTACACAAAGGACCAGAAGGTCGCTCAGGACGATTTCACCCGCACGCCGGGGGGACTGCCGGGATTGGAGACGTTGCTGCCCCTGATGTACACCTACGGGGTCGCCGAGGGGCGGCTCACCCTGCCCCAACTGGCCGGGCTGCTCTCCGCCAATCCGGCCCGCGTCTGGGGGCTGTGGCCCCGGAAGGGGAACCTCCTCCCCGGGGCCGACGCGGACATCGTCGTGTACGACCCGCGGCCGGAGAAGAGCGTCCGCACGGAGGACCTCCACTACCTGGCGGGCTACACCCCCTACGAAGGAATGCGCGTCCAGGGGGAGGTCAAGGCCACCCTCTCCCGCGGGCAGGTCATCTACCGGGAGGGACGGTTCCTCGGGCGCAAGGGCCGAGGCCAGTTCATCCCCCGCCGCGGGTAGCTTAACCACAGAGACACGGAGGACACAGAGTTTTCTCAAGAATAGAGCGTCCTCTGTGCCCTCTGTGTCTCTGTGGTAGAAAAACCCTATCTCACCCCGCAAACAACGGGACGAAGTCGAACTTCTCCACGTCCACCAGCCCCTGGTCGGTCAGCCGCAGGGCGGGGATGACCTCCAGGGCGAGGAAGCCCAGCGTCATAAAGGGGTCGTGCAGGGGGGACCCCAGCGACCGGGCCGCCTCGATCAGCCGGTCCATCTGGTGGCGGACCGTCTCGACGGGCTGATCGGACATCAGGCCGGCGACGGGGAGGGGGACGGAGGCCAGGACCTCGTCGCCCGCGGCGGCGACCAGCCCTCCGCCCAGGTCCGCCACGGCCCGCGCGGCGGTCATCATCGAGGCGTCGTCGCACCCGGCGACGATCAGGTTGTGGGCATCGTGGCCGACGCTGCCAGCCAGCGCGCCCCGCTTCAGCCCCAGCCCGTGGACGAACCCCAGGCCCACGTTGCCGGTCCCGCGGTGCCGCTCGATCACAGCGATCTTCAGCAGGTCCCGCTCCACATCCGCCACGACCTGCCCACCCTGCACCGGCAGGTCTTCGACCAGGTGCTCGGTGGTGATCTGGTCGGGCACGATGCCGATGACCCGCACGCGCACGGAACCGGCAGCGGGATCGGGGGCCGGGATGTCGAAGCGGAGGTGGTCCCAATCCACGTGGACCGTACCACGGACGGCCGTGTCGTCCGCCTGGGGCTCCGCCCACTCCCCCACCGGCTCGCCGGCCTGCGCCACCAGCCGACCGGCGGCGAAGACCATCTCCGCGCGGAAGTTCTTCAGGTCGGAAAAGACCACCAGGTCGGCTCGCTTCCCCGGCGCGACCGCCCCCCGGTCGTACAGCCGGAAGTACTCGGCCGCGTTGAGGGTCGCCATCCGGATCGCCGTCAGCGGGTCCAGCCCCTCCGCCACCGCCAGCCGGATCAGGTGGTCGATGTGTCCCTCGTCCAGCAGGTCGGCCGGGTGGCGGTCGTCGGTGCAGAAGGCGCACCGGCGGCTGTTGTAAGGGGTGAGGCCGGGGAGCAGGTCCCGCAGGTTCTTCGCCCCGGTCGCCTCCCGGATGAAGACGTACATCCCCAGCCGGAGTTTCTCCAGCATCTCGGGGACGGTGGTGCATTCGTGGTCGGAGCCGACCCCCGCGCCGACGTAGGCCTGGAGCCACTTCCCACCGAAACCCGGCGCGTGCCCGTCGATGACCCGGCCCTGGAAGGCCTCCACCTTCTTCACCACGTCCGGCACGCCGAGGACCAGCCCCGGCACGTTCATCATCTCCGCCAGGCCGAGGACGCGGGGGTGGTCGGCCAGGGCCAGCAGGTCGTCCGCCCCCAATTCCGCCCCTGCCGTGCCCATCGGCGTGGCAGGGACACAGGAGGGGAGGTTGACGTAGACGGTCAGCGGGAGCCCCTCGGAGGCGGCGAGGATGTATCGGACCCCCTCCGCGCCGACCACGTTGGCGATCTCGTGGGGGTCGCAGACCACGGTGGTCGTGCCCCGCGGGACGACGGCGCGGGCGAACTGGAAGGGGATGACCATTGAGGATTCGATGTGGACGTGGGCGTCGATGAGGCCGGGGCAGATGTACCGTCCTTTCAGATCGATCTCCTGGCGGCCGACGTACCCGCCTCCCACGCCGACGATCCACCCACCGGCCAGCGCGACCTCCGCCTCCACGATCTCGCCGGTAAAGACGTTGACCACCCGTCCGCCCTTGAGCACCAGGTCGGCCGGTTCATCTCCACGGGCAATGGCAAGCCGCTGAAGCAGGTCCATACCCCCTCCTCTCAAAGTATCGCTGTAGGTTCAGCCGTTCCGACGAGGGGATTGTAGCACAACCGGGGAGGGTGGCAAGAAGCGGGACGGAGGGCTCGACAGCCATTCGTGCAAAAATGTGATTGCCCTACCCGCTCCGGGGGAGCCGTTGCGCTTCCCCAACGGTGTGTTATAATGCTAGGTCGCCTCAAGGTGGCGACTTCGGGATCAAAGAGGTGTTCGATATGAAGCGAAAACCGTCACGGTATCAGCGGGCCTTGTGGATCATCAGCCTGTTGGTCGTCCTCAGTATGGGGATCAGCCTCTTCGTCTCTTTCACTCCCCGCACCCCCCGCGTGACGCCGACTCCTACTTGGACTCCCGTGGCCGTGTTGGAGAGGTAGGGCGATGGCCCCTCTCGGTGCGTTCACTTTCGTCCTCCACAGCCACCTCCCTTACTGCCGCCGGGCTGGTCGCTGGCCTCACGGGGAGGAGTGGTTGCACGAGGCGATGGCTGAGACCTACATCCCCCTCCTCAACGCCCTCACCGACCTGCACGAGGAGGGGCTTCCTGTCCATCTCACTTTGGGCCTCACCCCTGTCCTGTGCGAGCAGTTGGCCGATCCATTGGTGAAAGATCACTTTGAGGCCTACGTCGAGGAGAAGATGGCTGCTGCCGAGGGGGACATCCCTCGTTTTCGGCAGGAGGGCAATCCTCACGCGGCCTATCTGGCCACCTTCTACAGAGATTGGTACGCCGGCATCCTCCGCTCGTTCCGCGAGTGGTACGGCCGGGACTTGCTGGGCGGCTTCCGACGGCTTCAGGATGCGGGTGTGATCGAGATCGTCACCTCGGCCGCCACCCACGGCTACCTCCCTCTTCTGGGGACCGACGAGGCCATCCGCGGGCAGTTGAGGGCCGGTGTCTCCTCCTATCGTCGCCACTTCGGCCGCGCCCCGA
Source organism: Chloroflexota bacterium (assembly GCA_011388675.1). Taxonomy (GTDB): domain Bacteria; phylum Chloroflexota; class Anaerolineae; order B4-G1; family DUEL01; genus DUEL01. Next base: position 510 of record DROW01000204.1, on the reverse strand, counting down.
AGGCGATCTGGCTTCCCGAGTGTGCTTACCGCCCCGCGTACATCACGGAGGACGGACGGGTGCGTCCGGGGCTGGAGACCTTCCTGGCGGCGGAGGGCCTGGGCTGCTTCTTCGCCGAAACGCACACCATCGAGGGCGGGCGGCCGGTGGGGAAGGCGGCCGGGGACGCGATCGGCCCCTACGGTGCTATCCGGCGGAACTACGTGGTCCCGCTGGAGGAGTTCGAGCGGCCGGAGCGCCCGCGAACCACCTACCGGCCCTACTACGTGGTGAACACCACGCCGGGGGTGGAGGCGGAGCACTCCGGGGTGGCGGTCATCGGGCGGAACAACCGGACCGGGATGCAGGTCTGGTCGGCCGATTGGGGGTACCCCGGCGATTTCGACTACCGGGAGTTCCACAAGAAGGACCACGTCTCCGGGATGCAGTACTGGCGGGTTACCGGCGCGCGGGTGGACCTGGGACACAAGGACTGGTACCACCCCGACTGGGCCCAGCACAAGGTCGGCG